>NZ_PCOW01000009.1:0-138705 GCF_002979495.1 Microbacterium sp. MYb64 | reverse complement strand
CGCCCACTTCCGAGTCGTCCCCACCAGCGGAGGCTATAGGGCGCGCTGGCGGGGACGACTCGAAGGTGGAGGGCTCGCAGAGGGGGCGTCAGCGCCGGGGGCGCAGGGTGAGCGGTGCGGCGATCGCGCCCGCGGCGGCGACCGCGGCTGCTCCGGCGAACGCTGCCGAGAAGCCGGATGCGTCCCCGTTCGCGGCGCCGACCGAGCTCGACACCGCGGACAGCACCGCGAGGCCCAGCGCCGAGCCGACCTGGTAGCTCGTGTTGACGAGGCCCGAGGCGACACCGGACTCCGCGACGGGAGCGCTGGCGATCGCCGTGCTCAACGACGGCACGAAGGCGAAGGCCATGCCGGCCGCGGCGACGAGCGACGCCGGCAGCACATCGAGGAGGTACGAGCCGCCGGAGCGGGCGAAGGACAGCCACAGCGCGCCCGCGGCGAGCAGCGCGAATCCGATGGTCACCATGGGCAGCGTCCCCCAGCGCGCGGCGAGGCGCGGGGCGACGACGGTCATCCCGATCACGATGAGCGCGGTCATCGGGATCAGCGCCGCGCCCGCGGCAAAGGCCGAGGCGCCCAGCGCGTTCTGCAGGTGCAGATTCAGGAAGAACCACATCGGGATCCAGGCGCCGCCGAGCAGCAGCTGGGCGAGGTTGGCGCCGCCGAGGAGGGGCGTCCGCAGCAGGCCGGGACGCAGGAGCGGCTCGGCCGCGCGGAGCTGGCGGATCACGAACGCGACCAAAAGGGCCACGCCAACGGCGAGCGGAGCGATCGTGGCGGCGTCGGCCCAGCCGGCCTCCGGTGCCCGGACGATCGCGAAGACGGTGAGGGCGAGGCCGGCCGTGCCTGTCACGGCGCCGAGGACGTCGATGCGGCCGGTGCTGCGCGGCGAGGGTCCAAATGCGCGCGGGGTCAGCAGGAGGATCGCGAGCGCGATCGGCACCGTGACGTAGAAGACCCACGGCCAGCCGAGGTATTCCGTCAGCACGCCGCCGAGGAAGACGCCCGCGGTGCCGCCGATGGGTGCCGCCGCTCCGTAGACCGCGAATGCGCGGGGGAGCTGCGGGGTGCCGCCGAAGGTCGTCATGAGCAGTGTGAGCGCCGCGGGCGCGATGAGTGCGGCGCCGGCGCCCTGCACGGCCCTCGCGGTGATCTCGATCGCGGGATTCCCCGCCAGTCCTGCGGCCACGGACCCGGCGAGGAGGAGCGCCCATCCGGTCGTGAACATCCGGCGCGCGCCGAAGAGATCCGCGAGACGCCCGCCGAGCAGCAGCAGGCCGCCGAAGGCGATCACGTAGGCGTTGAAGACCCAGGAGAGCGCGTCGGGGGAGAAGCCGAGGTCGCGACGCATGTCCGGCAGCGCGACTCCGATGATCGACGTGTCCATGATCACGACGAACTGCGCCGCTGCGATGAGCGACAGGGCGAGGCCGCGTGGCGCGGTGCGTGCGCGGGCGACGGTGGGGGAGGTGGTGGACACGGGTGACCTTTCGACGGGACGCCCGGTCGGGCGTCGTGAAAGGAGCCAACGGGAATACCCCCCTGGGGTATTCCCGAACCCGTGTCGTCCCCGTCAGCGGTGCCTATGGCGTGCGCTGGCGGGGACGACTCGAAAGTGGGGGTCGAAGGTGGGGGGTCAGTGACCGCAGGTGCAGGTGTCGCCGCCGCCGCAGCAGGCGGCCCCGAAACCGGAACCGGAACCGGAACCGGTTGCGGATCCGGTTGCGGCGTGCGCCTGGGACGACTCCGGCACGTCCATGCCGGGGTTCTGGTCGAGGAAGCCGTAGGGGCGGAACGCGAAGCCCGCGGTGTCGACGGGCATGATCGGCCAGTCCTCCGGGCGAGGGAAGTGCGTGAGTCCGAACGTGTGCCAGAGCACGAGGTCGGCGCCGTCAGGGCCATCCAGGGGGGCGTCGCCCGCGGAGTACTCGGGCAGGCCCGATCCGCCCTGGTGCGCGTTCGGATAGCGGCCGGCGGGCCACAGCTCGCCCTCGCGGTGCGCGGTGGCCCAGAGGTGCTTGGTCGCGAAGGCCGCGCGCGCCGCGACGGAGGACGCCGGATCCGCCATGAGCAGCGCGGTCGGCTGCGGCACGAGCTGATACGCGGTCGCGCGGCCCACGGCGTTCGTGTGCGAGGCGCTCTGCACCTCCCAGACCCGGGCGACCGAGGTGTCGGCGTCGCGCTGCGCGGCGGACTCGGATCCGAGGGCGGTCTCGGTCCAACTGAACGCGTTCCCGAACGGGTTCTCCGGCCCCATCGGGACGCGCGCGGCGTCGACCTCGACGAGGCGGTTGTCGGATCCGTCGATCGCGACGTCGAGCCGCGCGCAGAACAGGTGCTGGTGCACCGGTGCGAACACGCCGGGGGCGAGCTCGGTGGCGTGACGCTGCGGGACGCCCGGCTCGCCGGCGCCCACGAACACGATGCCCGTGGCCTTCGCGATCACCTCGATCGTGCCGTCCAGGCCGAAGTTCCAGTAGAAGCCGTAGTCGTAGTTGCCGATCGTGGAGAAGTACGACACTACGAAGCGGCGGGCGCGGCGCACGTCGGAGCGGCCCTCGATGTTCGTGTGCTTCCAGAGGATCCCGGTGTCCTCCTCGTGCATGCAGATCACGTTCGGGATCCGCACCGGATGGCCCTGGTCATCGGCGACGTAGCCGTCGAGGTAGCGGATGACGCCCAGGCAGTCGCAGCCGAGCTCGAGGTGGTTCGCGTTCTTGCCGAGCAGGTACTCGCCGGCGTCGAAGTAGCTGATCCAGAAGCGTCCCGGTGCGGTGTCGCCGTAGGGGACGACCATCTCGGGCACGCTCGCGCGGTTGAGCACGGGGCGGCCGTCGAAGGTCACGTCGTGCAGCACGAGGCCCTCGCGCGCGTTGAAGCTCACCCGCATCGACCAGTTCTCCCACTCCACGAGGGATCCGGTCACGGCGAAGCTCGGCCCCTCGGGCTGGACGATCTCGATCGGCTTGAGGGTCGTGCGCGCCTCGCCCTGCACCTCCGGGTAGTAGTTGCCGTGGCCCGCGGGCACCGGGACGTCACCGATGTCCTCGACGCGGATCACGCTGTCCGATGTGAGGTCGATGTGCACGATGAGGCCCTCGACCGGGTGCGCCCAGGGGGAGTCGAGCTCGTCGTAGCGGAGGAACGTGAGCGAGCGGATCACGCGTCGCCCGACCTCGTCGGCGCGGCCGGTGTAGCCGGGGGCGAGTGGCCCGCAGAAGGCGAGGTCGATGTGCTCGGCGAGTCCGCGGCGCTCCATCGCGGCGCGCCATTCGGGCGAGGCCTTGGCGATCGCCTCGGCCCGCTCGTACTCCTCGAACAGGTACTGCGGCTGGCCGTACGGCGGGGCGTCGTTCGGAACGCGCTCGGCGCGCAGCACCTCGCCGCGGGTGATCGAGACCACGACCTCGGTCGCGACGCCCGTCGCGGTGTCGAGCAGGGTGGCGTCGACGCGGCGGTCGATCGGGGCGCCGGGAGCCCAGGCCGCGAGCTCGGCCCTCGTCGGCTCGTCGGGCAGCAGCATCGGCACGCGCACGGTGTCGCCGAGCAGGCCCGCCGAGGCGAGGATCGCGCGAGCTGCGGCGATCTCGGGACCGGTGAGCGGATCCAGCGGGTGCGGCGTCGGGATGGCGTCGAGCGTGATCGGCTGCGGGGCGTGGTGGGGCATCGTCGACCTCTGCGGTTTAGTTGAGCGAACGCTCAAGAAACGGGTTGCGTCGATGATATGCCGCCCGGGGCGCGGGCGCAATGGGTGCTTTCGCGAGGGCTCTGTGGGGGCCGGTCGCCGGTCAGGCCCGCCAGGGATCCAGGATCGCGGCGAAGACGCGCAGGTGGGCGGCGGGATCCGCGGGCTCGGCGACCTCGACGATCTGCTGCCCGTAGGTGATCGCGCGCAGGAGCGCCAGCATGTCGTCGAGCGGGGCGTCCGGCCGCAGCTCGCGGTCGGCGACGGCCTCTTCGAGCGCCTCGGCCGTCTCCGTGCGCCAGAGGGGGATGGTCGGCGCCGAGGCGTCGGCGGTGGGGGTGAGCGAGGCGAGGCGTCCCCAAAAGCCCACGACGACGTGCGCCTCGGTGCGGGTCGTCGCGTCCACGGGCAGCACCTCGCGCATGATCGCCTCGAGGCGGGTGAGCCCGCGCAGGCCCTCGGTCGCGGTGCGGATCCGGTCCTCGGTGCGGCGGGTGACCTCGGCCGCCGCGGCGCGGATCACGTCGTCGAAGCCGTCGAAGTAATGCCAGAGGGATCCGACGGCGACGCCCAGCTCACGCGCCACGGCGCGGGAGCTGACGCCGTCGTGACCGTCTCGCGCGGCGACGGCGAGGAGCGCGGCGGCGATGTCGCGCCGGCGCGCGTCGTGGTCGACGACTCTGGGCATGCGTCCATCCTTGCGCAGACCCGGCCCGATCGTCGCGGATCCGATGCCTCCCCGGGGTATTGTTTTTGAGCGAGCGATCAAGAACACTGTTCGCATGCTCCATGCGGCGGCGTTGCTGCTGATGATCGGATCCGCGATCACAGCCGCTGCCTGCTGCCTCGTCGCCGGCGGCGTGGTGCCGGGGGCGGTGCCGTGGCAGGCGCGGCAGAGCGCGGTGGTGATGGCGCTCGGCATGGTCGCGCTGTGCGCGGGCGACGGCGATGCCCGTGTCCTGCTGCTGGTCGCGGTCGCCGGGATCGCCTCGGCGATGCTCGGCGTCGTGGGCACTCGCGGCCGCGCGCACGCCGATGCCTGCTTCCACCGTGCGCTCGGATGCGTGGTGATGGCGGTCTGCGCCCTGGCGCTGCTCGGTGCGCGCGTCGGGACGCCCGCGCCGGCCGCCGCCGGGATAGGCCACGCGGGGCACGGCGCGCTCGTGCCGATGTCGCTCGCGGCGGCGGCCGGCGTCGTGGTGCTCCTGGGCCTCATGCTCGTCGCGCGCGTGCGGCCGCGCGTGCGGCACGGCGCCGTTCCCGAGCGAGCGGGCAGGGCCGGCGCGGCGGTGCTGCGTCGCGGGGCGCTCAGCGGACGGATCCTCCTCGAGGCGGAGGGCGTCGCGATGGCGATCTCGCTGATCGTCATGGCCGCGATGGTGCTCGTGCCCTGAGTGAGCGGCGGGCGCGCCGGGCGAGCTTTTCCCTATCGTTCGGATCCCGTACATTTTGGTGCATGACCTTCTCCGGCACGGCCGCGATCGACCTCGGCAAGTCGCTGTGCCGCGCCCGCCTCGTGATCGACGGCGCGCCCGTGCGCCGCGAGGGCGGGGGAGCGCCAGGGCTCGCGGCCCGCGACGGCGTCTCCCTCGCCCTGGACTCGATCGTGCCGCTGCTCGCCGACGCCCGTCCGGAGCGGATCGGGGTCGGCGCGGCCGGCGCGATGTACGCCACGGTCGAGGCCGCAGCCCTCGCCCGCGCGCTCGCGGACGCGACCAGGGCTCCCGCGGCGGTCACGTCCGACGTGGTCACGGCGCATGCCGGCGCCCTCGACGGCGAAGCCGGCGTGCTGCTCATCGCCGGGACCGGCGCCGTGGCGCTCGGCGTCGGCGCCGAGGCGCACCGCAGCGTGGACGGCTGGGGTCCGGATCTCGGCGACCTCGGCAGCGGATCCTGGATCGGCCGCGAGGGCGTGCGCGCCGTGCTCCGGGCCAGGGACGGCCTGGGACCGGCGACCGTGCTGACCGATGTGCTCGCGCTCCTCATCGGCGATGACGAATCCCCGATCACCTGGGTCGGCGGCGCCGCCGCGCCCGCGCGGCTGCTCGCGACCTTCGCGCCCGCCGTCCTCGACGGTGCCGACCAGGGCGATCCGGTCGCCGTCGCGATCCGCGACAGCGCGGCCGACCTTCTCGGCGACACCGCGCTCGCCGCCTCCGGAGGCTCCTCCGTGGTCGCGCTCCACGGCGGCCTCACCTCGCACGACGGGTTCCGCGCTGCGGTCTCGTCCGCTCTCGAGACCAGGGGACTGGAAGCAGTGCCCGCCCGCGGCGACGCGCTGGACGGCGCCGCCATGATCGCCGAGGGCCGCGCCCCTCTCCACGAAAGGTTCGTGCATCGTGCCGAATGAGACCGCGCCGAATGAGACCGCGCCGAATGAGACCGCCTCGAATGAGACCGCCTCGAACGAGAACCCGACGGACGCCGCCCGCCTTGCGGCACTGATCGGGGAGCTGTCGCACCTCTCGACCGAGCAGGCGGACACCTCGCGCGGCGACCTCGACCTGCTGCCGACGCTCGATCTGGTGCGGGCGATGAACGCCGAGGACCGGCGCGTCCCCGAGGCGATCGCGGCGCAGGCCGAGCGGATCGCCGAGGCCGTGGACGGCATCACCGACCGGTTCCGGCGCGGCGGACGGCTGATCTACATCGGCGCGGGGACCGCGGGCCGGGTCGGGGTGCTGGACGCCTCGGAGTGCCCGCCCACGTTCGGCACGGATCCCGGCATGGTCGTCGGCCTCATCGCCGGTGGCGAGGTCGCGATCCGCGACGCCGTGGAGAACGCGGAGGACGACGACCGCGCGGCCGCCGAGTCGCTGCGCGGCCTCGGGCTCGGCGAGAGCGACACCGTGGTCGGGATCTCCGCCTCGGGACGCACGCCCTACGTGCTCGGCGGACTCGCCTATGCACGCGAGGTCGGCGCTTTCGCCGTCGCGATCGCGGCCAATGCCGGATCCGCGATCGGCGCCGCCGCCGACGTGCCGATCGAGGTCGTCGTAGGGCCGGAGTTCGTGACCGGATCCACCAGGCTCAAGGCGGGCACGGCGCAGAAGCTCGTCGTGAACATGCTCTCGACGCTGTCGATGATCCGCCTCGGCAAGACTTATCGCGGCGTCATGGTCGACCTGCAGGCCACGAACGAGAAGCTGCGGGCCCGTTCGGTGCGCACGCTCATCCAGCTCAGCGGCGCGGCGCAGGACGACGCCGTGCGCGCGCTCACGGAGGCGGGCGGATCCGTCAAGCTCGCCCTGCTGATGCTGTTCTCCGGTGCCTCCGCCGAGGTCGCCGCCCCGGCTCTGGCCGCGTCCCACGGCATCCTCCGCGACGCGATCGCCGCCCTGGGCTGAGCCCTCTGCCCGGTGCCGGCCCGCTGATGGCCACTGATGGCCTCGCTGGATCCGTTCCCGTCGCAATGGATGCCGTTCTGGACGACGGATAGCGACGTTCTTTGCGACGGGAGCATCCTGTGGCGACCGCATTCGCGACGGGAGGGGCGCCGGCCGCCGTGAGTGAGGGCCAATCGCTACCGGGCCGCCGGGCGGACGGCGAACCAGGCGATCAGGGCGGCGGCGAGGGCCGCGACGGCCATCGTGACGCCCATCGTGACCGCGGTCGCGCCTCCGATGCCGACGGCGAGGGGCGACAGCAGCGGGCCCACCAGGAACGTCGACATGCCGAGCAGCGCCGAAGCCGTGCCGGCGCGGGCGCCGTGGTGCGCGAGTGCGAGCGTCGACGAGTTCGGGCCGCCCAGCCCCGCGCACAGCATGAACCCGACGAGCGCGCCGGCGACGCCCCAGACGCCCGTGCCGAGCAGCGCGAACGCGGCGAGTGCGGCGGTCGCGATCGCCGTCGCCGTGACGCCCAGGAGGTAGACGCGCAGCGGGCCCGCGCGGCGCACGATCAGCCGGCTCGCCTGGCTGCCGGCGATGTGGGCGAGCGCGCCGAGGGCGAAGGCGAGGCTGAACCCCTGCGGATCCAGCCCGAACTCGTCCTGCAGCACGAACGACGACAGCGACAGGTACGTGAAGAACGCCACGCCGCCGCCGGCTCCGGCGCACAGGACCGCGACGAAGAGGCGATCCCGCAGGACGGCGCCGGTGTGGGCGCCCAGCGCGCGGACGCCGCCCGCGTGCCGGTCCGCCGGATCCAGCGTCTCCGGCAGGGCGAGGAGCACGACCAGCACCAGCGCGACGCCGATGCCCGCGAGCACTCCGAAGATCCCGCGCCAGTCCATGATCCGCGCGAGCTGGCCGCCCACGACAGGCGCGATCACGGGAGCGGCGCCGGAGACGAGGAACAGCAGCGACAGCATGCGGCTGAGCTCCGCGCCGGAGAACTGATCCCGGGCGACGGCGAGGCAGATCACGATGCCCGCGGATCCGGCGAGACCCTGCAGGAAGCGGGCGACCAGCAGCACCTCGATCCCGGGGGCGAGAGCGCACACCAGCGACAGCACCGCGAAGGCGGAGACGCCGACGAGGAGCGGCCGGCGCCGGCCGAAGCGGTCGCTGAGCGGTCCCGCGGCGAGCTGGCCGAGTCCGAGGCCCACCATGCACGCGGACATCGTGGTCTGCGCGAGCGCGTCACTCGTGCCGAGCGCGGTCGCGAGCTGCGGCAGCTGCGGCAGGTACAGATCCATCGACAGCGGACCGAACGCCTCCAGCAACCCGAGCACGAGCATCGCGCGCAGCGTGCCCATGCGCGGGCGGGTGCGCACCCCGCTCATCCGCCGAGCCGCAGCACGCGGCGCAGCCAGCTCTCGCGGGCGGCGTTCGCGGCCACGGACACCACGGCGTCGGGGGAGAAGCCGTGGAACCCGTGATAGCCGCCGCCCCAGACGTGCAGTTCGGCCTGGCCGCCCGTGGCCCAGATGCGGGATGCGAAGTCGACGGCCTCATCCCGGAAGGTCTCCGCGGCACCCACTTCGATGTACGCCGGGGGAAGCCCGGAGAGGTCGGTCGCCCGCGCCGGCGCCGTATAGGGGGAGACCAGGTCGGTGAACCGGTCGGCCCCCGCGATCGCGGTCCAGGCGGTGTCGTTGTTGTTGCGGTCCCATGCCCCTATCCCGTCGTACTGGCGGGCCGACACGGTCTCGTTGCGGTCGTCGAGCATGGGGCAGCCGAGCAGCTGGCCGGCCAGGCGCGGGCCGTTCCGGTCGCGCGCCAGCAGCGCCACGGCCGCGGAGAGACCGCCTCCGGCGCTCTGCCCCGAGGCGAGGATCCGTGTCGGGTCGATGCCGAGCTCGTCAGCATGCGCGGACATCCAGAGGAGCGCGGCGTAGCAGTCCTCCGCCTGCGCGGGG
Source organism: Microbacterium sp. MYb64 (assembly GCF_002979495.1). Classification (NCBI taxonomy): domain Bacteria; kingdom Bacillati; phylum Actinomycetota; class Actinomycetes; order Micrococcales; family Microbacteriaceae; genus Microbacterium; species Microbacterium sp. MYb64. The sequence continues at coordinate 129,718 of NZ_PCOW01000009.1, read as the reverse complement.
CCGGGGTGCTCCGGAGCGAGGCGGTACTCCACGGCGACGCCGACGACGCCGTGCCGCTCGGCGAGGTCGATGAGCTCCGGCGTGCCGAAGAAGCGCGTGCCGAGCACCATGCCGCCGCCGTGGATGGAGAGGACGGCGGGGGCCGGATCCGCCATCCGGTGGGTCGGGCGCACGATCGTGATCTCGACGTCCGGGGCGCCGGCGGGTCCGGGGATCACCCGGTCCTCCCAGCCCACCGCCCTGCCCTCCGCCTGCGCCGCCATCGGCGGGATGATCGTCGCGAAGTGGGCGCGGTTCTGCAGGATCGTGTCGGCGCGCAGCGGGATGATCTCGACGAGGTCGAGGAACGCCGCGAGGCCGTCCACGAGCTCGGGGTCGTAGGGGACGGGGACGACGGATCCGGTCACGGTCTCTCCGGTCGTCATCGGGCGCCCCAGACGCGGCGCAGCCAGCTCGCCCGCGCGGCGAGCGCCGCCCGGGAGATCTCCGCCTCCGGCATGTACATGTCGAATCCGTGCGCCCCGCCGCCCCACACGTGCAGCTCGGCCTGCCCGCCCGTGGCCCAGATCCGCAGCGCGTACTGCGTGTCCTCGTCGCGGAACATCTCCGCCTCGCCCACTTCGATGAAGGCCGGGGCGAGGTTCGAGACATCGGCGGCGTGCGTCGGCGCGGCATAGCCGGAGACCTCGGGGCTGAACGCGAGCTCGTCGCCGAGCAGGCACGACCAGGCGAGCAGGTTCGCCTCGCGCTGCCAGGTGCCGATCCCGTCGTACTGCAGGCTCGACACGGTCGAGTTGGTGTTGTCGAGCATCGGGCACAGCAGCAGCTGGCCCGCCAGCACGGGACCGCGCCGGTCACGGGCGAGCAGGGCGACGCCGGCCGCGAGGCAGCCGCCCGCGCTACCGCCGCCGACGACGATCCGCTCGGGATCCACGCCGAGCTCCGCGGCGTGCGCGTGCAGCCAGAGCAGAGCGGCGTAGCAGTCCTCGAGTCCCGCGGGGGAGGGATGCTCGGGCGCGAGCCGGTACTCGACGTTGACCGCGACCACGCCGTGCTCCGCCACGATGTCGACCACGCGGCCGGTCTCCCAGCTGCGGTGGCCGACGATCTGCCCGCCACCGTGGATGTTCAGGTAAGCGGGACGACTCCGGCCCCGGAGCCCGTCGACGGACGCGCCCGGTCGGAAGATCGTGACCTCGACGTCGGGCGCACCGGCGGGACCCGGGATGATCCGGTCCTCCCATTCGATCGCGCGCCCGGCGATCACGGCGTCATTGCCGGGGAACATCGTGTCGGTGCCCTCGCGCGGGAGCGTCTCCCTGGTGAGGGCGGGCTGGGGGTTCTGTGCAATGGCGTCGAGGACGATCTGCACCTCGGGGTCGAACGGGACGGGTGCGACGGTCGGGTGGCCTGCGGCGATGACGGTCATGCGGTGGTGCCTTTCTGCTGAGTTTCAACGACCCCGGATGGCGGGCTTCAGGGGCCTTCGGGATCGACGGCGTCGCGGTCGGCCCAGAAGGGTTCGACCAGGCGGCGGAGTTCGGTGGCGCCGACCCGGTCGACGAGCGCCGCCGCGTCGAGGTTCGCGCGCAGCTGCGCGATGCTCGACGCGCCGAACAGGGTTGTGGTCAGGGCCGGATGCGTGAGCGTGAAGGCGATCCCGAGCTGCGCCGGGGTGACCTCCAGCGACTCCGCGAGCGCGGTGAACGCGGGCACGTCGTCGATGATGCGCTGCCGGATGTCACCCGGATCCCGGCCGATCTGCCGATCGCCGTTCACCTTCCCGGCGAGCACGCCGCCCTCCAGGCAGTCCGAGGCCTGCAGCGTCAGGCCCTGCTCCCAGAGGCGCGCGAAGGGCGCGCCGTCGGGGATGGACCGGCGCGAGACGCTGTACTTCAGCTGCGCGATCTGCGGGCCGGGGACACCCTCCGCCGCAGCGATGTCGATCAGGGCCTGGATCGAGGACGCGGACCAGTTGTTCACACCCCAGGCGCGGATCAGTCCGGCCTCGGCGAGGCCGGCGAGGTCGAGCACCAGGTCGCGCAGCTCCAGGTCCTCCCGGCGCAGATCGCCGAGGATCACCAGATCCGCGTGCTCGACGCCGACGCGGAACAGCGCGTTCTCGAGCTGCGGGCGGAAACCCTCGGCGCCGAACGCCTCGAGCCAGAGCTTCGATGACAGCAGCCACTCGTCCCGCCGGAGTCCCGCGGCGCGCACCATGGCGCTGAAGATGACGTCCGTGAACGCGGGGGGCATCCCGGGCCCGGTGTACACACCGACGTCGAACAGGTTCACGCCGCGGTCCACGGCCTCGCGGAGCATGGCTGCGGCGTCGCCGAAGTCCATGCGGTCGTACGTGTGCCAGGATCCGAGCGAGAACAGCGAGGCGGGGATGCCGCTCGTGCCGATCCCACGCCGGGGAAGTGTCGTCGTCTCTGCGCTCATGGTCGCGGTCTCCTTCACAGTCGGGGATCGATGACGGCCTTGACCTCATCGAGCTGGTGCATGTTCGCGATCTTCTCCGAGGCCTGAGCGAGTCCGACCGGCGCGCTGAACAGGTCGTCCCACGGGAAGCGGTCGGCGAAGGCCTGGAAGAAGTCGATCGAGCGGGCGTAGTCGGCGATGTCGCCGTTGAGCGAGCCGACCATGGTCAGCTCCTTGCCCATGAGGGCGCTCACCGGGAAGGCGTCGCCGACCGGTCCGGTGGATCCGACGATCACGACGATGCCGCGCTGCGCGGCCATCCCGACGGCGTCCGGCCCGACGCTCGGGGCGCCGGCGAAGTCGAACACGTGGTCCGCGCCGCGGCCGTCGGTGAGCTCCAGGACCTGCGCGACGACCGGGCCGTCGCGGAAGTCCACCACGGCGTCCGCCCCGAAGCGCGCCGCCAGCTCGAGCCGGGCCGCCGGCGCGCCGACCGTGATCACGCGCCCCGCTCCGGAGATCTTCGCCACGGCGGTCGCGAAGATGCCGAGCGCGCCCGCACCCTGCACGACGACCGTGGAGCCGGGTCTGATGCGCCCGCCGCGCTCGAATGCCCGCAGCACGGTCTTCGCCGCGCATCCGGCCATCGACGCCCAGGTGTCCTTCACCGCGTCCGGCAGCAGCAGCTTCGCCGCGCCGGGGGTGACGTAGGCGTACTCGGACAGGCCCGCGGTCGCGTACGGCGGCACGTCGGAGCGCTGCAGGAAGCCGTAGCCGCGGCGGGAGCAGTGCACGGGCTCGCGCAGCACGACGCAGCCGTAGCACTCGCCGCAGGTCGACTCGGACCAGCCGATCCGGTCGCCGACGGCGAGCGGGCGACCGAGGGCGTCGACGGTGCCCTCGCCGAGGACGACGATCTCGCCGACCATCTCGTGGCCGAGCACCATCGGCAGCATGCCGGGGAAGGTCATCCGTCCTTCCCAGATCTCGATGTCGGTGCCGCACAGGGTCGAGCAGGCGATGCGCACGAGGGCGGCGCCGGGTGCGATCTCGGCGGGCAGTGGCAGCTCCTGCAGGGTGAGCGGGGCGCCGTGCTCGGTGAGCACGGCCGCGCGGGTGGCGGTGGGGAGGGTCATGCGGATCCTTCCTGGTTCGGGGAGTACGTCAGACGAGCAGCTGGCCGCCGTCGACGGGCACGGAGACGCCGGTGATATGGCTCGCGGCGTCGCTCGCGAGGAACACGACGAGCGGGGCGACCTGCCCGACCTCGGCGATGGTGCCGAGCGGGATGCGGGCCTCCCATGCGGCGCGCGCCTGCGGGTCGGTGGCGAAGCCCGCGGTGAGGGGCGTGAGGATCGGGCCGGGGGCGACGGCGTTCACGCGGATCCGGCGGCCGGCGAGCTCGATCGCCGCGGTGCGGGTCATCGCGTCGACCGCGGCCTTGGTCATCTCGTAGTGACCCATGCCGGGCGTCGGCTGGCGTCCGCCGATCGAGGACGTGTTCACGATCGCGCCGCCGTCGGGCAGGCGGGGCGCGAACTCCCGGAGCATGAGGAAGGTGCCGCGAATGTTCACGGCCACGGCCGCGTCGAACACCTCGAGCGGCACCTCCTGCTGGGTGCCGCCGCCGAGCACGACGCCGGCGTTGTTCACCAGCACGTCGATGCTGCCGAGCGCGGCTCCCGCAGCGGCGACGGCATCGGGATCGGAGATGTCGAGCGCGATCGCCGTGGCTCCGAGCTCGTCGGCCACGGAGGTCGCGGCCGCGACGTTGACATCCCCGATGATCACCTCGTCTCCGGCCTCGCGGAAGGCGGCGGCGATGCCGCGGCCGAGCCCGGAGGCTCCTCCGGTGATGAGAATGCGGCGGGGGGAGATGGTCATCTCACGTCCTCTCTGACGGGGCATCTCCGTTATATTCTACAAGCATAGAAAAACGCAACCCGATACGACCTCACCTCAAGGAGCACCATGTCAGCGCCGACACCCCCTCGCAGAGCTCTCGGTCCGATCGCCGTCCCGCCGCTCGCACTGGGATCCTGGAACACCTGGGACCGGATGGATCCCGATGCCGCCATCCGGCTGATCCGCCGTGCCGTCGAGCTCGACGCCGGGTTCTTCGACGTCGCGTACTACAACACGGGTCCGCACGCCGAGAACTCCCGCACAGACATCCTGTTCGGCGAGGCTCTGCGGGCGAGCGGTGTCGAACGCTCCGAGATCGTGCTGTGCGGCAAGCTCTGGCTGTGGGACTGGCCGAACCAGTCATTCCGCGGGCAGCTGACGGAGAGCCTCGAGCGTGCAGGCCTGGATCGCTTCGACACTCTCGTGGTCGGCGACTACCTCGCCGAGCCCGATGTCGTGCGCCTCGTGTCCGAGGTGAACGAGCTCATCGCCGATGGCCTCGTCGTAGGGTGGGGGATCAACAACTGGCGGATCGGGCACACGAGGGCCGCGCTGGATGCCGCGGTCGCGGGCGGTCTCGTCGGCCCGTCGTTCGCGCAGCTCAAGTACGGCATCGCCCGTCGGGCGATGGCCGAGGGGGCGTCGTACGGACCGCTCTTCGCGGACGGCACGCTCGCCCTGCAGGCCTCCGACGTGTTCGAGGGCGGCATTCTCGCGACCGGTCTCGCGCCGCAGCGCAAGATCGGCGCCGACGTCGGCGGTGTCCGGGAGCGGATCCTCGCGCTCTATCCCGAGGTCGCCCGCATCGCCGACGGCTTCGGCGTGACGCCCGCCGCTCTCGGGATCGCTTTCTGCCTCACGCATCCCGCCGCGGCGAACGTGCTGTTCGGAGCGTCCAGAGTCGAGCAGCTGGAGCAGAACCACGCGGCGCTCGCGCTGGTCGCGGAGCACGGCGCGGAGGTGCGCGAAGCTCTTGCCGGGCTGCAGGTCGACGCCGCCGTCAACGACGACGGGTCGTGGTGAGCCCGATGACGAGAGGAGACGATGGGGCGAGAAGATCTGACGGGCGAGGAGCGCCATTCATGAATGCTGACGATGAGACGAAGCGGCACGCCGCGTACCGGGGGTTCGCCGGGCGCGTGGGGGAGTTCACCTCGGAGTCCGATCCGTGGTGGCCGCCGCAGCCGAGAGCCGCGGCCGGCGCACCGAACGTCGTCGTGGTCCTGGTCGACGATCTCGGCTTCAGCGATCTTGGTCCGTTCGGCGGCGAGATCGATACCCCGCACATCGATCGCCTCGCCGGCGAAGGATGGACCTTCACCAACTACCGCACGGCGCCGCTGTGCTCCCCGGCCCGGGCTGCACTGCTGACCGGGCTGAACCCGCATCGGGCGGGCTTCGGCCTCGTCGCCCACACGGACCCGGGCTACCCGGGATTCTCGTGCACACTGCCGGAGGATGCACCCACGCTCGCGGAGTCGCTACGGGCCGGGGGCTACGCGACCTTCATGGTCGGCAAGTGGCATCTCACCGTCGACTCGCGGCTTCACGACGGCGCGGATCGGTCGTCCTGGCCGCTGCAGCGCGGTTTCGACAGATACTTCGGCTCGATGGACGGGTTCACCTCACTGCACCATCCGCATCGTCTCGTGCAGGACAACTCGGTCGTGGACGTGCCGGAGTTCCCGGACGGGTACTTCCTCACGGATGACCTCACCGACCGCGCCCTCGGGATGATCGACGAGTTGCGCGCCAACGACGCGGACAAGCCGTTCTTCCTCTACTTCGCGCACACCGCCGTGCACGGGCCGATCCAGGCGAAGGAGGTCGACATCGCGAAGTACCGGGGGCGCTATGAGGCGGGCTGGAACACGCTCCGCGACGAGCGCTTCGCCCGGCAGCGCGAACGCGGCATCGTCGGGGCGGACGCGGAGCTGCCGCAGGGCGCACTCGCGGACGGCGACCGCATCCCGCTGTGGGACGATCTCGACGACGGGGAGCGGGAGCTTTTCGCGCGGTACATGGAGGTCTACGCGGCGGCCGTGGATGAAGTGGACCAGAGCGTCGGCCGCCTGCTCGCGCATCTGGAGAGGATGGGCGAACGGGACAACACGATCGTCGTCGTCGCGAGCGACAATGGCGGCACGGCGGAGGGGGGACCGCGAGGGACCCGCAGCTACTTCGCCCAGTTCGGGAGGATGGGGCCGAATCCGGAGGGCTGGGTTCCGGATGTGCCCCGCGAGCTCGACCTGATCGGCGGTCCGCGGCTGTTCGGGCATTACCCCGCTGGGTGGGCGCGCGTCTCGAACACGCCGTTCCGTTCCTTCAAGGGATCGCTCTATGAAGGCGGTGTGCATGCTCCGCTCATCGTGTCCTGGCCCGCCGCGCCGGCGCCGTTGCGTGCGGGACTGCGCGACCAGTTCGTCTTCGTCTCCGACCTCGCCCCCACGATCCTCGAACTGACCGGGACGCCGCCTCTCGCCCGCCGGAACGGGAGGGAGGCCATGGCCGTCGACGGCCGCAGTGCCGTCGACGTGCTGGCGGACCCGCAGGCCCTGGGCAGGGATGCACAGTATTTCGAGTGCTTCGGCAGCAGAGCGCTGATCGAGGACGGGTGGAAGGCGATCTCGACGACGCCGCCGACGCGGGAGCAGGGGGCCGCGGGCGGCACCTGGGAGCTCTACCGCCTCGCGGACGACCCGACCGAGACGCGTGACCTCGCGGCGGACCAACGCGACCGCACCGCGCTGCTCGCTGAGCGCTGGCGTGAGGAGGCCTGGGCGAACGCGGTGTTCCCGCTCGACGACGACGGCTCTCTGCATCGCGTCCGGCCCGCCACGGAGCGTCCGCTGGGCGACCCGGTGACCCTGGCGCCCTATCGGGCGCCCCTCGAGCGCTACCGCGCGGCCGCCCTCACCGTGCTGAGATCCTTCGAGGTGCGCATCGACGTGCGCACGGAGGAGGACTCCGCCGGTGTGCTCGTCGCGCACGGGGATCAAGGGGGCGGATACCTCGTGGCGATCGACGCCGGCGCTCCGCTGCTGTCCTACAACGCCTACGGCCTGATGCACCGCGCGCGCGGTGCTGCGCTCGCCCCAGGTGCGCACCGGCTGGTGCTGCGCGTGACCGAGCGGGAGGCGCTGCGCTGGAGCCTGGATCTCGAGGTGGACGGCCGCGCCGACGTACGGATCCCCGAGGTCCCCATGCTGCTCGGGATGGCGCCGTTCACGGGGATCAGCGTGGGGTACGACTACGGCGGCCCCGTCGACTGGGACCTGTACGAGGAGCATCGCAGCTACCGGTTCGACGGGCCGGGGCTGGTCGTGCGCTACGTGCCGGGCAAGAGGTCGGTCCATGACGTGACGGAGCTGCGCGAGATCGACCGGCAGGTCGCACGAGTCGCGGATTGAGCACGCCCTGGTCCGAGCGGCGCGGCAGGTCTGCGCGCTCGGACAAGGGTGGTTCGCGGGGGGTCATGGATCCCGCCGTCTCGGGGAGAAGAACCGCTTGCGTTCTTTTTCCACACATGTAGACTAAACGCAACGACACATCGAAGTGGCGTCGGATCGACTCCCCGGAGCGCGGCCGAAGGCTCTTCGAACCTTCTTCACCTCAACCCGCACCGAGAGAAGGAACCATGAAACGAGTGCCCCTCGCGATCGCCGCGGCCGTGGCCGCGGTCCTCGCCCTCACCAGCTGCTCCGGCGGCGCAGGCGCCACGACGCAGGCGAGCGACGCTGCCGCCGCGAACGCGCCGGACGACCTCAACATCGGCAACTTCCTGGACATCACCTCCTGGGATCCGTCGCTGGCCGACATCGGCTTCGACGGGCCGTACCTGTCGGCCGTCTACGACGCCCTGGTCGCCCTCGACAAGGACGGCAAGCCGGTTCCCGCCCTCGCCGAGAAGTGGGAGGTCGCGCCCGACGACCTGAGCATCACCCTGACCCTGCACAAGGGAGGCGTGTTCAGCGACGGCTCTCCCGTCGACGCCGACGCCGTGGTGAAGAGCCTCGAATACCTCAAGGCGGGGGCGCGTTCGGGCGAGGCCTACACGAACGTGTCGTCCTTCGAAGCGGTGGACGACCACACGGTCAAGATCAGCCTCACGCAGCGCGACGACACGATCCTGTACTTCATGGGACTCGGCCGCAGCTACGTGATGTCACCCAAGGCGATCGCGGCGGGCACCCTGGGCAAGCAGCCGGTCGGCTCCGGGCCCTACACGCTGGACGGCACCAAGAGCGTCGCCGGATCCGAATACCACTTCACGAAGGTCCCCGGCTACTGGGACGCGAAGGCCTACTCGTTCAAGAACCTCGCGATCTTCCCGATCATGGATGCGACCGCCCGGCAGAACGCCATGCTCAGCGGCCAGATCAACGTGCAGTACGGCGACATCACGAACAAGGACGCGGCGAAGCAGCAGGGCTGGAACACGATTTCGCGCGTTTCCGGCTGGGCCGGACTCGTCATCACGGATCACACCGGCGCGAAGAACAAGGCGCTCGGCGACCTCAAGGTCCGTCAGGCGCTGAACTACGCGTTCGACGGCGCGGCGATCCTCAAGGCCGTCGGCAGCGGCGCCGGCGTCGCGACGAACCAGGTGTTCCCGGACGGCGGGAGTATCAACGACCCGTCGCTCAACACGCAGTACGCGTACAACGTGGACAAGGCGAAGCAGCTCCTCGCGGACGCCGGCTACCCGAACGGGTTCGACATCTCGATGCCGATGTCGCCGATCTTCGAGCAGTGGAAGCCGGCGGCGGATCAGGCGCTGGCCGCGATCGGCGTGAAGGTCACCTGGGACAACATGCAGATGCCCGACTATCAGCTCAACGCGCCCAATTACCCGATGTTCATCTCCTTCCTCGCGATGGACGGCAATGAGGTGGCGACGGTCGCGCGGCAGGTCACGTCCAAGCAGTGGTTCAACCCGACGCCCGACTATGCGAGCAACTCGGTGCTGAAGCCGCTCGTGGACAAGGTGCACGGGACGAAGGGCGCGGACCAGACCGCCGCGATCAAGGAGCTCAACAAGGCCCTCGTCGAGCAGGCCTGGTGGTCGGTCTGGTACCAGGCGGACAACACCTACTACTCGGTGCCCGGCATCAAGATCCAGCCCGTCATCGGCATGATGTTCCCCACGCTCCGCTACATCACCAAGGGCTGACGCCCCGGGGATCCGGTCCTGCCCGGGTCCGGATCCCCGCACCGACTCCTCCACCCCGAGAGGCCCCCATGCTCCTGTTCACCGCGAAGCGGCTGCTGTCCGGCATCGTGCTGCTCGTGGTCGTCTCGATCGCGACCTTCTTCCTCGCGCACCTCGCGATCAAGGATCCGACCGCCGCCCTCCTCGGCACCACCGCGAGCCCCGCGCAGCAGGCGGCACTGGCGACGAGGATCGGCATCGACCGTCCGCTCCTGGTCCAGTTCTGGGACTGGTTCTCGCACCTCGTCACGGGTGACTTCGGCACCTCCTGGCGCAACTTCCAGCCCGTCGGGGCCCAGCTCGCGATCAAGATCCCGGTCACGCTCTCGGTCGTGACGTTCGCGACCCTCCTCACCGCCGTCCTGGGCCTCACCTTCGGGATGATCGCCGGCCTGCGCCCCGGCACCTGGTTCGATCGCGCTCTCAAGGGCGTCTCGGTCGTGCTCTTCGCCCTCCCGGGCTTCTGGGTCAGCCTGGTGCTCGTGCTGTGGTTCGCGGTGCAGCTGAAGTGGTTCCCCGCGGTCGGCTACGTGCAGCCGGCCCAGTCCGTCGACGGCTGGATCCGCTCGCTCACTCTTCCCGCGGTCTCGCTCGCGCTCGGCGGCGTGGTCGCCGTGTCGGAGCAGCTGCGCAACGCGGTGATCGCGCAGAGCCGGCAGGACTGGGTTCGGACGCTCCGCAGCCGCGGACTGTCCGCGACCCGGGTCAACCTGCACATCCTGCGCAACGCCTCGCCCGCGGCGCTCACGGTGATCGCGCTCATGTTCGTCGGACTGCTCAGCGGCGCGATCGTGGTGGAGCAGATCTTCAGCCTCCCCGGCATCGGGCAACTGACCAACCAGTCCTCGCAGAACGGCGACATCCCGATGCTCCTCGGCATCACCGTGGTGTCGGTCGTCTTCGTCGTGATCATCAACCTCCTGCTCGACCTCGTGCTCGGCTGGATCAACCCGAAGGTGCGCGTCGCATGACCACCACCGACATCCGCGTCGCTTTCGACCGCGCGAAGCAGCGCCGCCGTTCCGGTCTGTTCCGCCGGTTCCTCCGCCACCCGGGCGGTTGGATCCCGCTCGCGGTCTTCGTCCTCATCGTGCTGGTGGGCGTGTTCGCGCCGCTGCTCGCGCCGATGGATCCGAACTTCGTCGACCTCGCCGCGGCCAAGGCTCCGCCCTCCGCCGCGCATCTGCTCGGCGCGGACTCGACCGGCCGCGACATCCTCAGCCGGCTCATCTACGGCACCCGGATCACGATCTGGGGCGCGCTCATCACGATCGTCACCGCCGTCGTGATCGGCGTTCCGGCGGGCGTCGCCGCGGGTTACTTCCGCGGCCCGTTCGACCGGGTCGCGATGTGGGTCAGCGACGCGCTGCAGTCGATCCCCGGCATGATCATCCTGCTCGTGGTCGCCGCGGGCAGCCGCAACAATTTCGAGCTGCTCATGGTCACGGTCGGCGTGTTCATGGTTCCCGGCTACTTCCGCATCGCCCGGTCGCAGACGCTCACCGTGCGCGAGGAGCCCTACATCGACGCGGCCCGCGTGTCCGGCCTCTCCGACGCGCGGATCATCTCCCGGCACGTGGTGAAGGCCGTCTACCCGCCCGTCATCATCCAGACCGCCCTCACCGCGGGCATGGCGATGGGCATGCAGGCTGGCCTGCAGTTCCTCGGGATCGGTGACTCGAACGTGCCCAGCTGGGGCGCGATGATGCTCGAGGGCTTCCGCCTCATGCTCACGTATCCGCTCATGCTGCTGTGGCCCTCGGTCGCGCTCGGCCTCACGATCGCGGTGCTCGCGATCATGGGCTCGACGCTCGCCGAGCTCGCCCAGGTGCGCACTCCGCGGTTGCGCCGCCGGCGCGGCGCAGCCCTCGAAGCGGCGACCACGGCCGCTCCCGCGACCGGCACCGTGCGGCACACCGCGGAGGCAGCTGCGCTGCGCGTGGAGAACCTGCGGGTGAGCCACGCGACCCCGAGCGGTGTCGTGGAGGTCGTGCACGGCGTGACGCTCGACGTCGCCGCGGGAGAGGTCGTCGGCATCGTCGGCGAATCCGGATCCGGCAAGTCGCAGACGGTCTTCTCCGTGCTCGACCTGCTGCCCTCGAGTGGCGCGAGCACCGCCGACGCCATCCGCATCGCCGGGCACGACGTCACGCACGCCTCGCCCAAGCAGCGCCAGGCGCTGCTCGGACGCGAGCTGGGCTATGTGCCGCAGGAGCCGATGAGCAACCTCGACCCGTCGTACACGATCGGCCACCAGCTCGTGGAGCCCCTGCGCCGCGTGCACGGCATGAGCGCGGCCGATGCGAAGGCCAGGGCCCGTGAGGTGCTGCTGCGCGTGGGGCTCGCGGATCCTGACCGCGTCCTGCGCAGCTATCCGCATCAGGTCTCCGGCGGCATGGCGCAACGCGTGCTCATCGCCGGCGCGATCTCCGGCCGGCCCTCGATCCTGGTGGCGGACGAGCCCACCACCGCGCTCGACGTCACGGTGCAGGCCGAAGTGCTCGAGCTGCTGCGAGAACTGCAGCAGGAGTACGGCATGGCGCTGCTCATCGTGACGCACAACTTCGGCGTCGTCGCCGACATCTGCGACCGCGTGATCGTCATGCGCGGCGGCGAGATCGTCGAGCAGGGGGATGTGGATCCGCTGTTCGCGGAGCCTCAGCAGCCCTATACCCGCGAACTCATCGCTGCCTCGCTCGACGATGCCGCGGGGCGGGCGGAGCTCGACGCGGCGGACGGCGCGACGCTCGGCGGCGATGCCGCGGGCGCGATGGCCGCGACGAACACGACGGAGGTGCGCGCATGACCGCGCTGCTCGAGGTGCAGGATCTGGTCGTCGAGTACGGCCGCGGACGCAAGGCGTTCCGCGCCCTGCACGGCGTCTCGATCGACGTCGCGCCGGGGGAGTGCATGGGCCTGGTGGGCGAGTCCGGATCCGGCAAGTCCACGCTCGGCAAGGCCATCCTCGGTCTCGCGCCCGTGACTGGCGGCAGCATCCGCTTCGACGGGAAGGACATCACCGCGCTCGGCAGGGCCGGGCGCCGCGCGCTGGCCGACGACGTGCAGGTCGTGTTCCAGGATCCGTACGGATCCCTGAATCCGGCGATGACGATCGGCGACATCCTGTCCGAGCCGCTCTTGACGAGCGGGCTGAGCGGTGCTGAGGCCCAGGCGCGCGTGCGCGAGATGCTCGACCGTGTGCGTCTTCCCGAGACCGCGATGGACCGCTACCCGAGCGAGTTCTCCGGCGGGCAGCGTCAGCGCGTCGCGATCGCGCGGGCGCTCGTGCGCCGGCCGCGCCTGATCGTGTGCGACGAGCCGGTCAGCGCCCTCGACCTCACCACGCAGGCGACGATCCTGGACCTCTTCATCGAGCTGCAGCGCGACACGGGCGTCTCCTACCTCTTCGTCTCGCACGACCTGGGGGTCGTCCGCCGCGTATGCCACCGCGTGGCCGTGATGTATCACGGCGAGATCGTCGAGACGGGCGCGGGGGAGCAGATCACCCGCGCACCTCGGCACCCGTACGCCGAGCGACTGCGGTTGGCGTCGCCGGTCGCTGACCCCGTCAAGCAGAGGACGCGCCGTGCCGAATGGCTGGCGCTGCGCGAGGCCGCGGATGCCCCGGTACGGTAGCAGGCAGCGATTCCGCACGTCCGCGCCCCTGTGCGCGCCGTCGCCGGACGCCACGTCGGAAGGAACCCATGCCGAAGATCATCGATCACGATCAGCGTCGTCGGGAGATCGTCGAGGTCGCCAAGGGGATCATCCTCAAGGGCGGGTTCGAAGCGGCGACCATGCGCAGCATCGCCGCGGAGGCGGGCTTCGCGAACGGCGCCCTGAAGCACTACTTCCCTGGCAAGGAGAGCATCGTCGCAGCGACGTTCGAGACCGTCCTGCACGAGCACGACGTCTGGCTGCAGAAGGCGATCTCGGCCGAGCTGACCCCCGACGAGATGCTCCGCCAGGTGCTGGTGGGCACGCTGCCGAGCGACAAGGACGAGATCGCGAGCGGCCGGGTCCTCCTGGCGCTCTGGGAGTACGCGATGTCGAACGAGTCGCTCGCGGAGCTCTATCAGACGCACCTCGTGCGCTGGCGGGGCATGCTCGTCGAGCGGATGGAGGCGGCCCGCGATGCGGGCTCGATCCGCGATCTCGACTACGAGGCGATGGCGAACGAGTTCATCTCCGTCGCCGTGGGCGCCACCGTGATCAACCTCATGTATCCGCAGGGCGACCGCATCCCCGACTACCAGGCCTACATCGAGCAGTTCCTCGCGCGGCTGCGCTGACCGGATCACGGGCGGCCTCCACGCTTCAACGAGAGGAGGGCGCCCGATGACCGGCGCACCCGAGATCGCCCTGTCCGTCACCCGTCGCGAGGGGACCGGCCGGCCGGTGCTGTTCCTGCACGGCCTCGCCTCGCGCGCCCGCCTCGACTGGCCGGCCGCCGAGTGGGATCCGGTGCTCGCGGATCGCCCCGCCGTGCGGGTGGATCTGCCCGCGCACGGCGACAGCCCCGCGGTCGGCGCGCTCTCCACATCGGGGGTCGTCGACCTGCTCGCGCAGGCTGTCGTCACGGCCTGTGCGGGCGAGGAGATCGACGTCGTCGGCTATTCGCTCGGCGCGCGGCTGGCCTGGGCGCTCGCGGGCCATCCCGGGCTCTCGGTGCGGCGAGTGGTGCTCGGCGGCCTCAGTCCGATGGAGCCGTTCGCCCTGGTCGATGTGCCCGCCGCCCGCGCCGCGCTCGCCGGGGGACCCGCGCCGGCGGATCCGATCACGGGCATGATCCTGGGCATGGTGACGCTGCCAGGCAACCGCCCCGAGGCGCTGTTCGACCTGATCGAGGGGCTCGCGTCCGAGCCGTTCGATCCCGCGGTCGGCGCGCCGGCGCAGCCCGTGCTGCTGGTCGGCGGAGCCGACGATCCGATGGCGCAGGGCGTCGACGCGCTCGCCGCCGCGGTGGCGGACTCCCGCGTCATGCGGGTGCCCGGTGACCACCTGGCTGCGCTGCACGCGCCCGAGTTCCGCGCTGCGGTCGCGGAGTTCCTCGCGGGGGACTGAGCTCCCCGTCCCCTGAGCCGCCCGGTCCCTGAGCTCGTCGAAGGGCGGCCCACCCCTACCTGTTTCTTCCTACGTTTGTAGACTTACCACTCACGAAAGGCAATACACATGACGACGACACCCGACGCCGCGCGCATCCTGGACATCGCGACGGGCTACATGGCCTCGAAGCAGCTGTTCGAAGCCAGTCGGATCGGCCTGTTCGCCGCGATCGCCGCGGGCGCCGACACGGTTCCCGCGATCGCGGAGCGCACCGGCGTGAGCGAGCGCATCGCGCAGATCCTCGCCGACGCGATGGCGGGGAAGGGGCTGCTGACGCGCGCGGAGGGACGCTATGCGCTCGAGTCCGATGCGGCCGCGTACCTCGCGGGGGAGTCCTCCGCGCTCGACCTGGCCCCGTTCCTCACGTTCCTCGGCGAGATCAGCTACCCGCACTGGCTGCAGTTCGGGCGCACGGTCGACACGACCGAGCCGGGGGACCTGCAGATGGACGACGCCCGCTGGGGCACCTTCATGGCCGGGGTCATGACCTACAACGCGCTGCACGCGCAGGAGTTCGGCCGCCTCGTCGACCTCTCCGCGGCGACGAACGCGCTGGACTTCGGCGGGCTGTCGGCGGGCTTCGCGCTGGAGGCGATGAAGCGCAACGCCGGTCTGCGCACCACGTTCCTGTATGCACCAGGGTTCGAGGGCGGCGTGGCGGAGGCGATCGAGGCGGCGGGCGTTGCGGACCGCGCCGTGGTAGAGACCGCGGACACCGCGACCGCACAGCCGCAGGGCGCCTACGACGCGGTGCTCGCGAACCACGTGATCCACCGCTTCTCGGCGGAGGAGAACGCGCAGATCTTCCGCAACCTCCGGGCCGCGGCGGTCCCCGGCGCCACCCTCACGGTGCTCGACTTCTTCCTCGACGAGGACGCCTCGCAGCGCGGCATCGACGCGCTGCATGCGGGGGAGTACCTCGTGATCGACGGCACGATCGTGTACCCCGAGGCGCAGGTGCGCGGCTGGCTGGCCGACGCCGGCTGGGAGGTGCGGGAGAAGGTCGCGCTCCCGGCGAGCCCGCGGGTGCTCATCGCCACGGCGGTGTGAGAGCGGCGTCGCCCGCCGGCCCCTCTCGGAGGGTCGGCGGGCGGCGCATCCGGATCCGGTTCTCGCGGACGTGGCCGGATCCCGGGCGGGCGACGAGCGGACACGTCGCCCGCCCGTTTCGTGCGTGCGCGCGACGCGCCGAGTGCACGGGATGCCGTCGTGTGCACGGCTCGTGCGCATGGCAGGGCCCCCGCACTCACCCCCGCTCGAACACCGTCCGGCCGTCGACGATCGTGCACGCGATGCCGATGCCGGCGAAGGGGCGGCCGGGCTCGGCGGGATCCTCGTCCAGCACCGTGATGTCGGCGACCTTGCCGACCTCGAGCGACCCCTTCCACGAGGCGGCGCCGTCCTGGCGGGCCGGGTCGATCGTCACGCGCCGGAGGAGCTGCTCGCGGGTGCCGGCGTCGTCGCGGCCGAGAAGGGCGAGCGAGGCGTCCAGCCCGATGCGCCAGTCCGGCGTCGCGATCGGGGCGTCGCTCGTGATCGTGGTCAGCGCTCCGGACGCGAGCATCTCGCCGAGCGGCCAGGCGGCGGCGGTGCGCTCTGGGCCGAGCTGCGCGCCGGCCCAGTCCCTGGTGTGCTCCGCGATCAGCGGCTGCACCGCGAAGCCCGCCCCGACCGCGCGCATGCGCTCGATCTGTCCAGGGGTCGCGAGGTCGGCGTGCACGGCGTAGTGCGGCGCCGCACCGGAGGATCCGGGGTGCTCCTCGAGCACGCGCAGGAACTCCTCGATCGAGCGGTCGCCGGTCGCGTGCACCGCGATCTGCTCGCCGCGCTCGAGCGCGATCGCGATCATGCGCCGGTAGGCGTGCAACGCACCGTCGGCGCTCTGCGGCAGCAGCTCTCCCGAGGTGCCGTCCGGGTACGGCTCGCTCACCCATGAGGTCGTCATCGGAGGGATCCCGTCCGCGAAGATCTTCACGCCGGTCACCGCCAGCCAGCGCGGATCCGTCGTGGGCACCGGGGTGCGGATGCCGCGTTCGAAGTCCTCGAGCTCCGCGGATCCGTCCAGCGTGCCGAACAGGCGCAGCAGGGTCACCCGCGCCGTCTGCGCCTTCTCGCGGTGCAGCGCGAGGTAGGCGTCCATCATGGCGGTGCCGAAGCAGCCGGTCTCGCCCGCGTCCTCGCCCGGCCCGATCCCCGGCTCGGTGTAGCTCGTGATGCCGAGTTCGGCGAGCAGGCGCCAGGCGTTCTGCAGGGCCGCGCGGCGCTCGGCGGCGGTGTGCACGAGCGCGCCGGCGGGCTGCTCCGCCGGGGGCGTGGCGGAGAAGAACAGGTGCGGCCAGCGCGCGCCCAGCCAGGCCGCGTGCAGGTGGGAGTCGTTCACCCCGGGAATCGCGGTGCGTCCGTCGAGGTCGACGGTCTTGGTCGCGTGCATTCGGAGCGCGTCGGCCCCGAGGGCGACGATGCGGCCGGAGCGGACGGCGAGGGCGTCGGTCGTTGCCCCCTGCCCGTCGAGGGTGTGGATCCGTCCGCCGTGCAGGAGGAGATCGGCGTCGTCGACGAGCGGTGTCTGGTTCATTATTCCACCAGTGTAGACGAATAGATCGATGCGTCAGGGATGCAGGTCCGCGGCATTGTGCGGCCGCCGTCCGGAGAGGCACGGGTCCGCCTTGTGCGAGGCGCAAAGAAGCCCGATTCTTGCGGCCTGGATCGGTCGGATGCGGCCAGGGCGGCCGCCTACCCTGGATAGGGGCGGATCCGCCCCCACCCGATCCCGCGCCATCGATCCCCTGGCGCATGTGCATGCAAGGACGCTGATGAACGACTTCGCCGCGCGCCGCGACGACTGGAAGGCCAGAGAAGAACTCGCCGAGCGGATGATCCCGCTGATCGGCGGGCTGAACCGCGATCGCGACGTGGTCACGTCGCTGCACGGGCACCGCCTGCTCGGCCTGTCCACCACCGAGATCCTCGAGGTGCATGAGCGCGTCGCCGGCCTCGGCCACGACGAGCTCCCGCTCGAGGACACCCTCGCCGTGCTCGAGGCGCTCCGCGAGCTCGCCCCCTCCTCCGCCTCGCTCGACATCGGGCGTCTCGTGGAGCACGCGCAGGGCGACGCCGCCGAGATCGTCGAGCGCCTCCGCGCCGAGCTCGCCCCTGCGCTGGGCGAGACGGCTCCCGCCGAGCCCACCGACGTCGTGCTCTACGGCTTCGGCCGCATCGGGCGCCTGCTCGCCCGCATCCTCATCGCGCACACCGGCGGAGGCAGCGGCCTGCGGCTGCGCGCCATCGTCGTGCGCAAGGGCGCCGAGAACGACCTCGTCAAGCGCGCCTCCCTGCTGCTGCGCGACTCGGTGCACGGCCGCTTCGAGGGCTCCGTCGACGTCGACGAGGAGAACTCGCAGCTCATCGCCAACGGCACCCGGATCCAGGTCATCTACTCGGACGACCCCGGCACGATCGACTACACCGCCTACGGCATCCGCGACGCGATCGTCGTCGACAACACCGGCCGCTGGCGCGACGAGGCGGGCCTCAGCCGCCACCTGGAGTCCACGGGCGTCGCCCGCGTCCTGCTCACCGCGCCCGGCAAGGGCGACCTGAAGAACATCGTGCACGGGATCAACCACGGCACCATCGAGGACGGCGACCGGATCCTGTCCGCCGCCTCCTGCACGACGAACGCGATCACCCCGGTGCTCAAGGCCGTCGACGAGGCCTACGGCATCGTCCGCGGCCACGTCGAGACGGTGCACTCCTTCACGAACGACCAGAACCTCATCGACAACTTCCACAAGGGCGACCGCCGCGGCCGCTCGGCGGTGCTGAACATGGTCATCACGGAGACCGGCGCCGCGAAGGCCGTCGCCCGGGCTCTGCCCGAGCTCGCCGGCAAGCTGACCGGATCCGCGATCCGCGTGCCCACGCCCGACGTGTCGCTCGCCGTGCTGCACCTGACCCTGGAGCGTCCGGCGGAGAAGGCCGAGATCAACGACTACCTGCGCCGGGTGTCGCTGCACTCCAAGCTGCGCCAGCAGATCGACTACGTCGAGTCGCCCGAGGTCGTCTCGACCGACTTCGTCGGCTCGCACAGGGCCGGGATCGTCGACGGCCTCGCGACGATCGCGAACGGCACCGACGTGATCCTCTACGTCTGGTACGACAACGAGTTCGGCTACTCGAGCCAGGTCATCCGCGTGCTCGAGGTCATGGCCGGCTCGCACCCGGTCGTGCTGCCGGTGCGCCGCGAGGTCACGCTGCAGGCCTGAGGCCCTGTTTCCGGTCCGTCCCACTCGTTTTGGGGCCCACTCTCACGTTTTGGGGCGCGTCCCGTCGGATTTTTCCGGCGAGACGCGCCCCAAACGCGTAGAGGACGCCCCGAAATGTGTGAACGCCTGACGCCCCCGGTCGATGTCCGGACCCCGCGGCATGATGGACCCATGACGGCACTCCTGAGCGAACGGCTCCGCTCGCACCGGCTCACCGCCCCTGCTCGCACCCCTGTCGCCGCCGCCCGGCACATGCTCGCCGTGCAGGGCCAGGAGTTCGTCGCCGGACGCTGGGCGCTCGGGATCCGCTCGTCCGGTGCTCCGACGCTCGCCGCCGTCGATGCGGCGTTCGATCGCGGCGAGCTCGTGCGCACGCACACCATGCGCGGCACGCTGCACGTGATCCCCGCCGAAGATGTGCGGTGGGTGCTCTCGGTGACGGGCGATCGGCAGCTCCGGCAGGACGCGACGCGCCAGCGCCAGCTCGGCATCGACGACGCGCTCGTCGCGCGCGTCGAGTCGGCGTTCCGCGAGCGACTCGCCGACGGAGGGCGCACGAGGGCGCAGCTCTTCGACGACCTCGCCGAGATCGGCATCGATCCGGCGGGCCAGCGCGGGGTGCACCTCATCTACGCGCTCAACGTGCGCGGCATCCTGGTGCAGGGGCCGGTCGTGCACCGGGACGACGCGGTCTCGCGCGAGCAGCTGTTCATGCTCGGCGAGGAATGGCTCCCCGAGACCGCGCCGCCCGCGGATCCGCTGGCCGAGCTGTTCGTCCGCTACGTCGACGGGCACGGGCCCGTGACGGTCGACGACTTCGCCTGGTGGTCCGGCCTGCCGATCACCGTGGCGCGCGACGCCGTCGAGCGGGGGCGCGCGAGGGTGACGGAGAAGGCGGAGGGCGTGTTCATCGGTACTGTTCGCCCTCGCCGTGCCGCCGGAGCGGACGACGCCGCGACGCTCGCACTGCCCATGTTCGACGAGTACTACATCTCCTACGCCGACCGCTCGGCGGTGGCCACGGCCGAGAGCATGGCACTGATCGGTCCCGGCAAGAACGGCATGGTGCGCGCGAGCCTGCTCGCGGCGGGCCGGATCGCCGGCGCATGGACGCACTCGGCGGCCGTCGGCCGGCACCGCGACGACCCGGTCCCCGAGCTCTTCGGCGGGGAGCCGGCTCCGGATCCCGCTGCCGTGGCCTCGGCCCTGCGCCGCTACGCCGACTTCGTCTCGGCGCACTGACGGTCGCTCACCGCCGCGCGGACGCCCGGCTCAGAACTCGGCGGAGAAGGCGCCGTCGGACTTGAGCAGCTGGCCGGACACCCAGCGTCCTTCCGGGGAGACCAGGAAGTCCACCAGCGCCGCGACATCGGCCGGACGACCGAGACGTCCCTGCGGCGTCAGCCCGGCGAGGTGCTCGCGGACGCCCTCGTCCATCCAGCCGGTGTCGATCGGGCCCGGGTTCAGCACGTTCGCGGAGATCCCTCGGGGCCCGAGCTCTCGCGACGCGGAGATCACGATGCGGTCGAGCGCGCCCTTGGACGCCCCGTACGGCAGGTTCCCCGTCACGTGGTCGCTCGTGAGGGCGACGATCGCCCCGCCCTCGGGGGCCGCCTGCCGCGCGAACGCCGCGATCAGCAGCAGCGTGGCGCGCGCGTTCACGGCGACGTGCCGATCGAAGCTCTCCGCGGTCGTGTCCAGGATCCCCGACTCGACGTCGTAGGCATGGCTCAGCACCAGAGCGGAGATCGTTCCGTGCTCGCGCACGACCGTGTCGATCAGCGCCTCGGGGCCGTCCGTCGTCGACAGATCCGCCGGGTGGTCGGCGTCACCGAGATCGCTCGTGACGACGGTCCAACCGCTCTGACGAAGGCGCGGCACGATCCCCGCCGCGATGCTGTCGGCGCGTGCGGCGCCGGTGACGAGGGCGAGGGGCATGCTGCCACGCTACTGGGCCGCGTGCCGGTCCAGGAACGAGTACACCTCGTTGTCGTCGACACCGGGGAACGCACCGCGGGGGAGCGGCGAGAACATGTGCGTGTGCACGCGGGCGCTCGGCCAGGCCTTGCTGCTCCAGCGCTCCGCGATGCCGGCCGGGGGACGGCGGCAGCACGCCTCGTCCGGGCAGGTCGACTGCGCGCGGTCGGTGGTCTCCCTGCCGCGCCACCAGCGCGCGTCGTCGAACGGCACGCCGACCGTGATCGAGAAGCCGCCGCCGTCGGTGGATCCGGTCTGCGTCGAGCACCAGAACGTGCCGGACGGGGTGTCCGTGTACTGGTAGTGCTCGGTGGTGCGGTTGCGCTGGCTGAAGGCCGCCCGCGCGGAGAACTTGCGGCACACCGTGAGGCCCTCGACGGATCCCGTGACGTCCGTCGGCAGCGGGAGGTCGTCGTTCTCGTACACGCGGGTGAGCGCGCCGGATTCGTCCACGCGCAGGAAGTGCAGCCGCATGTCGAGGTGCGTCGTCATGAGGTTGGTCATCCGCATGCCGGCGGCCTCGTGGGTCACGCCGAACGCGTCGCGGAAGTCCTCGACCGCGAGGTTGCGGTCCTTCTTCGCCTGCTGCAGGAAGGCGACGCCCGCCGTCTCAGGCACCAGGCAGCACGCGGCGAAGTAGTTGATCTCGAGCCGCTGCTGCAGGAAGTCGGCGTAGTCGGTGGGAGGGGTGTGTCCGAGCATCCGGTGCGCCATCGCCTGCAGTGCCATCGAGCGGAGGCCGTGCCCGCCGGGGATCGACGCGGGCGGCAGGTAGATCCGACCGTGCTCGAGATCGGTGACCGACCGCGTGGAGTGGGGCAGGTCGTCGACGTAGAGCAGCTCGAAGCCGAGCTGCTCGGCCATGATGCTCACGGTGCGGTGGGTGAGCGCTCCTGAGGAGTGGCCCGCCGCCTTGAGCTGCTTCTCGGCGAGCGCCTCGATGTCGGGCAGGTGGTTGTCCAGGGCACGCATCTTGAGGCGCAGCTCGGTGTTGGCGCGTCGTGCCTCCTCCGGCGTGGCGATCGCCTCGCGCTCGCGGCGGTGCAGCTCCCGGTGCAGCCCCAGGATCGACTCGATGGTCTCGTCGGGCATGCCCTTGTTCACCCGCACGGGCGTGATGCCGAGCTGGCGGAACACCGAGCTGGACTGCGCGCGGTCGAGTTCGATCTCCAGCGCCGCACGCCGGTTCGGCGGCTCACCCGAGATGAGGTCGCTCACCTCGGTGCCCGTCGCATTCGCGATGGCCTGCAGCAGGGAGAGCTTCGGCTCGCGCTTGCCGTTCTCGATGAGGCTGAGCTGGGAGCCGGCGACACCGACGGCGGCGCCCAGCTCGTCCAGCGTCATGCCGCTGCGCGTGCGGTGGTGTCGGATGCGATGTCCGAGGGTGGTGAGCTCGAGTCCTGAAGCCATGCTTTTGATCCTAGCGAAAGAATTCAGGTTCTTGAAGCCAAGATCGACCCGAAGAGTGCCGATTACTCGCACAGAATGGTTACAACGCCCCAGGATTTAAGGAGCAGGCCATGGCTATCGCCGAGACGTCCACCCCGCGGACCACCCACCTCGCACCCGTGCGCGAGTACGGTGCGGCTCCCGAGTATGACACGCCGGCCTTCGCCGCGCTCAGCGCCTGGGTCGACGAGATCCGCGCCCTGACCCAGGCGGACCGCGTGCACTGGATCGACGGATCCGCTGCCGAGAACGACGCGCTGCTGCACGAGCTCGTCGACGAGGGCAAGCTCATCAAGCTCAACCCAGAGTGGCGCCCCGGCTCCTACCTGGCCCGCTCGCACCCGAGCGACGTCGCCCGCACCGAAGGGCGCACCTTCATCGCCTCCGAGAAGGAGATCGACGCCGGCCCCACCAACAACTGGGCGGATCCCGCCGAGATGCACGCGAAGATGAACGAGATCTTCGAGGGCTCGATGCGCGGTCGCACCATGTACGTCGTGCCGTTCTCGATGGGCCCGGTCGGCGGGCCGATCTCGCAGATCGGCGTGCAGGTCACCGACAGCGCCTACGCCGTCGCCTCGATCGGCATCATGACCCGCGTCGGCGCGGCCGTCGTCCGCGAGATCGCGAAGGGCGCCCAGTGGGTGCGCACCGTGCACTCCGTCGGGGCTCCGCTCGCCGCCGGCGAGGCGGACACCACCTGGCCGTGCAACGACGAGAAGTGGATCGTGCACTTCCCCGACACGCTCGAGGTGTACTCCTTCGGCTCCGGTTACGGCGGCAACGCGATCCTCGCGAAGAAGTGCTTCGCGCTGCGGATCGCCTCGGTCCTCGCCCGCGACGAGGGCTGGATGGCCGAGCACATGCTGCTCATCCGCGTCGTCTCGCCCCAGGGCAAGGCCTACCACGTGGCCGCCGCGTTCCCGTCGGCGTGCGGCAAGACCAACCTCGCGATGCTCCGCCCGACGATCCCCGGCTGGAAGGTCGAGACCCTCGGCGACGACATCACCTGGATCCGCCCCGGGGCGGACGGGCGCATGCGCGCGATCAACCCCGAGGCCGGCTTCTTCGGCGTCGCGCCGGGCACCGGGGAGTCGACCAACGTCACCGCGGTCGAGACCCTCTGGGGTAACACGATCTTCACGAACGTGGCGCTGCGCCCCGACGGCGACGTGTGGTGGGAGGGCCTGACCGACGAGGCGCCCGCGAACCTCATCGACTGGGAGGGCAACGCGTGGACCCCGGAGTCCGGTCGTCCTGCTGCGCACCCGAACTCGCGCTTCACGGTGTCGGCGGCGCAGTGCCCGCAGATCGCGGAGGACTGGGAGGACCCCGAGGGCGTGCCTCTCGATGTGATCCTCTTCGGCGGACGTCGCGCCACCAACGTGCCGCTCGTCGTCGAGGCGACGGACTGGAGCCACGGCGTGTTCCTCGGCGCGACCATCTCGTCCGAGCGCACGGCCGCGGCCGAGGGCACGCTCGGCGAGCTGCGCCGCGACCCGTTCGCGATGCTGCCGTTCTGCGGTTACAACATGGGCGACTACTTCGCGCACTGGCTGAAGATGGGCCGTGCGGTCCGCTTCGACAAGGCGCCGCGCATCTTCCAGGTGAACTGGTTCCGCCGCGGCTCCGACGGCCGGTTCCTGTGGCCGGGCTTCGGTGACAACGCCCGCGTGATCGACTGGATCATCCGTCGTATCGAGGGCGAGGTCGGCGCGGTCGACAGCCCGATCGGGCGTCTGCCGAAGATCGAGGACCTCAACCTCGAGGGCGCGGATGTGACCGATGAGGATCTCGCGGAGCTGTTCCGCGTCGACGCCGCGTCGTGGTCCCGTGAGGCCGACTCGACCGAGGAGTTCTTCGCGACGTTCGGCGACCGCCTCCCGGCGGCTCTCACCACCGAGCTTGCCTCGCTGCGCTACCGCCTGGCGAGCGCATAAGACGTGATCCGGGCTGCTCGCGCGAGCGCCCGGATCCACCAGGACCCGCGGCGGCGGGATGTCAGGGGCGAAAAGGCTGAGTGGTCCCCGGCATCCTGTCGCCGCGGCTTTGCGTGCGGGCGACCTTCTGCTTCAGCGACCTAGGGTGGAACGCATGCTGCATCCGCCCAAGGCCCGTCCCGGCGACCGTGTCGCGGTGCTCTCGCCGGCCTTCGCGGCGCCCGCGGTCTCGGCCGCGATCCACGAGCAGGCGATGCGCCGACTGACCGCGCTCGCCGGACTCGTGCCGGTCGAGTACCCGACGACGCGGCAGCTCGGCGCGAGTCCCGAAGCGCGCGCGGCCGACGTGAACGAGGCCTTCGCCGACCCGTCGATCCGGGCGATCCTCGCGACCATCGGCGGCGACGACCAGATCCTGGTCACCCCGCATCTCGATGCGGAGCTCGCGCAGGCGGATCCGAAACCGTTCCTCGGCTACAGCGACAACACGAACATCCTGAACTGGCTATGGCGGCATGGCGTCGCGGGTTTCCACGGCGGATCCACGCAGGTGCATCTCGGCGCGGGGCCGGCCGTCGACGACGTCCACGCGCGATCGCTCAGGGCGGCGCTGCTCGACGGCGGCGCCCTCGAGGTCGCCGAACCGGGGGAGTCCGAGGACTTCGGGCGGCCGTGGGAGCATCCTGCCGCGCTTCACGAGGACGGCGACCGTGAGCCCGCCGAGCCGTGGACCTGGGCCGGACCCGCGGAGACGGTCTCGGCGCCGACCTGGGGCGGCTGCGCGGAGGTGCTCGCCCAGCTCGCGCTCGCCGATCGCTTCCCGCGTCCGGAGCAGCTCGACGGCACGATCCTGCTGCTGGAGACCAGTGAGCGGCTGACGCCCGCCGCGGCCGTCGCCGAGCAGCTGCGCTCCTACGGGGAGCGGGGACTGCTCGCGCGGGTGGCTGGGGCAGTCGTCGCCCGGCCTCCGGTCAGCACGCGCGAGATCGTGCCCGCCGCGCCGGAGCGCGCGGCGGCGCGGGCCGCGCAACGGGACGCCGTGCTCGCGGCCTTCGCGCGGTACAACCCCGACGCGGTGGTCTGCGTCGGGGTGCCGTTCGGTCATACGAGACCGCAGTGGATCCTGCCCTATGGCGGAACGCTGACGCTCGACGGCGCCGCCCGCCGCGTTCTCGCGGACTTCTCCTAGCGGGCGCGCCCCGTGCGCGTGTCGGGGGCGAGGGGTAGCGTCGCGGCATGGACGTCATCGACTACCTGATGGACGGGGATCCCGCGATCCGCTGGCAGGTCCTGCGGGATCTGACGGACGCCGCTCCCGAGGAGGTGGCCGCCGAGCGCGCCCGCGTGGCCGGCGAGGGATGGGGCGCCCGGCTGCTCGCGCTGCAGACGGAGGACGGGATGTGGGACGGCGGGGTGTACCGGCCGGGCTGGGTCGATGAGAGCCGTCCGATGTACGACGCCTGGACGGCCACGCACTTCAGCCTGCAGCAGCTCGTCGACTTCGGGGTCGACCCCGCGGACGAGCGCATGCGGCGCGCGGTCGCGCGCGTGCGCGACGGTGTGCGGTGGGATCAGCCGGGATCCCCGCCCTACTTCGACGGCGAGACGGAGCCGTGCGTCAACGGCGTCGTGCTGACGATCGCCGCCCATGTCGGCGAGTCGGGAGACGCGGTGGTCAAGACCCTGCTCGACAGCCGGCTCGACGATGGCGGGTGGAACTGCTGGGCCGAGTACGGTGCCACGACGTCGTCCCTGCACTCCACGATCTGCGTGCTGGAGGGACTGCTCGACTGGGAGCAGGCGACCGGCGGCACGGAGGAGGGGCGGGCGGTGCGGATCGCCGCGGAGGAGTACCTGCTCGATCGCCGGCTGTTGCGGCGGCGCAGCACGGGCGAGGTCATCGACCCGCGGTTCACGATGACGTCCTATCCGGTGCGCTGGTTCTACGACGTCCTGCGCGGACTGGACTATCTGCGACGAGCCAGGCCCGCGGGTGATCCGCGCTGCGCCGAGGCGATCGAGCTGCTGCGCGCGAAGCAGGGGCCGGACGGGGCGTGGCGCCTGGAGAACACGCACGAGGGGCCGACACCGTTCGAGATGGACGGCGAGCGGGAGGGATTCCCCAGTCGCTGGGTCACGCTGCGCGCCCTGAGGGTGCTGCGCTGGGCGGACGCGACCCGCGGCTGAGCCTGCCGCGTTCAGTGCCGGCCGAACCGCCGATGCGCGGCCTGGCGCGTGGTGCCCAGTGCGCTCGCGATCGCCTGCCAGGAGTAGCCGTTCGCGCGGGCTCGGCGCACCTGCACCTCCTCGGCGCGGGCGATGTCCCGGCGCGCTGCGACCAGCCGGTGCAGCTCCGCCAAGGGCTCGCCGTGGGGGTCCGTCGCCTGTGCCGTCTTCATCATGAAAGCCTCCTCGTGTCAATGCTTGTTGACACGAGGAGGCTTGTCAATCGATGTTGACGGATCTGATTCAGCTCCCGGCGGACACCCCGAGATCGTCCTCGTAGGCGTGGTCCTTGGTCTCGGGGATGAGGATCAGCGCGATGAGGGTGAGCACGGCCATCGCCGACAGGTACAGACCCACGAGCCAGGAGGATCCGCCCGCCGACTGCCACAGCCACACCGCGATGAGCGGAGCCACCGCGGCGCCGAGGATCGACGACACGTTGTACGCGACCGCGGATCCCGTGTAGCGGACGTTGGTCGGGAACAGCTCGGGCAGCAGCGCGCCCATCGGGCCGAATGTGATGCCCATGAGCAGGAAGCCGAGGATCAGGAACGACTGGGTCAGCACCACCGCGAAGGGCTCGCCGGCGTGCTGTCCGAGGAACAGCGGGAAGGTGAAGCCGAACAGGATGATGGCGATCGTGGTCCAGATGAGGAGCTTGCGGCGCCCGATCCGATCCGCCCACGGCCCTGAGACGAGCGTGAAGATGCCGAAGAAGACCACGCCGATGATCTGCATGACCACGAAGTCGGTGTAGCCGAAGCCCTGGCCGGGGTAGAACTGCGCGGCGAACGCGGCCGGATCGAAGGCGACGCCCTTGGCCTCGGCGGCCTTCTGCGCGGCGGCCGACGCGACCTCGACGGACGACGGCTTCGTGCCGAACGAGAGCGTGAAGTTCGTCATCAGGTAGAACAGCACGTAGGTCGCGAGCATCACGAAGGTGCCGAGGATCAGGTGCTTCCCGTGGTGGCGGAACACGGTCGCGAGCGGCAGCTTGCGGATGGTGCCCTTGTCCTCGGCGCGCTTGAAGGTCTCCGACTCGACGAGCTTGAGGCGCACCCAGAGGCCGATGATCACCATGACGGCGGAGAACAGGAACGGCACGCGCCAGCCCCAGCTGAGGAACGCCTCCGACTTCAGCGTCGGGTCGGACGCGTGCGGCAGCAAGGCGTTGATGGTGAGGAACAGGCCATTGGCGATGATGAAGCCGAGCGGTGCGCCCAGCTGCGGGAAGGATCCGTACCAGGCGCGCTTGCCCTCCGGCGCGTTCTCGGTGGCGACGAGCGCGGCGCCCGACCACTCGCCGCCGAGGGCGAAGCCCTGGGCGAGTCGGAGGATCAGCAGCAGCAGCGCCGCCCACCAGTTGATCTGCTGGAAGGTGGGCAGCAGGCCGATCAGGAAGGTGGCGATGCCCATCGTGAGCAGGGAGGCGACGAGCGTGGCCTTGCGTCCGTAGCGGTCGCCGAAGTGCCCGAAGACCATGGCGCCGATCGGGCGCGCGATCATCGCGGCGCCGAAGACGCCGAACGAGGCGAGCAGCGCGGTCGTGTCGTTGCCGGTGGGGAAGAACAGGATCGGGAAGACGAGGACCGCGGCGGTCGCGTAGACGTAGAAGTCGTAGAACTCGATCGTCGTGCCGATGAGGCTGGCGAGGATCACCCGGGATCTGGGATTGGCGGGTGCGGTCACGGTGTCGGTGCTCATGCGGTCCTCCGGTCGGTGCGTCGTTCTGCGCTCGCCGGGTCCCCAGCCGTGCGACGGGCACCGGGGGAGTCTACGCCTGACGTTCAGCCGATCCACAGGTGGACACGCGGCCGCGGCGGAGTGTGACGCCGCTCACGACGCGAAACGCGGGATCCGAACGATCGGATCCCGCGTCTCATAAGACTTCGTCGAGCGGCGTGCGCTCAGTGCCAGAAGTAGCCGAGGCCCGCGTTCAGCAGGGTGAGGGCGCCGACGCTCCAGAACATGCCGGCGGGCACCTTCTCGCCGCGCTTCTGGCGGGCCATGCCCATTCCGATCATCGCGCCGATGATGACGAGCACCACGAGCTTGACGGTGATCTTGATGTAGAAGCTCATGCCGGGTGTCCAGGTGATGCCCCACGGCGCGGCGAGGGCGAGGCCCGCGAGGCCGGCGATCGCGAGGCCGATGTTCATCAGCTGCGTGAACTCGCGCTTGCCCCCGACGGCCTGAGCGAGCCAGGCGCCGAAGAGCGTGGCGAAGCCGAGCAGGTGGATGAACACGACGATGGCGCGGAGGGTCTCCATGGCCTCAGGCTATGCCCGGACCGGAGGCGGCGCCAGGTAGGCGCACCTCAGCTGCGTGGCGCTCGGTCAGAACGGCGCCGGGGCGATGCCGGATCCGGGCGGTGGATCCGGATCCTCGACGGTGAACGTCACGGGCGGGGGCGGCCTGTCGATGTAGGTGCGCCCGACAGGACTGGTCCACTCCAAGATCCCGGCGCCACGCTGTTTCACTTTCCACGCGGTCTGATGCTTCAGGACGTGGTGGCGGCGGCAGAGTCCGCCGAGGTTGCCTTCCTCCGTAGACCCGCCGTAGGCGGCGTCGATGGTGTGGTCGAGGTCCTGCGCGGCGGGTGGGAGCCCGCAGGTCGGGAACCGGCATCGGGAATCCCGGGCGTGCAGGAGCCGGCGCAGGTCGGTGTTGGGGCGGTAGTGGTCGACGGCGAGGATCGCCCCGGTCACGGGGTGGGTGAGGACCCGTTCCCAGGCGGTGGCCCCGCCGGCGAGCGTGCGGGCGGTGTGCGTGTCGATGGGCTGCCCGCCGGCGAGTTCGGCGGGCTGTTCGGTGCGCGCACCGAAGGGGGTGCCGGACCCCGTCCCGCTGCCGGCGTCGGCCGCCACGAGGGTGAGCACCGGGACGGTGACCTCGACCCGTGCCTGGATCGCAGTCAGGAGCCCGGAGGGCGTGTCGTGGCCCGACGCGGCCCCGGTGAGGAGAGTGTCGGCGCAGAGGTCGGCGCGCAGCTGATCCATCGTCCGCGCGTCGTTCGGGTCGCCGAGGCTGCCCGGATCGGAACTTTCGAACGCTTCCTTCGCGGCCTGCGAATTGGCGACTGCGACCGCCCGTGCCTGCTGGGTGAGCCGGTCGTAGATTCCGTCGACGATCGCGGCCGAGTGGATCAGTCCGAGGGCCTTCTGCCCGTCTCCGAGGTCTTCCCGCCACACCCGCCGGTGCTCCTGCACGTCCCGGTGCCGCTCGGTCAAGCTCCGCGGCGCCAACCGTTCCGCGACCCGTTCGACGATCCGTTTCGCCCGATGCGGCGTCTCGCCCTCCGAAGCGGCGACCGCGATCTGCTCGAACTCCGCCCGCACCGTCTCGTCGAGGCGGGCGCCCGCATCGTGGATCGTGCGGACATGCGCGGCATTGATCCGAGCATCGGTGAACGCCCGCATCGTCGCGGGGAATCGGGCCACGAGATCCGCCGCCCGCGCCATCCGACCCTGCACCACTCGGTCCGACATGCGCAGCACGCCGGCGATCTCCGCCGCGACAGACCGGGCGGCGAGCTCAGCCGCCGCACCCGGCGTCGATCCGGACCGTTCGGACGCCGCGATCGCCACGGCGACGTCTTGCGCCACAGCGAGCTGCGCCTCCCGCAACGCGTGCAGCCGGATGATCGCAGCTTCCGTCGCTTCCAACCCGGTGAGGAGCGCGGTCAGCACGACGGCCGGATCCGCGGGGTTCATCCCTGGATCCAGTACCGCACCGCTCACGTCTGCCATATGCCCAGTCAACACCGGGCCACCGACATTCCGACCCCGAATTCACCAGATCAGCGCAATAAACCCCCTCACACGGAGTCGTCCCTGTCAGCGGACGCCATAGCGTGCGCTGACAGGGACGACTCGGAGATGAGAGGGCTCCCGGTGAGCCCGGGGAGCCCGGGGAGCCCGGTGGAGCCGACTCAGCCGCGCAGGGAGCGGATGACCTGTGCGGTGCGCAGGGCGGCGTCGGCCGCCTCGGCGCCCTTGTCCTCCTTGGAGCCCTCGAGGCCCGCACGGTCGAGACCCTGCTGCTCGTCGTCCAGCGTCAGCACGCCGAAGCCGACGGGCTTGCCCGCGTCGAGGGAGACCCGGGTGAGGCCGTCGGTGGTGGCGGCCGAGACGTACTCGAAGTGCGGGGTGCCACCGCGGATGATCACGCCGAGCGCGACCACCGCGTCCGCACCGCCGGCGAACGCGGCCTGTGCCGCCACCGCGAGCTCGAACGAACCGGGGACCCGCACCAGGCGGTGGTTCGCGCCGGTCTCCTCGAGCACGCGCTGCGCGCCCGCGATGAGGCCGTTCGTGATCGTCTCGTGCCAGGTGCCGGCGACGATCACGACGTTCAGGCCGCTCGCGTCGAATCCGCCGGTGGTGGGTGCTCCTGCGCCGCTCATGCGTCGTCTCTTCCGTTCTCCGCGCCGTTCGCCGCCAGGGCAGCGGCGAGTTCGGACTCGCCGATGATGTGGCCCATGCGGTCGCGCTTGGTCTCGAGGTACTGGTGGTTGTTGGGACCGACGCCCACGATCAGCGGGACCTGCTCGATCACGTCGAGGCCGAGATCGCGCAGCTGCGCCACCTTGTCGGTGTTGTTCGTGAGCAGGCGCACCCGCTTCACGCCGAGGTCAGTGAGGATCCCGGCGGCCGCCGCGTAGTCGCGGGCATCGGCGGGCAGGCCGAGGGCGAGGTTGGCGTCGACGGTGTCGAGTCCCTCCTCCTGCAGCGCGTAGGCGCGCAGCTTGTTGATGAGGCCGATGCCGCGTCCCTCGTGCCCGCGCATGTAGATGACGATGCCGCCGTCCTGCTCGATCGCATCGAGCGCCGCCTCGAGCTGAGGACCGCACTCGCACTTGAGGGAGCCGAACGCCTCGCCGGTCAGGCACTCGGAGTGCACCCGCACCAGGGCGGTCTCGGTCGGCTCGCCGGAGACGACCGCGATGTGGTCGGTCCCGGTGATGCGGTCCTTGTAGGCGAGGAACCGGAACACGCCGTGCGTGGTGGGCACCGTGGCGTCCGCCCGCAGGCTCACGCGGCGTCGGGTGTTGTTCGCGACGCAGTCCGCCTCGTCCCGCGGGTCCGTCTCGTTGAGGTGGGCGATGAGCTGCTCGATCGTGATCACGGGGATCCCGTCGCGCTCGCCGAGCTCCATGAGGCCTGGCAGGCGCATCATGCTGCCGTCCTCGGCGACGACCTCGGCGATCGCGCCCACCGGGCGCAGGCCCGCCAGGCGCATGAGCTCGACGGCGGCCTCGGTGTGACCACCGCGCTGACGCACGCCGCCGTCGACCGCGCGCAGCGGCAGCACGTGCCCAGGACGGATCAGGTCGGTCGGGGTGGATGCCGCGTCCGCGAGCACGTTCAGCGTGCGGGCGCGGTCGGCCGCGCTGATGCCCGTGGTGACCCCGGAGGCCGCGTCGACGCTGATCGTGTACGCCGTGCTGCGGGCGTCCTCGTTCGCCTCGACCATCGGCGGCAGGTTGAGCGCGTCGGCGATGTCGGCAGGCATGGGCGCGCACAGGTACCCGGAGGTCCAGCGCACGGTCCACGCGATCCACTCGGGCGTCGCGAGCTCGGCCGACAGGATGACGTCGCCCTCGTTCTCGCGGTTCTCATCGTCGGCGACGAGCACCGGGCGGCCGGCGCGGAGCGACTCCAGCGCCTCTTCGATGGTGGAAAGGCTCATCGCGAGCCTCCTTCCGGTGTGGCGGCGCTGTCGGCGCCTGCGTCTGCGGCACGGAACGCGAGCAGCCGCTCGACGTGCCGGGCGAGGATGTCGGTCTCGAGGTTCACGCGGTCGCCGACGGACCGGGATCCGAGCGTGGTCGCCGAGAGGGTCTCCGGGATCAGCGACACCTCGAACCAGGCGGCCGGCGCGGACGGCTCGCTGACGGCGCTCACCGTGAGCGACGTGCCGTCGACGGAGATGGATCCCTTGTCCACGACGAGCGGGGCGAGATCGTGCGGCAGGGAGATGCGCAGCACGCTCCACTGCGCGCCGGGGCGCACCTCGAGCACCTCGCCGACCCCGTCGACGTGGCCCTGCACGATGTGGCCGCCGAGGCGCGCGCCGACCGGCATCGCCTTCTCGATGTTCACCCGCGTGCCGACGGTCGCGCCGCCGATCGCGGCCACGTCGAGCGTCTGCTTCATGACGTCGGTGTCGAAGGTGTCCGAGGTGGACCCGACCACGGTGAGGCACACGCCGCTCACGGCGATCGACTCGCCGTGCACGGCGTCGGACGCCGCCCTCGGGGCGCGCACGGTCAGGCGCCAGCCGTCGCCGGCGGGCGCGATCGCGGTGATCTCGCCGATCTCCTCGATGATTCCGGTGAACATCAGGCTGCTCCTTCGTTCCTGGAGGTATTCAGGTCTGCGGTCGCCGCTGGGGCGACGGTCGAAGTCGTTCCTTCGGCGTCCGCCGGGTGGGCCAGCACCAGCAGGTCCGCGCCGAGCGGCAGCCACTCGTCCACGACGAGGCGCCGTGCGTCTCCGATCGAGGGCACGCCGATGTCGGTGAGTGCGAGCTTGGGTCCGCCGATCAGCACGGGCGCCAGATACGCGAGCACCTCGTCGGCGAGACCCGCCGCGAGGAACGCGCTGGCAAGGGTCGGGCCGCCTTCGACGAACACGCGCTGGACCCCGCGGTCGCGCAGGTCCGCGAGGACGGCCGCGAGGTCGTGCTCCGCGTAGAACATGGGCTCGTGCGGGTGACGGCGTACGGCGGCGTCGGCGGGGGTCTCCCTGGCGCCGATCACCACGGGAATCGGCTGGTGGGGGAGCAGCGCATCGCCGTCCCGGGCGGTGAGGGCGGGGTCGTCGGCCAGCACGGTTCCGGTGCCGACGACGATCGCGTCCGCAGCCGCGCGACGACGGTGCATATCGGCGCGGGCGGCGGGACCGGTGATCCATTGACTGGATCCGTCCGCCGCGGCGGCGCGCCCGTCCAGGCTCTGCGCCCACTTCACGGTCACGTGCGGCCGGCCGAGCCGCTGCACGGTGAGCCAATCGCCGATCAGGGCGCGCGCGGCCTCGGCCTGCTCGCCGGCGACGACGTCGACGCCCGCGGCGCGCATCCGCTCGGCGCCTCCGCCGGAGACCACCCCAGGATCGTCGAGCGCATAGATCACTCGGCGGACGCCCGCGTCGATGAGCGCCTGGGCGCACGGGCCCGTGCGCCCGGTGTGGTTGCACGGCTCGAGCGTCACCACCGCGGTCGCGCCGCGGAGCTGCTCCGGCGTGAGCTTCGAGAGCGCATCGACCTCCGCGTGCGAGGTGCCGGCGCCGCGGTGCCAGCCCTCGGCGAGCAGGTCGCCCGAGGGGGAGAGGATCACGGCGCCGACCTGCGGGTTGAGCCCGCGGGGGCCGCGGCGCGCGATCTCGAGCGCGTGCGTCATCGCCGCCCGCTCCACCGCTGTCGCCGTCATGTCGCCTTCCTCATCCAGGTCAGGTCACCGGGGTCAGGCGCACGTCGATCGTGCGTGCTTCCTCTCATCCGGACTCGCAAGCCTTCGCTCGCATCACCGTCGGTCCCGGAATTCCACCGGATCGGCCTCGGATCCCTGTCGGATCCTCGGTTCGCGGACTGTCACCGCCGGTTCGGATTCTCACCGACCCCGGAGCACGTTGTATTGCTCTCAGCTTAGTCAACGCGCCGGTGCTGGTTTCATTCCGGTGGATGGTTCTGTGACACCCCATGTCGCGCGCGGCGTCACTTCAGCAGCCGGGACAGCCGACGGTCCGCGAGCACCTTGCCGCCGGTCTGGCAGGTCGGGCAGTACTCCAGCGACCGGTCGGCGAAGAACACGCTGCGCACCGTGTCGCCGCAGACCGGGCATGCTTCGCCGCGGCGGGCGTGCACCTGCATGCCGCGCCGCTTCGCGTCCTTGAGGTCGGCGGGCGGCTTGCCGCTCGCCTCGGCCACGGCTTCGCGGAGCGTCGACTGCATCGCGTCGTAGAGCCGGGTGACGTCGGCATCGCCGAGGCCCCCGGCAGGTGCGTAGGGGGACATCCGGGCGGCGTGCAGGATCTCGTCGGAGTAGGCGTTGCCGATGCCGCCGATCACGGCCTGGTCGCGCAGCAGGCCCTTGATCTGGGTGCGCCGCCCGTCCAGCAGCGCCGCGAACACCTCGCGCGAGAACGACGGATCAAGGGGATCTGGGCCCAGCCGCGCGATGCCCGGAACGTCGGCCGGATCCCGGACGACGTACACCGCGAGGGACTTCTTCGTGCCGGCCTCCGTGAGGTCGAAGCCGCTCCCGTCGTCGAAGGCGATCCTCAGCGCGATCGGCGACTTGCCGGGGCGGATCAGCGTGGTGGGCAGAGCGTCGTACCAGCGCAGCCATCCGGCCTTGGCGAGGTGGAACACGAGGTGCAGGTGCGGCTCGGCGTCGCTCTCGAGCGTCAGATCCAGGAACTTGCCGTGCCTCTCCGCACCCTCGATGCGCGAGCCCGCCAGCGCGGTCACGGGCGGGTCGAAGGTCTTGAGCGCGGCGATCGCCGACACCGAGGCACGCGTGATGGTGAGCCCGACCGCGCGTTCCGCGAGGAAGTCGACCAGCCCCTGCACCTCAGGCATCTCCGGCATGCGTTCATCCTGCCACCCCTGTCCGACATCGGGGCAGGCCGGTCCGGATGCCGCCCGGTGGTGCGGCCGGGGAGGAGGCCTCAGCCGAGGTCGATCGGCCAGGCGACCGGCGTGCGGTCGTCCGTCCGCAGAAGTCCCGCCACCCAGCCGTCGTCCCGGCCCCGAGGGCTGGTCAGGAACCGGCGGTGAGTCCCCTCGAACCGGAAGCCGAGGGCACGGGCGCTGCGCGCGGACGGGATGTTGCCCACCACGGCGCGCCAGCCGATGCGGGCGAGCCCGAGCTCGGCGAAGCCCCAGTCGATCACGGCGCGGGCGGCCTCGGTGAGGTAGCCGTGACCGCGAGCCGGGGCCGCGACCCAGTACCCGAGCTCGGCGTCTCCGCCCGTCCTGTGGTCGGCGATGTGGTGCAGCCCGATCGAACCGACCAGGACGTCGTCCGCGAACACCGCCCACACGGTCTCGGATCCGTCCTCCCACCACTCGCCGACGAGCCGGATGAAGTCCTCGGCATCCTCGCGCGCATAGGGGCTAGGAACGGTCGTCCAGCGCGGGATCTCCGGATCCTGGCACGCCTCGGTGATCGCATCCGCATCCGCCGAGGTCGGGGCGCGCAGGACCAGTCGCTCCGTGCGGAGGGTTGCGGGTTCCATCGACCCAGCCTAGGCGGGGAGTAGGCCGCGGTCTCGCTTCCCCCTCGCCACGAACTCAGTCGATTCGGGCCGCCTCGTCGTTCTCGGCCGCGGCATCGCCCGGATCGACTGAGTTCGCAATGGTGGACCGTCGTTCTCGTTCGTCCTCCACAGATGTGACAGCGGCCCGATTGCGCACCAGTTTCGTCGGGGCGCCCCCGAGACCGTCGAGGACTCGCCATCCTCGGGTCCATGATCGACCAGCGATTCCGGACATTCGAGCTCCGTGCCGAGGGGCACACCGGCAGGGACATCACCGAAGCGGTGCGGCATGGCGTGCTGATCCGGCTGAGGAAGGGGCAGTACACGGTGGCGGGCAGCGCTGTCCCGGCGGTCCGGGCCGGGCAGCTGGGCGGACGTGTCGATTGCGTCAGCGCACTCGCGCTCGCCGGCGTGTTCGTGCGGGCGAGCCACCCCCTGCACGTGCAGATGACGCCGCATTCCTCGCGGCAGATCCGTCCGCCACGCGGAATCGTGCGGCACTGGCGTGCGTGCTCGGCGCCGTGGAATGACCTGGAAGTTCCCATCGTCGAGGCACTCGCACAGGCGATGTCCTGCCAGGAGCCACGAGATTCCGTGGCATCGCTGGACAGCGCGCTGCACCAGCGCCTGATAGATCTCGATGGCCTCGAGGAGGTGTTCGAGATCGCCCCTCGGCGCATGCGGGCCCTGCGCCGGATGGTCGATGGGCGGGCAGAGTCCGGTCCGGAAACGCTGGTGCGCATCGCCGCCAGGACTTTGGGGTTCGCCGTCGTGCCCCAGGTCGAATTCGGCTTCGCCCGTGTGGACATGGTGCTCGATGGCTGGCTGGTCGTCGAATGCGATTCGAGGGCGCATCACGAGAGCTGGAAACAGCGGCTCCGCGACTACGAACGGGATCGCCGTCTGGCGGCATGGGGATTCTGCGTGCTGAGACTCGTCGCCGAAGACATACTGTACGACCGGGAAGCTGTCGTCCTGGCGCTTCGGGGTCTGCGCGGGCTCCGGCGGGCGCGACGGCTCGTCGTTCCGAACTCAGTCGATTTCGGCGCTTGATGCGCCGCGATGCACGATGGCGCACGGAATCGACTGAGTTCGACGCGTAGGACGTCCTGCAGACGACCGGTCGCCTCAGAGCACGACGCGGCGGAGCAGACCCACCTTGTCGTAGACCGCGGCGAGGGTCCTGTCGGCGACCTCGTCGGCACGGGCCGCGTTGGCCGCGAGGATGCGGTCCAGCTCTGCAGGGTCGGCGAGCAGCTCGTTCGCGCGTTCGCGCACCGGGCCGAACTCGTTCACGACGACCTCGGCGAGACCCTTCTTGAAGTCGCCGTAGCCGCGACCCGCGTACTCGTCCTCGATCGAGGGGATCTGGCGGCCGGTGAGCGCCGCGTAGATCGTGAGCAGGTTCGAGACGCCGGGCTTGTTCTCGCGGTCGTACCGGACGGATCCTTCGTTGTCGGTCACGGCGCGCATGATCTTCTTCGCCGACTTCGCCGGGTCGTCCAGCAGCCACAGCACGCCGGCGTCGGTCTCGGCCGACTTCGACATCTTCGAGGTGGGGTTCTGCAGGTCGTAGATCCGCGCGGTGTCCTTCTGGATCACCGGGATCGGCACGACGAACGTCTCACCGAAGCGGGAGTTGAACCGCTCCGCGAGATCGCGCGTGAGCTCCACGTGCTGCTTCTGGTCGTCGCCCACCGGCACGACGTCGGTCTGGTAGAGCAGGATGTCGGCGGCCATCAGCACGGGGTAGGTGAACAGGCCGACCGAGGTCGCGTCCGCGCCGAAGCGCGACGACTTGTCCTTGAACTGGGTCATCCGGCCGGCCTCGCCGAAGCCGGTGATGGTGCTGAGGATCCAGGCGAGCTCCGCGTGTGCGCGCACGTGCGACTGCACGTACAGCGTCGACTGGGAGGGCTCGATCCCGGCCGCGATGTACTGCGCGGCGGTGCGACGGGTCTTCTCGCGCAGCTCGGCCGGATCCTGCGGCACGGTGATCGCGTGCAGGTCGACGACGGAGAAGAACGCGTCGTAGGAGTTCTGCAGGTCCCGCCACTGCAGCAGGGCCCCGATGTAGTTGCCGGCCTGGAGGGAGTCGGCGGAGGGCTGCATTCCGGAGTAGAGGCGGGGTTTCGTCACGGATCAATCCTATGGTGACCGTGACGAGCACCCGACCGTCTCCCGGCGGCGGGGACCGGGCTGAGACTCAGAACGTGTAGTCGACGAGCACCGGGGTGTGATCGCTCCACCGCTCGGCGTAGGTCGCGGCGCGGGCGACGCGGTAGTTCGTCGCACGGGCGGCGAGCGGCGCCGAGGCGAGGTGGTAGTCGATGCGCCAGCCGGAGTCGTTGTCGAAGGCCTGGCCGCGCATGGTCCACCAGGTGTACGGGCCCGCGACCTCGCCGGCCGCGACACGTCCCACGTCGACCCAGCCGAGGCCCTTGCCGCCGCCCTCCGCGGCGTAGGGGCGGGTGTCGCTGAGCTGCCCGACCATTCCCCGGCCGATGCCCTCCTGACCCACGGCCGGCTCGCCGGCGGCGCCGAGGAAGCGGTCGAAGTAGGCCCGCTCGCGAGCCAGATAGCCGGACTTCTTGACGTTGCCCTTCCAGTTCAGGATGTCGAGGGGCCGGTGACCCACGTTGAGGTCGCCCGTGACGAGGGCGAGGGCGCCGTCGGCGCCCAGCTCGCCCATGCGCGTGGTCATCGCATCGAGGAACTTCCACTTCTCGTCCTGCTTCGGAGTGTCGGCCTCACCGCTGTGCACGTAGGCGCTGACGACCGTGAGCGGCGAGCCGCCGAGCGAGAAGTCGGCCTCGAGCCAGCGCCCCTTCGAGTCGAAGTCCTCGGCGCCCAGTGTCGTCCGGGAGGCGAGGGCGGGCTCGCGGCTCAGCACAGCGACGCCCGCGCGGCCCTTGGCCGTGGCCTCGTCGTGCAGGATCGACCAGCCGGGGAACGCCGCCTCGAGGTGCTCGTCCTGCGCGCGCACCTCCTGCAGGGTGAGCACATCGACGCCGGCGTCGTCGAGCCAGCCGTGCATTCCATTGCGGACCGCGGCGCGGATCCCGTTGACGTTGACCGTGGCGATACGCAGGTGGGGCATGGCTCCCAGCCTAACGAGCGCCCCCGACATCGTCGTTCCGGCGCGGAGCCCGCTCCCGCCGCGGACCTTCGAGCAGCAGGCCGAGCATGCCCTCCTCGTCCTCCGCGGGAGCGGCGGCCGCCTCGTCCGCGAGCGCGTCGCCCCATTCCTCGCGGGCCTCGCGCACCGCGCGCGCCGTCGCGCGCCGACGCCACCACGGCGCGGTCTCGTGCTCCTTCTCCGCGCGGCGCAGCCGCACCTCCGCGGCGAGCACGAGCGCTGCCAGCTCCGCGCGGTGCGCGGCGTCCTCGTCGACCTCCTGCAGCGGCTGATCCCGATCCTCGGCGGTCAGCGCGATCCACGCCGCGGCGACCAGGATCACGACCGCCACCCAGCGGCACCACAGCAGCATCGCGATGATCACCGCGAACGTCGCGAGCAGAGGATTGTTGGGGGAGTGCGCGAGCAGCAGGCCGGCGCCCAGCTGCAGCACCACGACGGCTCCGCCGCCCAGCATCGACCCGGGCAGGATCGTGCTCCAGGCGAGCCGCGTGCCGGTGAGGAACCGTACGAGCAGCGCGATCGCCGCGGAGTCGATCGCGAACATCACCACGACCGAGCCCAGCCGCGTCACCACATCGAAGACCGTGGTGCCGACGTGCCAGCCGAACAGGTCGAACACCTGCCGCAGCGCCCAGACGCCGACGAAGCCGAGGACGGACCCGGCCAGCAGCGCGAGTCCGAAGGCCGCCCCTGCGAGCCCGTCGCGCACTTTCAGCAGCACGAAGCTGCGGTTGTCGTAGGGGAGCCCGAAGATGTCGCGCACCGCGCGCCGGGTGAAGGTCACGGCGGTGATGCCGGTCCAGGCGACGACGCCGGCGGCGACGATGCCGGTGATGCTCAGCACGTTCGTGGCCTCCGCGGCGAAGCCCTGCACGGCATCGGGATGCACGAGCCCGTTCTCGCCGATGATGCCGTGGATGTAGCTGTTCGCGATCGCCGTCACCAGGGCGATCGCCTGGTCGCTGCCGCCGAGCCAGAGCCCCGCAGAGGCGAACGCGAGGTAGAGGAGCCCGAACACCGCGAACAGGCCCTGATAGCTCATCCCGGCGGAGAGCAGGAAGCCGTTGCGCTGCAGGAACCGCCGCCATACCCGGATCGGGAAGGCCTGCATCGTCCGCCGCGTGATCGCCGCGGCCCGCTCGATGGGCGCCTCGAAGCGCGCACGCAGCTCCGGCTCCGAATCCACCACGATCTCACCCTAGCGAGTGCTCCGCGGTCGCCTGCCGCCGAGTGGGGGAGACGCGGAGAGGCGCCACCCGCACGGGGTGGCGCCTCTCCGGAGGTGCGGAACGGGTCCTGTTACGGACGACCGCGCAGGACGGCCTGCTTGACCTCGGCGATCGCCTTGGTGACCTCGATGCCGCGGGGGCAGGCCTCGGTGCAGTTGAAGGTCGTGCGGCAGCGCCAGACGCCCTCCTTGTCGTTGAGGATGTCGAGGCGCACGTCGGCGGCGTCGTCGCGCGAGTCGAAGATGAAGCGGTGCGCGTTCACGATCGCGGCGGGGCCGAAGTACTGCCCGTCGGTCCAGAACACGGGGCACGACGAGGTGCACGCGGCGCACAGGATGCACTTGGTGGTGTCGTCGAAGATCGCGCGGTCGGCGATCGACTGCACGCGCTCCTTGCCCTTCTCCGGCTCGCTGGTGGTCAGCAGGAACGGCTTCACCTCGCGGAACGCGGCGAAGAACGGATCCATGTCGACGACGAGGTCCTTCTCGAGCGGCAGGCCCTTGATCGCCTCGACGTAGATCGGCTTGGAGATGTCCAGGTCCTTGATCAGCGTCTTGCAGGCGAGGCGGTTGCGGCCGTTGATGCGCATCGCGTCGGATCCGCAGATGCCGTGCGCGCAGGAGCGGCGGAACGTGAGGGATCCGTCGACCTCCCACTTGATCTTGTGCAGCGCGTCGAGCACGCGGTCGGTCGCGTAGAGCTCCACGTCGTAGTCGACCCAGTGCGGCTCGCTGTCGACCTCGGGGTCGAAGCGGCGGATGTTGAACGTGACGAGGAAGGACTGCACGCCGGTGTCTTCGACGACGGCCTCAGAGACGACTTCCTCAACGACGGCGGCGGACATCAGTACTTCCTCTCCATCGGCGGGTAGTTCAACTCGCCCTGCTCGTTCTTCGTGAACACGACCGGCTTCCAGTCGAGCTTGATGTGGTCGCTCGGCGTCGACGAGTGCGGGTCGCCGGTCAGGTACGCCATCGTGTGCTGCATGTAGTTCTCGTCGTCGCGCTTCGGGAAGTCGTCGCGCATGTGGCCGCCGCGGCTCTCCTCGCGGTTCTGCGCGGCGTAGACGACGACCTCGGCGATGTCGAGGAGGAAGCCCAGCTCGACGGCCTCGAGCAGATCGGTGTTGAACCGGCTGCCCTTGTCGTCGACGTGCACGTTCTTGTAGCGCTCGCGGAGCTCCGCGATCACGCCCAGCACGTGCTGGAGGGAGTCGTGCGTGCGGAACACCTGCGCGCCCTTGTCCATCTCCTCCTGCAGCTTCTTGCGCAGCACGGCGATGCGCTCGGTGCCCGCGTTGTTCCGCAGGCCCTCGAGCATCTCCTTGACCGCGGTCTCCGGCGCCTCGGGGAGGGGCAGGAACTCGGCCGTCTTGACGTACTCGACGGCGTTGCGGCCGCTGCGCTTGCCGAACACGTTGATGTCCAGGAGCGAGTTCGTGCCGAGGCGGTTGGCGCCGTGCACCGACACGCAGGCGCACTCGCCCGCGGCGTACAGACCGGGGACGATCGTGTCGTTGTCGGCGAGCACCTCGCCGCTGTTGTTGGTCGGGATGCCGCCCATGGCGTAGTGCGCGGTCGGCATCACGGGGACCGGCTCGACGACGGGGTCGACGCCGAGGTAGGTGCGCGCGAACTCCGTGATGTCGGGGAGCTTGGTCTCCAGGACCTCGGCGCCGAGGTGCGTGCAGTCCAGCAGCACGTAGTCCTTGTGCGGGCCCGCTCCGCGGCCCTCCGCGACCTCCTGCACCATGCAGCGAGCGACGATGTCGCGCGGTGCGAGGTCCTTGATCGTGGGGGCGTAGCGCTCCATGAAGCGCTCGCCGGAGGCGTTGCGCAGGATCGCGCCCTCACCGCGTGCGCCCTCGGTGAGCAGGATGCCGAGACCGGCGAGGCCGGTCGGGTGGAACTGGAAGAACTCGAGGTCCTCCAGCGGCAGGCCCTTGCGCCACACGATCCCGACGCCGTCTCCGGTGAGGGTGTGCGCGTTCGAGGTGGTCTTGAAGATCTTGCCGAAGCCGCCGGTCGCGAAGATCACGGCCTTGGCGTGGAAGACGTGCAGCTCACCCGTGGACAGGTCGTAGGCGACCACGCCGGCGATGCCGGTCTTGCCCGCCTCGTCCTTCACCGTGATGAGGTCGAGCACGTAGAACTCGTTGAAGAAGTTGATGCCGAGCTTCACGCAGTTCTGGAACAGCGTCTGCAGGATCATGTGACCGGTGCGGTCCGCCGCGTAGCACGCACGCCGGACGGGCGTCTTGCCGTGCTCGGCCGTGTGCCCGCCGAAGCGACGCTGGTCGATCTTGCCCTCGGGCGTGCGGTTGAACGGAAGGCCCATGTTCTCGAGGTCGATGACCGCGTCGATGGCCTCCTTGGCGAGGATCTCCGCCGCGTCCTGGTCGACGAGGTAGTCGCCGCCCTTGACGGTGTCGAAGGTGTGCCACTCCCAGCTGTCCTCCTCGACGTTCGCGAGCGCCGCGGCCATGCCGCCCTGCGCCGCGCCCGTGTGGGAGCGGGTGGGGTAGAGCTTCGAGATCACCGCGGTCTTCGCGCCGGGGCCGGCCTCGATCGCCGCTCGCATCCCGGCGCCGCCGGCGCCGACGATCACGATGTCGAACTGATGGTGGTGCACGCCGTTCTTGACGACGGAATCCTGGGTCTCAGTGGTCACTGGTTCTGCCTATTCTCTGAGCTTTCTCGCCGCTGCCGCGGGGGAGCTTGTCTCGTCGCCGATCGCCGGGCTATTTGCCCAGCGCCTTGCAGGTGTCCCACATGGCGCCGCTCTCGAACACGCCGTTGCAGGGGTCGAAGGTGA
This sequence comes from Microbacterium sp. MYb64, assembly GCF_002979495.1. Taxonomy (NCBI): domain Bacteria; kingdom Bacillati; phylum Actinomycetota; class Actinomycetes; order Micrococcales; family Microbacteriaceae; genus Microbacterium; species Microbacterium sp. MYb64. Next base: position 86,766 of record NZ_PCOW01000009.1, on the reverse strand, counting down.
ACACGACGAGGGTGCCGAGCAGGATGAGCAGCGCGGTGGCCAGGCCGAGCACGACCAGGATCGTCTTTCGGACACCCGAGTGGCCGACGTAGTCGTTGACGACCGTGCGCATGCCGTTGGCGCCGTGGATGAGCGCCAGCCACAGCATCAGCACGTCCCACCACTGCCAGAACGGCGTCGCGTACTTGCCGGCGACGAACGCGAAGTCCAGGGCGTGGATGCCCTCGCCGAGCATGAGGTTGACGAACAGGTGGCCGAAGATCAGCACGACGAGCACGACGCCCGACACGCGCATGTAGATCCAGCCCCACTTCTCGATGTTGAAGCCCTTGTTGCGGCGCGGAGCCGCCATGTGCTGCGTGGTGAAGACGTCAGCGGCCATCAGCTCGCACCTCCCACGTGCGAGAACACGTTGATCAGGTGGCGCGGTGCGAAACCGGCCATCAGCACCAGCCAGAGGCCGATGACGATCCAGAACATCTGCCGCTGGTACTGGGCGCCCTTGGACCACACGTCGACCAGGATGATCCGCAGGCCGTTGAGCGCGTGGAACACGATCGCGGCGACGAGCACCGTCTCGCCCAGCCCCATGATCGGGTTCTTGTACGTGCCGAGAACGGCGTCGTACGCCTCCGGCGAGACCCGGATGAGCGACGTGTCGAGCACGTGCACCAGGAGGAAGAAGAAGATGGAGATTCCGGTGATGCGATGCAGAACCCAGGACCACATGCCTTCGCGACCCCGGTAGAGGGTGCCGCGCGGCGTCTTGGACGTGGTTTCCGCAATCGAAGGTGTCAAGCGAGTGCTTGCGGACACAGTCGTCCTCCCTGATCGATAGCGAAGGATCGCGGCGCGCAGGCGTCCGATCCCCCTCATCCTATTCCTGTCAGCTGGCTGGGAGCGACGAAGGCGACCCTTAGCACGATGCGCTTCTGCGATCGGAACCATGCACGATTGCGATCGTGCGCGCGGGCTCGGAGGAGTCGCTCGGGGGGCGCTCGCTACTCTGGTGACCATGCGCGAGCCGATCCCCGACTTCTACGCCGTCATCCCCGCAGGGGGCATCGGGAGCCGGCTGTGGCCGCTGTCCCGCGCGGACGCGCCGAAGTTCCTGCACGACCTGACCGGCTCTGGACAGTCGCTGCTGCGCGATACCTGGGACCGGATCGAACCGCTCGCGGGACACGACCGGATCGCGGTCGTGACGGGTCGTGCGCACCGGGCCGCCGTCGAGGCGCAGCTCCCCGGCATCCCGGACCGGAACGTGTTCCTGGAGTCGGAGCCGCGCGAGTCGGCAGCGGCGATCGGACTCGCCGCGGCGATCCTGCACCGCCGCGAGCCGGACGTGATCATCGGATCCTTCAGCGCCGATCACGTCATCCGCAGCACCCGCAAGTTCGAGTTCGCCGTGCGCGACGCCGTCGAGGTCGCACGGCAGGGGTTCATCGTCACGATCGGGATCACCCCGACCGAGCCCGCGGTCGGCTTCGGCTACATCAAGCAGGGCGAGGAGCTCGACGTGGACGGCGTGCGCGAGGCGTCGCTCGTCGAGCGGTTCGTGGAGAAGCCAGATCTGGCCACCGCGAAGACCTACTACGAGGACCGCAGCTACCTCTGGAACGCGGGCATGTTCATCAGCCGCGCCGACGTGCTGCTGGCGGAGCTCGAGCGGCACCAGCCCGCGCTGCACGCGGGGCTCCTCGAGCTCGCAGAGGCGTGGGACGATCGCGATCGCCGTGGAGCGGTCGTCGACCGGGTGTGGCCGGCGCTCCCGAAGATCGCGATCGACTACGCCGTCGCCGAGCCGGCGGCCGAGGGCGGCCGGCTGGCCGTCGTGCCCGGCCATTTCGACTGGGACGACGTGGGGGACTTCGCCTCGCTCACCAAGCTCATCCTCAACGGGCGCAAGAACGACCTGGCCGTGCTCGGCCCCTCGGCGCGCGTGCTGTCGGACGCGGCGAGCGGGATCCTGGTCAGCCAGACCTCCCGGGTGATCAGCCTGGTCGGGGTGCAGGACATCGTCGTGGTGGACACCCCTGATGCGCTGCTCGTGACCACCATCGAGCACGCGCAGCGGGTGAAGGGCGTCGTGGAGTCGCTCAAGCTCAACGGCCGCGACGACGTGCTCTGACGCGCCGGCGGTTCATCAGCAGATGCGCACGACTCTGCACGAAAGCAGGGATGGTCAGAGTGATCTGCTCATATGAGCACGGACGAGCGCATGTGATCTCATGTTTGTAACCATTGACTCCAGCGACACGGACGAGGATGCCCGATCCCCGTCATAGTCGGTAACTTTCAAGTGACCCGCGATGGCCGCGGGCTCGTGTTCTGGAGGCCCGAGTGACCATCTCCCTCACCAAGAAGCTGATCGGCGCGACCGTCGCGGCCGGTGTCATCGTCGCCCTCGCAGGTTGCGGTTCCGCTCCTGCCCCGGCGAGCTCGAGCGCGGCGAAGCCCGCCGACGCCAACTTCAAGCCCTGCCTCGTCTCCGATAGCGGCGGGTTCAACGACAAGTCCTTCAACGAGTCGGCCAAGAACGGCATCGAGAAGGCCGGCAAGGACCTCGGCGTCAAGCCGATCACGGTCGAGTCCAAGGCGGACGGCGACTACAAGCCGAACATCGACTCCCTCATCGCGGGGAAGTGCACGCTGATCATCGGTGTGGGCTTCAAGCTGGACCAGGCGATCGCTGACGCGGCCATCGCCAACCCGAAGCTCAACTTCGGCATCATCGACTCGATGGCCGACCCCAAGAACACCGGAAAGCCGGCGGCGCCGAACATCAAGCCGCTGCTGTTCGACACCGCTCAGGCGGCCTACCTCGGCGGCTACGCCGCAGCGGCCTGGTCGGCGCAGTCCGGCGCGAACAAGGTCGGCACCTTCGGCGGCATGAAGATCCCGCCCGTGACGATCTTCATGGACGGCTACGTCGACGGCGTCAAGAAGTACAACGAGGACAAGGGCGCGAACGTCGCCGTCGTCGGCTGGGATAAGGACAAGCAGGACGGCTCGTTCACCGGCGCGTTCCAGGCGAACGACGTCGCCAAGCAGACCGCGAACTCGGTGCTGGACCAGGGCGTCGACCCGATCCTCCCCGTCGGCGGCCCGATCTACCTCTCCGCGAGCGCGGCGATCAAGGACGGCGGCAAGAAGACGGTCATGCTCGGCGTCGACTCCGACCTCGCCGTGGCCGACCCGTCGGTCGCCGACCAGATCCTGGTCTCGATCATGAAGCGGATCGACGACGCGGTGTACAGCACGGTCACCGAGACGGCGAAGGGCTCCTTCGACCCGACGGCGTACGTCGGCACCCTGGAGAACAACGGCGTCGGCCTGTCGTCCTTCCACGACTTCGAGAGCAAGCTCCCGAAGGGCCTGACCGACGAGCTGAAGGCGCTGCAGGACAAGATCATCAAGGGCGACATCAAGGTCGTGTCGCCCAGCTCCCCGAAGTAATCCCCCTTCGACGCGGGACGTTCCGGTCCGCCGCCGCAGCCTGATGGCTCGACGGGCGGGTCGGACGTCCCGCGCTCTTCTTTGAGACACGCCTTCCCGGATAGGGTCACCACTATGAAGCTCGAGCTCCGCGGCATCACCAAACGCTTCGGATCCCTTGTCGCCAACGACCACATCGACGTGGTCGTCGAGGGCGGCGAGATCCACGCCCTGCTGGGCGAGAACGGGGCCGGCAAATCGACCCTGATGAACGTCCTCTACGGCCTGTACCAGGCCGATGAGGGCGAGATCCTGCTCGACGGCGTGCCGCAGCACTTCCGCGGCCCCGGCGACGCGATGGCGGCCGGCATCGGCATGGTGCACCAGCACTTCATGCTCATCCCGGTGTTCACCGTTGCCGAGAACGTGATGCTCGGGCACGAGCAGTCCAAGGCGCTCGGCGTGCTGGACATCGCGGCCGCCCGTGAGCACGTGCGACAGGTCGCCTCCCGGTTCGGCTTCGAGGTCGACCCGGACGCGATCGTCGGCGACCTCCCGGTCGGCGTGCAGCAGCGCGTGGAGATCATCAAGGCGCTGAGCCGCGACGCGAAGGTGCTCGTCTTCGACGAGCCGACCGCCGTGCTCACGCCGCAGGAGACCGACGAGCTCATGGAGATCATGAAGCAGCTGCGCGATGAGGGCACCGCCATCGTGTTCATCACGCACAAGCTGCGCGAGGTGCGCGCGATCGCCGACAAGATCACGGTGATCCGGCTCGGCAGGGTGGTCGGCGAGGCCGACCCCAAGTCCTCGAACACCGAGCTCGCATCGATGATGGTCGGCCGTGCGGTCGAGCTCACGGTGCACAAGGATCCGCCGAAGATCGGCGAGGGCGGGCTGCGTGTGAAGGATCTGCGCGTGATCGCCCCGGACGGCGTCGTCGTCGTCGACGACGTGAGCTTCGAGGTGCACCCCGGCGAGGTGCTCGCGATCGCGGGCGTCCAGGGCAACGGGCAGACCGAGCTCGCCGAGGCGATCATCGGACTCGGCACCAGGGTGACGGGATCCATCTCGCTGAACGGCGTCGAGCTGGTCGGCCGCAACGTGCACCAGGTGCTCGACGCCGGAGTCGGCTTCGTACCGGAGGACCGCAACGAGGACGGCCTGGTCGGCGCGTTCTCCGTGGCAGAGAACCTCATCCTCGACCGCTCGGACGACCCGGCGTTCAGCCGCTTCGGGACGATCCTGCGCGGCGTGCTGGACGACTTCGCGAAGAAGCGCATCTCCGAGTTCGACATCCGCACCCAGGGGCCCGGCCAGGCGGCCGGCTCGCTGTCCGGCGGAAACCAGCAGAAGGTCGTGATCGCGCGCGAGCTCAACCGCGACCTCAAGCTGCTGCTGGCATCGCAGCCGACTCGCGGCGTGGATGTCGGATCCATCGAGTTCATCCACAAGCGCATCGTCGCCACCCGCGATTCCGGAATCCCCGTGGTCGTGGTGTCGACCGAGCTCGACGAGGTCACCGCCCTCGCCGACCGCATCGCGGTCATGTATCGCGGACGCGTCGTCGGGATCGTCCCCGGAGACACCCCGCGCGATGTGCTCGGCCTGATGATGGCCGGCGAGAACCCGACGGAGGCTGCCGCATGAGCACCGCGACCGAACCTCAGACGCCGGCGCCAGAGCCGCCGATGACCCGCAACATCCAGGAGGTGCCGGTCTCGAACCGCGTGCTCCGGGAGATCCTGCGCGGCAGCGCGGTCACCACGGTGCTCGCCATCGTGCTCGCCCTCGTCGTCGGCGGCGTACTGATCGCCATCACCAGCCCCGATGTGCAGGCTGCGGCCGGCTACTTCTTCGCACGCCCCGGAGACACCCTGGGGGCGGCGTGGACGGTCGTGGCCGGCGCCTACACGGCCCTGTTCAACGGATCCGTCATCGACTTCAGCGCCACCGACTTCTGGTCCGCGGTCAAGCCTCTGGGCAGCACGATCGCGTTCGCGGCGCCGCTCATCGCCGCCGGTCTCGGCATTGCGGTCGCGTTCCGGGTCGGTCTGTTCAACATCGGCGCGCGCGGCCAGATGCTCATCGCCTGTGCGGCAGCGGCCCTGGTCACGTTCCAGCTCAACCTGCCGCCGATCATCCAGATCCCGCTGACCCTCATCATCGGCATCGCCGCCGGCGCACTCTGGGGCGGGCTCGTTGGACTGCTCAAGGCGCGCACCGGCGCCCACGAGGTCATCCTCACGATCATGCTCAACTACATCGCCTTCTACCTGGTGACGTGGCTGGTGCAGGTGCCGCAGCTGCTGCAGCGGCCGGGGCAGATCCAGCCGATCTCGCGGCCGACTCCGGCGAACGCGGTGCTGCCCAAGCTCCCCGGCCTCGACCTGATCGACTGGGGCTTCCCGATCGTCATCGTCGCGACGCTGTTCGTGTGGTGGCTCGTCGAGCGTTCGAGCCTCGGCTTCCGGATGCGGGCGGTGGGGGAGAACCCCAGCGCCGCACGGGCCGCGGGCATCAGCGTCCCGCGCGTGTACATCTACGCCATGCTGTTCTCCGGCGGGCTCGCGGGCCTGGCCGGCATGTTCCAGATCCAGAGCACGATCACGGGCGGGTTCGACGGCGGCATCGACGCCGGCATCGGGTTCACCGCGATCACGGTCGCGCTGCTCGGTCGCAGCCGCGCCTGGGGCACCTTCTGGGCTGGTCTGCTGTTCGGCGCACTCAAGGCCGGATCGTTCCCGATGCAGGCGCTGCAGTCGATCCCGGTCGACATCGTGCTGGTGGTGCAGTCGCTCATCGTGCTGTTCATCGCCGCGCCTCCGCTGATCCGCACCATCTTCTTCCTGCCCAAGGACGACTCGGAGCGCTCGCAGCGCGCCAAGGCGCGGATCGCGCGACGGGCTTCGAAGAACTCCGATTCCTCCGACACGAAGGCGGCGGCCGCATGAGCACCTCCCTCACCTCGGCGCCTGCCCTCGACGCGCCGACCGTCGTCAAGGTCCGCTCGCTGAAGACGCCGATCACGCTGCTCGCGATCGTCGCGCTCCTCGGCCTGCTGTTCCTGTTCGCGCCCCGTTACGGGACCACGACCTTCCGCCTGTCCGAGGCGAGTGCGGCGATCCGCCTGGGCGACATCCCTGTGCCGGCAGGTCCGCTGCTGTGGATCGCGTGGGCGCTCGCACTCGTGCTCGGCGTCCTCGCGCTCGTCGCGGCGCTGCAGTACCGCAAGATCTCGCTCTGGCTGCCGATCGTGTACGCCCTGCTGGCGATGACGGCGTTCCTCACCTGGGCCGGCGCCGGCGCCGGTGGCGCGATCACCCTGACCGGCCTGCTCGGCGGATCCATCTCGCTCGCGGTGCCGCTCGTGTTCGGCGCCCTCGCCGGCGTGATCGGCGAGCGCGCGGGCGTCGTGAACGTCGCGATCGAGGGCCAGTTCCTGCTGGGCGCCTTCACCGCGACGATCCTCGGATCCCTCACGCACAATCCGTTCGTCGGCCTCATCGGCGCGATGTTCGGCGGCATCCTCATCTCGCTCGTGCTGGGCGCCTTCGCGATCAAGTACCTGGTCGACCAGGTGATCGTCGGCGTCGTGCTCAACGTCTTCGCCTCCGGTCTGACCGGCTTCCTCTACCAGGGCGTGCTCGCCCCGAACGCGCAGACGCTGAACAGCCCGACCCGGTTCTCGCTCATCAAGATCCCGATCCTCGGCGACATCCCGGTGATCGGCCCCGCGCTGTTCAACCAGACCTTCCTCGTCTACCTGATGTACGTCGTGGTCGCGCTCGTCGCGTGGGCGATGTATCGCACCCGCTGGGGGCTGCGCGTGCGCGCGGTCGGCGAGCACCCGCACGCCGCCGACACGGTCGGCATCAAGGTCAACCCGACGCGGTTCTGGAACCTGCAGCTCGCGGGCGCCATCGCCGGCATCGGCGGCGCCTACTTCACGCTCGTCTCGGTGCCGCAGTTCACCAAGGACATGACCGCCGGCCTCGGCTTCATCGCGCTGGCCGCAGTGATCTTCGGCCGGTGGGATCCGGTGCGCGCGGCCCTCGCCGCCCTGCTGTTCGGCTTCGCGACGAACCTGCAGAACCTGCTCACGGTGCTGCGCACGCCGATCCCGGGCGAGTTCATGCTGATGCTGCCGTACGTCGTGACCATCCTCGCCGTGGTCGGCTTCGTCGGCCAGATCAAGGCGCCGGCGGCCGACGGCAAGCCGTACATCAAGTCCTAGGGGGACGTTCATGGACATCGACTGGGACGAGCTCCGCCGCGTCGCCGACGAGGCCCAGCGGAAGGCCTACGCGCCGTACTCGCACTACCGGGTGGGCGCCGCGGCGCTCGTCGACGACGGCCGGATCGTGTCCGGCTGCAACGTGGAGAACGCCTCCTACGGCGTCACGCTGTGCGCCGAGTGCGCGATGGTCGGCGACCTGTTCATGTCGGGAGGCGGGCGTCTCGTCGCGTTCCTCTGCGTGAACGGCGAGGGCGAGACCATCATGCCCTGCGGCCGCTGCCGTCAGCTGCTGTTCGAGCACTCCGCACCGGGGATGCTGCTCGAGACCGTGTCCGGGATCAGGACCATCGACGAAGTTCTGCCCGACGCGTTCGGGCCGAGCGCCCTTCGACGGGCTCAGGGACCGAATGGAGAAGGACGTTGAGTGTTGAGCCTTTTGATGCCGTCGACGTGATCCGCGCCAAGCGCGACGGCGGGACCGTGCCGGAGCCCGCGCTGCGCTGGATGGTCGACGCCTACACGCGCGGCTACGTCACGGATCCGCAGATGGCCTCGTTCGCGATGGCCGTGTTCCAGCGCGGCATGGAGCGCGACGAGATCCGCGTGCTCACCGACGCGATGATCGCGTCGGGGGAGCGGATGAGCTTCGCCGCCCTCGGCAAGAAGACGGTCGACAAGCACTCCACCGGTGGCGTGGGGGACAAGATCACGCTGCCGCTCGCGCCGCTCGTCGCCTGCTTCGGCGTGGCGGTCCCGCAGTTGAGCGGGCGCGGCCTCGGTCACACCGGCGGCACCCTGGACAAGCTCGAGGCGATCCCCGGCTGGCGCGCCGCGCTCAGCAACGAGGAGATGTTCGCGCAGCTGCAGGGCGATGTCGGCGCTGTGATCTGCGCGGCGGGATCCGGCCTCGCCCCGGCCGACAAGAAGCTCTACGCGCTGCGCGACGTCACCGGCACGGTCGAGGCGATCCCGCTGATCGCCTCGAGCATCATGTCGAAGAAGATCGCCGAGGGCACCGACGCGCTCGTGCTGGACGTGAAGTTCGGATCCGGCGCCTTCATGCAGGACATCGACCGCGCCCGCGAGCTCGCCCGCACGATGGTGGCGCTCGGCACCGACTCCGGCGTGCACACCACCGCGCTGCTCACCGACATGAACGTCCCGCTCGGACTCGCGATCGGCAACGCGAACGAGGTGCGCGAATCGGTCGAGGTGCTCGCCGGGGGCGGCCCGGCCGACATCCGCGAACTCACCCTCGCCCTCGCCCGGGAGATGCTGGCGCTCAGCGGCCAGCCCGACGCGGACGTGGAGCGGGCGCTCGACGACGGCCGCGCGATGGACTCGTGGAAGGCCATGATCCGTGCGCAGGACGGCGACCCGGATGCGGCGCTGCCGACCGCGCGCGAGACGCACACCGTGACCGCCCCCTCGGACGGATTCGTGACCCGCATGGACGCGCTGCCGTTCGGCATCGGCGCCTGGCGCCTCGGTGCGGGCCGCGCCAGGGCCGAGGACGCCGTGGTGTTCGCCGCGGGCATCGACCTGCACGTGAAGCCCGGCGACGCCGTGCGCGCGGGGGATCCGGTGTTCACGCTCTCGGCCGACGACGCGGCGCGGTTCGACCGGGCCCTGGACGCCGTCGACGGCGCGTGGGAGATCGGCGCGGAGCACATCGAGCGCGCGCCCCTCGTGCGAGAGCGCATCACGGCCTAGGCTGATTCCGGGCGCGGCGTCCGCGCGGCGCCCTGTCCGGTTCCTCTCGGAACATCCCTGACGATTCCCATCGATCGACCGCTGAGGAAGGATCTGTCATGCCCATCGACGCGAACGGCGACCTGGAGGTCGAGGGCCTGTCCCTCCGGAGCCTCCCCAAGGTCTCGCTGCACGATCACCTCGACGGCGGGGTGCGTCCCGCCACGATCATCGAGCTCGCCGATGCGGCGGGGATCGAACTGCCGCACACGGATCCGACGGCGCTGGCGATGTGGTTCCGCACGCAGGCCGCGGCCGGATCCCTGGTCGACTACCTGAAGACGTTCGACGTGTCGCTCTCCGTCATGCAGAGCGCCGAGAACCTGCGCCGCATCTCTCGCGAGTTCGTCGAGGACCTGGTGCGCGACGGCGTCGTGTACGGCGAGGTGCGCTGGGCGCCGGAGCTCCACCTGACGACCGGGCTCAGTCTGCAGCAGGCGGTCGACGCCGTGCAGGACGGCATCGACGAGGCGGAGGACGCCGCGGAGAGCCGGGGCAAGAGCATCCGGGTGGGGCAGCTGCTCTCCGCGATGCGGCAGACCGACCGCGTGCGCGAGATCGCAGAGCTCGCGGTCGCCAACCGCGATCGCGGAGTGGTCGGCTTCGACACCGCAGGTCCAGAGGCGGGCTACCCGTCCTCGCGCTACCGGGAGACCTTCGAGTACCTGGCGGGGCAGATGTTCCCCACGACCGTGCACGCGGGCGAGGCCGCGGGACCGGACTCGATCCGCTCCGCCCTGGTCGACGGCCGCGCACTCCGCCTCGGTCACGGCGTGCGCATCGCCGAGGACCTGGAGATCGTCAACCGGGAGGGCGAGGAGGTGCAGGTCCGCTTCGGCGATCTGGCGCGCTGGGTGCGCGATCGGGAGATCCCGCTCGAGCTCTCGCCGTCGTCCAACCTGCAGACCGGCGCGATCGCCGCCTGGGGGACCGAGTTCGGCGACCACCCGTTCGACCTGCTGTACCAGCTCGGCTTCGCGGTGACCGTGAACGTCGACAACCGCACGATGAGCGCGACCTCGCTGACCCGCGAGATGGCGCTGCTCGTGGACGCCTTCGGCTACGACCTCGAGGACCTCGAGTCCTTCCAGTTCAACGCCGCCGCCGGCGCCTTCCTCCCCGTCGAGGAGCGCGAGGAGCTCGTGGAACTGATCGCAGAGGGCTTCGATGAGTGAAGCCCCCGCTGAGGGGCGCGTCGCGATCGTCGGCGCGGTGTCGTGGAACACGATCGTGCTGCTGGACAGGCTGCCCGAACCGACGCCGCACATGCAGTTCGCCGAGGCGGACTGGCAGACCGTCGGGGGCACGAGCGCGGGCAAGGCGCTGAGCCTGCGAGGCCTCGGCCGCGCGGTGTCGCTGCGCGCGAGGGTCGGCGCGGATCCGGCGGGCGTGCGGATCCGCGACGCGCTCGGCCGCGCGGGAGTGCCCCTGCTCGGGCTGCGCGAGGCCACCGTCTCCGAGCGTCATCTGAACCTCATGACGGGCGCCGGCGAGCGGGTATCGCTCTTCCTGTCGTCGCCCGAGCTCGCGCCGCGGTGGCAGGAGCTCGTCGGCGACGAGCCCCCGCTCGCGGGCGCCGCGGCGGTCGTGCTCGACCTCTCCGCCGAGGGGCTCTCCGCGATCGAGGAGGCGCGGGCGACCGGGGCTCCGATCTGGGTCGATCTGCACGACTACGACGGCGCCGCGGCGTTCCACCGGCCGTTCCTCGAGGCGGCAGACGTCCTCTTCTGCAACGCCGACCGCCTGCCGGATCCCGAGGCGTTCCTGCGCGCTTGCATCGATGCGGGCGCCCAGCTCGCGGTCTGCACGCTCGGCGCCGAGGGCGCGATCGCGGTCGACCGCGACGGCGTGCTGCATCGCGTGGCGGCAGTGCCGGTCGAGGTCGTCGACACCAACGGCGCCGGAGACGCTTTCTTCGCCGGAGTGCTCGACGCGACGCTCGCGGGCGATGCCGTGGGCGACGCCCTCGCGGCGGGCGCCACGACCGCTGCCGCGGCGCTGCGCTCACGGCACCTGCATCCGCTGCTCGACGATGTCCTCGCCTGACGAGTCCGGCCGGGTGCCGGATGCCGAGGCCGTCGTCCCGCGCCAGGCCAGCGCCTGGCCGCCCCTGCTGCTCGCGATCGTGCTGGAGGTCAGCGCCACGCTGAGCCTGCGTGCGGTGTCGACGGGCGGATCCTGGTGGTGGCTGTGCGTGGTCGTGCTCGGGTACGGCGGGTCGTTCTGGCTGCTCGGGATGGTCCTCACCCGCGGGATGCCGGTGGGCGTCGCCTACGGCATCTGGTCCGCGATCGGTGTGGCGCTCACGGCGCTCGCGGCTGCGGCGCTGTTCGCGGAGGCGCTGAGCCCGCTCTCCCTCGTCGGTCTCGGGGTCATCATCGCGGGCGTCCTGCTCGCGGAACTCGGCACCCGGCACGCCCGTGGCGGATCGGAGAGCGCGTCATGACCTGGCTGCTGCTGCTCGGCGCGATCGCCTCGGAGGTGACCGCGACGCTGAGCCTGCGCGCATCAGAGGGCTTCCGGCGCCGGCGCCACATCCCTGCCATCGTGCTCGGCTATCTCGCCTCCTACGTGCTGCTCGGCGCCGTGCTGGCGCTCGGCATGCCGGTCGGCATCGCGTACGCGGTCTGGGCGGCGCTCGGCGTCGCCGCCACCGCCGTCCTCGGGCGCGTGCTGTTCCGCGACCGCATCTCGGTCATGACGGCGATCGGCCTCGCCGTCATCGTCGGCGGCGTCATCCTGGTCGAAGCCGGCACGCACTGACGCGAGGGCTCGCGCTGAGGGCGGCGTAGAGTGCGAGGCATGGCCATCCGCATGGACAACGTCGGCATCGCCGTCCACGACCTCGAGGCGACCATCGCCTTCTTCACCGACCTCGGGCTCGCCCTGCTGGGCCGCGACACCGTCTCGGGGGAGTGGACCGACACCGCCGTCGGACTCGACGGCAACCACGCGCGGATCGCCGTGCTGCAGACGCCGGACGGACACGGGCGCGTGGAGCTGTTCGAGTACATCCATCCCGAGGCGATCGAGACGGCGCCGACCCTCCCGAACGAGATCGGCATGCATCGGATCGCGTTCGCCGTCGACGACATCGACGAGTCCCTGGCGATCGCCGCCCGCCACGGGTGCTTCCCGCTGCGGGGCGTCGCGAACTACCAGGACGTCTACAGGCTCACCTACCTCCGCGGACCCAGCGGCATCCTGGTGATGCTCGCTCAGGAGCTGACGAAGCCCTGACAGGCCGACGGGAACGAATCGGTCTCGGCACGCGATGACGTCTTGCCCCGCGGGTTCCGCGCTCGCTAGCCTCACCGAGGGGAGCCGCGGGAAGAGGAGCGAGATGGGATCAGCAAGGAAGAGGAGCGGTGGGGTGCGCCCGGGGTCGCCGCTGATCGCCGCCTCGGTGACGCTGCTGATGGTCGGCGCCGTGGCGGGTTGCTCGGTGCCGGCGCAGGGCGGACAGCCGGTGCACGTGCAGACCGGGACGGCGCCGAACCAGGACGTGATGCCGCTGTACACCGATCGCGACACCGCCGTCGCCGCCGCGCTGAAGAAGCTCCCGGCGCACGTCGCCGACGCGCTCAAGCGCACCGGCGTCCCCGGTGCCACGGTCGCCGTGGTCTCGAAGGGGAAGACCGTGTTCGAGGGGGCATACGGGGTGCGTGACAAGCGCACCGGAGCGCCGGTCGACGTCAACACCCTGTTCATGATCGCGTCGATGTCGAAGCCGATCTCTGGCACGATCGTCGCGCGGGCGATGACCGAGGATCCGAGCATCACCTGGGACACCCCGATCAAGGACCTGATGCCGTCGATGACCTTCAACGATCCGTACGTCACGGCGAACGCCACGATCGGCGATGCCTTCGCGCACCGCACCGGGATCCCGACCGGCGGCGGCGACGAGCTCGAGGATCTCGGCTTCGACCGCGACTACATCCTGGCGCACCTGAACCAGATCCCGCTCGCGCCCTTCCGCACGACGTACCAGTACTCGAACTTCGGGCTCACCACCGGCGCCGTGGCCGTGGCCGCCTCGCGGCACGAGACCTGGGAGCAGACGGCGAAGGAGCTGCTGTTCGACCCGCTCGGGATGACCTCCACCACGACGTCTCATGCCGAGTTCCTCGCCACGCGCGACCGGGCGGTGCAGCACACGCGGATCGGGACGGACGACTTCGAGCCGCTGTTCGATCGCGACCCCGATGCGGAGGCGCCGGCCGGCGGCGTGGCATCGACGGCCGGGGACGTGGCCAAGTGGATGGCGGTGGTCCTCGCCGACGGCAAGCTCGCCGGCAAGGACTTCATCGACCCTGCGCCGCTCACCCAGGCGTTCTCGGCGCAGATCGTGAACTCCCGCAACAGCGCGCTCGACCAGCGGCCAGGGCACTACGGCTTCGGCAGCAACGTCGGATCGGGCGCCGGAGGACGGGTGGTGTTGAGCCACTCCGGCGGGTTCGAGCTCGGTACGGCCACTGCCGAGGCGATGGTCCCGGATCTCGACCTGGGCATCGTCGTGCTCACGAACGGGGCGCCCATCGGCGTGCCGGAGGCCGTCAACCAGGAGTTCCTCGACGATGTGCTCTACGGTGCGCAGACCCGCGACTGGGTGAAGGCCTACGGCGGTGTCTTCGCGCACTACAACGCTCCTGTCGGCGACCTGGCGGGCGAGAAACCGCCGGCCGGCGCCACGCCGCAAGGCCCCGACGCGGACTACGTCGGCACCTACACGAGCCCGTACCTCGGCACTCTCACGATCACGTCCTCCGGCGGCAAGCTGCACGGGGCGATGGGCCCAACGGGCGCCTACACGTTCGACATCGATCCGTGGGACGGAGACACGCTGTCGTTCGCACCGACAGGGGAGGGGGCGCCTCCTGGATCCCTCTCCTCGGCCGAGTTCCATCGTGCGGGCGGCGCCGTGCGCGGCGTGACGCTGGCGTACTTCGACAAGTTCGCGCAGGTTCCGCAGCCGTCGGGTCTCGGGGTGTTCACGAAGACCGGCTGAGGGGTGCGCGGTGTCGTGTCGATCAGTCGGCGCGCACGACGTCAGGGTGCGTGCGCAGGTACTCCTCGAACGCCTCCGCCGAGGTGAGCCGCGGCGTGTAGCCGAACTCCTCCTTCAGCCGGTCGTTGCGCAGCACGGGCCGGTAGCGCAGGAAGCGGATCTTCTCGGGCCCGTGATCGGTCAGGCGCAGGGCGCTGCCGATCGCGAGGGCGATCGCGAGCAGCGGTGCGGGGATCGTCAGCAGCGGCTTGCGCAGCCGCCGGGCGATCTGGGGCACGGTCAGCGCCCCGTCGCCCGCCACGTTGTAGATCCCGGCGGGGCCCTCGCCGAGCGCGGCGCGCACCATCGCCGCGGCGACGTCGTCCACCCAGACGAACACGAAGGGGGAATCGGATCCGGCGATGTGCAGGATCCGCTTCGCGTCCCACAGCGCCGTGATCTGATTGCGCACCGTGGGGCCCAGGATCGTGCCGATCCGGAAGATCACCTGCTCCAGGGCCGGGTGCGTGGTGCGCGCGGCGGCGAGCATCTCCTCGACCATGCGCTTGTGCCGCGAGTACGGGAACTCGTCGTTGCCGCGCAGCGGATCCGTCTCGTCGATCCAGTCCGGATTGTCGGCGTGGTAGCCGTATGCGGCGCCAGAGCTGGAGACCACGAGGCGGCGCACGCCGGCCTCCACGCAGGCCGCCAGCACGTTGGACGAACCCTGCACATCGACGCGGAACTCGCCCTGCACGTCGCGGCCCGGATTCACGATCGCGGCAAGATGCACGACCGTGTCGACGCGGTGATGGCGCAGCAGCTCCGGCAGCCCTCGCGGGTCCGTGACGTCCACCTCGACCGAGACGACGCCTGGCACCTCCGAATCGCGCAGATCGCCGGAGAGGACGACGTCGACACCGGGGTGATCGGACAGGAGTCCGGTGACCCTGCTGCCGAGGAAGCCGGCACCGCCGGTGACCAGGACGCGTCTCATCGATCTCCTGCCCTGACGGCTCGGCGGGAGGCATCGCCGGTGCGCGAACCGGTGCGGCGCGTGGTGTGCATGCCCCAGAGCGTAGCGACACAGAGCCCCGCGACGATGTCCCACACGCCCCACCAGCCGGCGACGACCGCCATGCCGCCGAGTCCGCCGAAGAACGTGAACACCAGGCCGAGCCCGAGGCCGGCGTTGCGGATGCCGACCTCGAACGTCATCGCCTTGCGCTCCCGGGTGCCGAGCCCGCCGAGGACCGCGGTGCCGTATCCGATCGCGAGCGAGACCGCATCGTGGATCGCGACCACGAGCAGCACGGATCCGATCACGCCGAGGAAGACGGCCCAGTTGCCCGCCAGCGCTCCGACGATGAAGCCCACGAGGGCGATCAGTCCGAACCAGCGCACGAACGGCTGCACGCGCGTCGCCAGGCGCGGCAGGCGGGCGCGCAGCAGCAGGCCGAGGGCGAACGGCAGGCCGATGATCAGCAGGATCTCCAGCAGCATCTGCCACGGGTTCACGGCGACCCGGTGCAGCAGGTGCCTGGCCGTGGAGTGCAGGGATCCCCAGAACGCGATGCTCAGCGGCATCGCGACGATGTAGAGCAGGTTGCCGACCGCCGTCATGGACACGGACAGTGCGGTGTTGCCGCCCGAGCGGTGGGTCAGGACCTGGGAGATGTTGCCGGGCGGGCAGCACGCGACCAGGATCATGCCGAGCGCCATGGACGGCGTCACCGGCAGGATCATGGTGAGGCCGAAGGTGACGGCCGGAAGCACCAGCAGCTGCGCGAGGATCGCGACGACGAAGGGCTTGGGATGCGTGAGCACGACCCGGAAGTCCTTCGGCGAGGTGTCCAGCGCGATCCCGAGCATGATGAGCCCGAGGACGACGTTGAGGATCGTCAGCGTGCCAGGTGCGAAGTGCACCACGACGTCGTCGACGTTCATGCGCCCCCGCGCCCCGCTCCGGCCGGTGCCGTGCGCTCGGAGAGGGCCGCCTTCTCGGTGCGCACCGCGCGCCGGTAGGCGTCCTTGTTGACGTAGTACGACATGCGCGCGAGGCCCAGGTAGCGGTACCCGCCGGTGAGGTCGGGCCATGACTGGGTCGTCACCCTGTCGCGGAAGAGCTCGGCGCGGGCCGGATCCGCGTTCTCGGCGGCGAGGTAGGCGGCGATCAGCTCGGCCTGCTCGTAGCGGCCCTGCCAGCCGATCCCGCTCGCCTCGATCATCCCCATCATGTACAGGCCGTTGAACGACGGCGGGAAGACGTTCAGGAACAGCCGTGGCGAGGCGCCCGTCCAGTTCAGGTGCTCCCGGTCGACGAAGGGGTAGTCCAGGGCGTAGCCGGTCGCGAGCAGGATGAGGTCGTAGTCGCCCGCGGTGCCGTCGCGGAAGCGCACCGTGGAGCCGTCGAAGCGCTCGATGTCGGCCCGGATCCGCAGATCGCCCTGACCGAGGTGGTTCAGCACGAGGGTGTTCACGATCGGGTGCGATTCGTAGATGCGGTAGTCGGGCTTGGGGAAGCCGAAGCGCACCGGGTCGCCGGTGAACGCGCGCAGCACGCGGGAGTCGATCGCCTGCTTGATCCGCGCGGGCAGCGGTCTGCCCTGGTTGAGGGTGTCGCTCGGCCGGCCGAAAAGGTAGCGCGGCACGAAGTAGTAACCGCGGCGCACGCTCATGTCCACGCTCTCGGCGTGGTGCACGGCGTCCACCGCGATGTCGCAGCCGGAGTTGCCTGCGCCGATGATGAGCACGCGCCGGCCCGCGAGCTGAGCGGGATCCTTGTACGCGCTGGTGTGCATGATCTCGCCGGCGAACTCTCCGGGGAACTCCGGGACGTTCGGCTCCGCGAGCGTGCCGTTGGCGAGGATCACGCCATCGTGACGCTCGGTGATGGTCGCGTCCGCGCCGTCTTCGCCGTTCGCCGTCGCGCGCAGGATCCACCCGCTGCCTGTGCCAGTGCCGGTGCCGGTGCCGGTGCCGGTGCTGGTGCCGGTGCCGTCGCGCTCCAGGCGATCCACCCTGGTGCCGAAGCGGAAGTGCTCGCGCAGCCCGAACTCGTCGGCGTAGTCGTCGAAGTAGCGCTTGAGCACACGGTGACCCGGGTAGTCGACGTCGCTGTCCATCGGGAACTCGGTGAACTCGGTCGTGGTGCGCGAGGAGATCAGGTGCGCGGAGGAGTACATCGTGCTGCGCGGATTCGTGATGTCCCACAGTCCGCCGACGTCGTGCGAGGCCTCGTAGCCGGTGGCCTCGATCCCCGCCTTCCGCAGTGCGCGCATGACAGCCAGTCCGGAGGGGCCGGCGCCGATCACGGCATATGACTTCGTCGTCATGCTCTCCTCATCCGTGCGCGGCTCGGGGTCTCCGCGCGCAGTGCCCCGATCCTATCCTTCCGCTGAGAGCGCAGGCGAGTGCGGCTTCGCGGACGGGGCAGGCCGAGTTCAGCGGCGCTTGTCGAGCCTGGCGTCGAGGCCGTTGCGGACCGCGGGCCACTCGTGGGGGAGGATCGAGTACACCACGGTGTCGCGGAAGGCGCCGTCGGGTCCGATGCGGTCGTTGCGCAGGATCCCGTCCAGCTTCGCCCCGAGCCGCTCGATCGCGGTGCGGGACTGCCGGTTGTGGAAATGCGTGCAGAACTGCACCCTGATCGCGTCGCACTGCTCGAAGGCGTGTCCCAGCAGCAGGCGCTTGGCGGACGGGTTCACGGCCGTGCCGTGCACCTCGGGCGACAGCCAGGTGTATCCGATCTCGACGGTGCGGTTGGCCTGATCGATATCGCAGAAGGTCGTCATCCCGACCGCGCGGCCGGTGTCGAGCCGCACGATCGCGAACGGGTTCATGGCGCCCTCGACATGCAGCGCACGGCGCCGCGCGATCTCCGCGGGAACGCCCTCTGCGGACGGCACCGAGGTGTACCAGCGGTCCTCGAGCCCGGCGGTCGCGAGGGCGAGGTCTTCGGCGTGGGCGGGGGCGAGCGGCTCCAGCCGCACGAAGTCGTTCTCGAGGGTGACGGGCGCCGCGAAATCCATGGTCCGAGCGTATCGGGGCCGCGGAGCGCTTCCCGCCACGGCCGCCGGCCTCGGGGCTCCCCACCGCACCGAGGTTCGAGGTCCCGACCCGAAGGCCTTGGTTCCCACCGAGGTCTTGGTTCCCACCGAGGGTTTGGGGCGCGCTCTGACGTTTTGGGGCGCGCCGCGCCACGAAATCCGGGCCGGACGCGCCCCAAAACGTGAGGCTGCGCCCCGAAACGGGGCCGCCCACCCCGGCAACGCCCTGCACAGATCGCGTCGTGGGCGAGTTCTCCACGCATTCCGTACACGCCCATAGGAGACGCGGACCCGCGCCTCAGGATGGGGCGATGACCCTCCTCATCCCCGCGGTGCATCACGCCGCAGAGCTCGGACGCATCCGCCGCACGAAGACGGGCGACCGCGTGGCGGACGACGGCCGGGACCTGGAGCGGATCCGGCCCGGCGTCTACGCGCATCGGCAGGACTGGGCCGCTGCGTCGACCGAGGGGCGGGTCATCGCCCGTGCGCATGCGCTCGGGCTGATCGCGGACGACGCCGTGTTCTCGCACGAGACCGCCGCCGCGCTGCACGGGCTTCCGCTGTTCCGCCCCGATCGCACGCGCGTGCATCTCACCGTGTCGCACGCGCGTCCCGGATCCGCGGTCGGGACGATCCGGCATCGCGGATCCGTACCCGAGGAGGAGATCGTCGAGATCCGCGGACTGCGCTGCACGACGCTCGAACGCACCGTCGCGGACGTCGTTCGCACGGCGGGCTTCGAGAGCGCGGTGGTGGTGGCGGACGCGGCGCTGCGTGCACGCTGCGTGCCGGGACCTGGAATCTACGACGAGGACGAGGCGAGAGCGTTCCTCGGCGCCGCCCACGGCATCGCGCACCGATTCGCGCACGGGCGGCACCGCGCGGATCGGGTTCTGGCGTTCGCCGACGGCAGGGCGCAGCTCCCCGGAGAGAGCATCAGCCGGATCCGACTCGTCGAGCTCGGATTCCGGAGCATCCGGCTTCAGGTCGAAGTGCCAGGGCCCCACGGTTCGTACTTCGTGGACTTCGCGCTCGATGATCCCGCGGCACGGGCCTTCGGCGAGTTCGACGGCGCGGTCAAGTACGCCGATGCGGGGATGCTCGCGGGGCGGAGCGGCGCAGAGGTGCTCGACGAGGAGAAGCAGCGCGAGGACTGGATCCGAGGCGCCACGCAGCGCAGGCTCGCGCGGTGGGGCTGGGGACACATCGAGACGGCCCTCGTGCTGGGACGGCGTCTCGCCGCGTTCGGTATCCGGCCCGCGTGATCCGGGGGCGTGATCGGCCGGTCTGGTAGCGAGTCCGATCGTTTGGGGCGCGTGACTCCGTTTTGGGGCGCGCCGTGCCCCGATTTCGGTGTGCAACGCGCCCCGAACCAAAGAATCACGCCCCAAACCGAGTCAGGGCCGTGGAGGAACGCGTACGACGTGCCGCCGGATCCGGGGCGAGGTCCCCCCGAGCCGAGGCAAGGGGCGACCGGTTTGGGGCGCGTTCATCCGTTTTGGGGCGCGTCAGGCCCGGAAAACACGGTGGGACGCGCCCCAAACCGTCGAAGCGCGCCCCAAAACCGGGGGGCCCGGAGGGAGTGAGGCCGGGCGGCCCGGCTCAGCCGAGGCGGGCGAGCAACTCGCGGATCGCGGCGTCCAGCGCGGCGACGGCGGCGTGGGCCGCCTCGCCCGAGTCCGCGCGCGCGTCGAGGTACACCTTGAGCTTGGGCTCGGTGCCGCTCGGGCGCACGATCACCCGGGAGCCGTCGGCGAGACGGTAGCGCAGCACGTCGCCGGCGGGCGCGCCCTCGGCGGCCGTGAGCAGATCCTCGACAGACGAGATCGCGGTCTCGCCGAAGGCGGCGGGGGGATCCTGCCGCAGTGCGGCCATGATCCGGCCGATCACGGCGACGTCGTCGACGCGGATCGACACCTGGCCGCTCGCGAAGTGACCCACCTCGGCGGCGACCTCCTCGAGCAGATCCACGAGCGTCGCATCGCGTCCGCGCGCTTCGGCGGCAAGCCCGAGCAGGGCGACCGCGGCGGAGATGCCGTCCTTGTCGCGCACCGTCTCCGGGTTCACCAGATAGCCCAGGGCCTCCTCGTAGCCGAATGCGATGCCGGGAGCACGGGAGATCCACTTGAAGCCGGTGAGGGTCTCGTGGAAGTCCAGCCCGTACCGCGCGGCGACCGCGCCGAGTGCGGGGGAGGACACGAGCGAGCACGCCAGCGACGTCCCCGGCGCGGCGGGACCATCCGCCGTGGCCGCGCGCGCGGCGCGCCAGCCGAGCAGCAGGCCGACCTCGTTGCCGGTGAGCCGGCGCCAGCCGCCCTCGGCGGTCTCGTCGGGGATGCCGACCGCGAGCCGGTCCGCATCGGGGTCGTTCGCGATCACGAGCTCTGCGCCCAGCGTGCGCGCCTTCGCGAACGCGAGGTCCATGGCGCCGGGCTCCTCCGGATTGGGGAAGGAGACGGTGCGGAAGGTGGGATCGGGGTCGCGCTGCTCGCTCACCGTCCACGG
Source organism: Microbacterium sp. MYb64 (assembly GCF_002979495.1). Lineage (NCBI taxonomy): Bacteria > Bacillati > Actinomycetota > Actinomycetes > Micrococcales > Microbacteriaceae > Microbacterium > Microbacterium sp. MYb64. The sequence continues at coordinate 65,789 of NZ_PCOW01000009.1, read as the reverse complement.
TGCGGGGTAGCCGGCGTCGCCGATGATGCGGGAGAACGTCTCCCAGCCCACCCCGTGCATGGCGGTGTAGACCCAGCGCAGCCCCGCGGTGCCGACCGGAGCCGGCGCCACGGCGGCGGTCGCCGTGACGTACGCCTCGACGATGTCCTCGCCGGCGGTCTCGTAGGCCTCGGAGCGCGGGATCGCCCGTACGTCCCCGTGGTCGGCGACCTGCTGGATGTGCGCGGCGATCTCGGCGTCGGCGGGCGCGACGATCTGCGAGCCCTGGTCCGCGCCGCCGAGGTACACCTTGTAGCCGTTGTCGTTCGGCGGGTTGTGGCTCGCGGTCACCATCACACCGGCGTCCGCGCCGAGGTGCCGCACGGCGAACGCGAGCACCGGGGTCGGCAGCAGCCGCGGCAGCAGGATCGCCCGCAGCCCCGCGCCGGCGAAGATCTCGGCCGAGTCCTTCGCGAACACGCGGGAGTTCTTGCGCCCGTCGTACCCGATGACGACGGTCGGCGTTCCCGCCGACGCCTTCTCGGACAGGTACGCGGCGAAGCCCGCGGCGGCCTGCGCCACGAGCACCCGGTTCATCCGGTTCGAACCGGCGGCGAGCTCGCCGCGCAGCCCGGCGGTGCCGAAGGCGAGACGCGTGGAGAAGCGGTCGGCGAGGTCGGCGACGGCCGCCTCGTCACCGGAACCGGCGCTCGTGATGAGACCGGCGAGCTCGTCCCGGGTCTCCGGGTCGGGATCCTGACGCAGCCAGGCGCGTGCCTGCGTGAGCAGCGTCGCCTCCTGCGCGCTCACAGCGCCCCGATCACGCGGGCGAGCAGATCCGAGATGACGGGCTCCGCCTCCCGGCCGGCCTCGATCACCTCGGCGTGGCTGAGCGGCGTCTTCTGGATCCCCGCGGCGAGGTTCGTGATGAGCGAGAAGCCGAGGATCTCCATGCCGGCCTGCCGCGCCGCGATCGCCTCGAGCGCGGTGGACATGCCGACGATGTGGCCGCCCATGGCCTTCGCCATCTGCACTTCGGCGGGGGTCTCGTAGTGCGGGCCGCGGAACTGCGTGTAGACGCCCTCATCGAGGCTCGGGTCGATCGTGCGGGCGAGGTCGCGCAGTCGCGCGCTGTACAGGTCGGTGAGGTCGATGAAGGTCGCGCCTTCGAGCGGCGAATCCGCGGTGAGGTTGAGGTGGTCGCTGATCAGCACCGGCTGCCCGGGCTTCCAGGTCTCGCGGATGCCGCCGGCGCCGTTGGTGAGCACCATGGTCGCAGCGCCCGTGGCGGCGGCGGTGCGCACGCTGTGCACGACGCGGCGGACGCCGTGGCCCTCGTAGTAGTGGGTGCGCGCTCCGATCACGAGCACGTTCTTCCCGCCGGGGGTGACGATGCTGCGGAGCGTGCCGACGTGACCCTCCAGCGCGGGCTTGGAGAAGCCGGTGACCTCGGTGGCGGGGATGGTCGCGACGGTCTCGCCGATGAGCTCCGCGGCCTTGCCCCAGCCGGAGCCGAGGGTGACGGCGATGTCATGACGCTCGACGCCGGTGAGCCGGTGGATGTCGGAGGCGGCCTCTGCAGCGATCGCGAAGGGGTCGGCACTCGGGTCGTCGAGGGGGTGGTTCCAGTCAGCCATGAGATCGAGGATACGGCCCCGCACCCCGAGCGGGCGAGGAGGGCGCGGAAGAGCAGCGCTCGCCCGGATCGTCCGCGCCGTGCGGATGCGGAAGAATGGATCCCATGACCTTGATGTTCGAGCGCTCTCAGCGTGTCGCCGTGCTCGGTGGCGGTCCCGGCGGTTACGAGGCGGCGCTCGCCGCAGCACAGCTCGGAGCGGAGGTGACGCTCGTCGAACGGGTCGGCGTGGGCGGATCCGCCGTGCTCACCGACGTGGTGCCCTCCAAGAGCCTGATCGCCACGGCGGACGCGGCCGTCGCGATCAGCGAGGCCACCGACCTCGGCGTGCAGTTCTACGCGAAGGGCGCGGAGGGCAAGCCGCTCAAGCCGCAGGTCGCGATCAACCTCGCCGCCGTGAACAAGCGCCTGATGGCGCTCGCCGGGCAGCAGTCCGAGGACATGCGCACGACGCTGCTCGACGCGGGCGTGACGATCCTCTCCGGCCACGGTCGCCTGGACGGCCCGAACGCGATCGTCGTCGCGACGTCCGTGGACGGCACCGAGTTCGACCGCGTGGAGGCCGACACCCTCATCGTCGCCGTGGGGGCGTCCCCGCGCGAGCTGGACTCGGCCAAGCCGGACGGCGAGCGGATCCTCACCTGGACGCAGCTGTACGACATGAAGACGCTGCCCGAGCATCTCATCGTGGTCGGCTCCGGCGTCACCGGCGCCGAGTTCGCCTCCGCGTACATGAACCTCGGCGCGAAGGTCACCCTGATCTCCAGCCGCGACCAGGTGCTCCCCGGCGAGGACCAGGATGCGGCGCACGTGCTCGAGAAGGTCTTCAAGCGCGGCGGGATGCAGGTGCTGTCCAAGTCGCGCGCCGACAAGGTCGAGCGCACCGGGGACGGCGTCACCGTGACGCTCTCGGACGGGCGCACGGTCGAGGGCAGCCACTGCCTGATGGCGGTCGGATCCATCCCGAACACGGCGGGGATCGGCCTCGAGGACGTCGGCGTCGAGCTGACCGCGTCGGGCCACATCCGCGTCAACAGGGTCGCGCGGACGTCGGTCTCCAACATCTACGCGGTCGGCGACTGCACGAACTTCTTCCCGCTCGCCTCCGTCGCCTCGATGCAGGGCCGCACGGCCGTGTTCCATGCCCTCGGCGACATCGTGATCCCGCTCGAGAAGCTCAAGATCACGGCGAACATCTTCACCGCCCCGGAGATCGCGACGATCGGCTTCTCCGAGAAGGACATCGAGGACGGCGTGGCCGACGGCATCGCCTACAAGCTGCCTCTCGCCGCCAACCCGCGCGCCAAGATGCAGGGGATCCGCGACGGTTTCGTCAAGATCATCGCGCGCAAGGGATCCGGCACGGTCATCGGCGCCGTGATCGTCGCGCCGCGCGCCTCGGAGCTGATCTACCCGCTCGCGATCGCCGTGGAGCGCCGTCTCAACGTCGACCAGGTGTCGCGCGTGTTCGCCGCCTACCCGTCGATCACGAGCAGCATCACCGACGCGACCCGCGCGATGCACCAGGTCTACATCGCGAACTGACGCTGACGCGAAGAAGCGGCGCCCCCTCAGGGGAGCGCCGCTTCTTCGTCGTTGGGGCCCTTCGCGGGCCGAGGATCCGGTCAGCTGATCGTGAGGAGCTGGTGGCCGGCCGACACGGTCGCGCCGGCATCGGCGTTGATGTTGCCGATGACGCCGTCCTTGTGCGCCTGCAGCGGCTGCTCCATCTTCATCGCCTCGAGCACGACCACAAGATCGCCCTTGACGACCTGCTGCCCCTCCTCGACGGCGACCTTGACGACCGTCGCCTGCATCGGCGACTTCACCGCATCGCCGGACGCGCCCGCGTTCACGGTCTTGGCGTGGCTGCGACGCGACGGCGGCACCGCCGCGGGGCGCCCGCCCGTGCCCACGACGGAGGCGGCGACGCGGTCGGGCAGGCTGACCTCGAGGCGCTTGCCGGCGACCTCGACGACGACCGTGTGCCGGCCCTTGGGCTCGGCCGCGGCCTCCAGCTCGCCGTCCCACGCGGGGATGTCGTTGACGAACTCGGTCTCGATCCAGCGCGTGTAGACGCCGAAGCGGCCGTCCTCGGCGGTGAAGGCGGGGTCGTTCACGACCTTGCGGTGGAACGGCAGCACGGTCGGCAGGCCGGAGACCTCGAACTCGTCGAGCGCACGACGCGAGCGCTCGAGCGCCTCTGCACGGTCCTTGCCGGTCACGATGATCTTCGCGAGCAGGGAATCGAACGCGCCGGAGACGACATCGCCCGCGGTCACACCGGAGTCCAGGCGCAGGCCGGGGCCGCCGAAGGTCTTGAAGACGTGGATCGGTCCGGGCTGCGGCAGGAAGCCCCGGCCGGGATCCTCGCCGTTGATGCGGAACTCGATCGAGTGGCCCTGCGGGGCGGGGTCGTCGTAGTCGATGGTACCGCCGGCCGCGATGCGGAACTGCTCGCGGACGAGGTCGATGCCGGTGACCTCCTCGGAGACGGGGTGCTCGACCTGCAGGCGGGTGTTCACCTCGAGGAAGGACACCGTGCCGTCGGCGCCGATGAGGAACTCGCAGGTTCCCGCGCCGACGTAGCCGACCTCCTTGAGGATGGCCTTGGACGCCGAGTACAGCAGGGCGTTCTGCTCCTCGGTGAGGAACGGCGCGGGCGCCTCCTCGACGAGCTTCTGGTGGCGGCGCTGCAGCGAGCAGTCGCGCGTCGAGATGACGACGACGTTGCCCTCGGCGTCGGCGAGGCACTGGGTCTCGACGTGGCGCGGCTTGTCGAGGTACTTCTCCACGAAGCACTCGCCGCGACCGAAGGCGGCGACGGCCTCGCGGGTGGCGGACTCGAACATCTCGGCGACCTCGTCGAGCTCGCGCGCGACCTTGAGGCCGCGTCCGCCGCCGCCGTAGGCGGCCTTGATCGCGATGGGCAGGCCCACCTTCTCGGCGACGTGGCGCGCGGTGACCTTGTCGCCCAGCGCCTCGATGGCCTCGGGGGACGGGCCGATCCACACCATGCCGGCGCCGATCACGGCACGGGCGAAGGCGGCGTTCTCGGCGAGGAAGCCGTAGCCGGGGTGCACGGCGTCGGCCCCGGCGCGGCGGGCCACCGACAGGATCTTGTCGATCTGCAGGTAGGTCTCGGCGCTCGTGGATCCGTCGAGGGCGTAGGCCTCGTCGGCCAGGCGCGTGTGCATGGCATCACGGTCCTGGTCTGCGTAGACGGCGACGGAGGAGAGACCGGAGTCGCGCGCGGCGCGGATGATGCGGACGGCGATCTCGCCGCGGTTGGCGACGAGCACCTTGGCGATGTCAGGCATGAATGTCAGCCTATCGACAGCGCCGCCGATATTTTTGACGACTCTCCACAAGAATCGGCGCGGATCACGTCCCGGATCCTACGAACCGGGTCCTCCGGGAGCCGGCTCAGGAGGACCGCGGCACCGCGTTCCACAGGTCGGTCCAACGGATCCCGAGCCTTCCGGTGAGGTGCCGGAGAGTGGACAGCGACATGCCGACGACCGTGGAGGGATCGCCGTCGACCCGCTCGATGAAGGCGCCGCCCAGGCTGTCCACGGTGAAGGCGCCCGCCACGAGCAGGGGCTCCCCGGTGGCGACGTACCGTTCGAGCTCGGCGTCATCGATGTCGGCGGCGAACGTCACGGCGGCCTCGGCGACCGCGTGCGCCTCTTCGGCGGGTGCGCCGGGGCGCACCAGGATGACGCTGTGCCCGGAGTGCAGCACGCCGGTCCTGCCGCGCATGGCGTGCCAGCGCGCGAGCGCGCGCTCCGGAGTGTGCGGCTTGCCGTGCACCTCGCCGTCGAGCTCGAACATCGAGTCGCCGCCGATCACGATCCCCTCGAAGTCCGGATGCGCGTCATGGATCCGCGCGGCGATGTCGGCGGCCTTCGCGCGCCCGAGCAGCAGCACGACCTCCTCCGGCGCGAGCGGCCTGCCGAGGCGGTCCGCTTCGGCGGCGGCGACCGCGTCCTCGTCCACATCGGGACTCAGACACAGCGGTTCGATGCCGCTCTGCCGCAGCAGAGCGAGCCGGGCGGGCGAGGTGGAGGCGAGGCACACGCGCATGAGTCCACGCTAGCGGTGCGGCGATCGCGGATCCGGATCCGGCGGCGGGCGATCGCCCAGGTCTGGGATGATCGAGGGGTGACCGACCCTTCGACCCGCTCAGGGACCGACGCGTCCGAGGGCGCTCTTCTCGACCTCGACGTGACCGCCATCGCGCACGGCGGCGTCTTCATCGCCCGGCATGAGGGGCGCGTGGTGTTCGTCTCGGATGCGATCCCCGGTGAGCGCGTCCGGGCGCGGCTGACCGACCCTTCGGCGGGCTCGGGGGCCGACGGTCCCGACAAGCGCTCGTTCTGGCGGGCCGAGACCGTCGAGGTGCTCGACGCGTCGGAGCACCGGCGCCCGCACGTGTGGCCGGAGGCCGATGTGTCGCGCGCACCGGAGCAGCGGCCGGGCGGCGCGGACCTCGGGCACATCGAGATCGGGCACCAGCGCGTGCTCAAGCGCCGGGTGCTGCAGGAGGCGCTGGACCGCTTCGCCGGGGGAGGGATCGACGCTCCGGAGGTCGAGGCCACGGGAACCGACGAGAACTGGCGCACCAGGGTCACCCTGCACGTGGACGGGGAGGGGCGGATCGGCCCCTACGCCGCGCGCAGCCACCGCGTGGTGCCGGTCGCCGAGCACGTGCTCGCCCGCCCCGCGATCGGCGCGGCCGCGCGCGAGCTGCGCGGGCTGCCGGAAGGCCGGATCGAGCTCGTCGAGCCCTCCGACGGCGAAGTGCGCCGCGTGCTCCGCACCGAGGCGGAGCGCGTCGCGCACGGCGCCCGGCGTCGCGGGCCGCGGCGCCCCGCACCGGAGACCATCGTCGAGCGCGTCGGTGAGCGCTCCTTCACGCTCGACGCCGATGGCTTCTGGCAGATCCATCCGGCCGCCGCGGGACTCCTCGACGGGGCCGTCGCCGAGCTGCTCGACGGGCAGATCGATGCTGACGCGATGCACCTCGACCTGTACGGCGGCGTCGGCCTGTTCTCGGCCACTCTGGCGCGGCTCGGCGCGCGGCGGATCACCACCGTCGAATCCGCCCCTCGCGCCACCCGGCATGCGGCCGCGAACCTGCGCGATCTCGGCGTTCAGGCGGTCACCGCGCGTGTGGACCGCTTCCTGCGCGCCGACGACGCGGCGACCGAGGGCGTCGCCGGCGGCGCCGTGATCCTGGACCCGCCCCGTTCCGGCGCCGGACGGGCCGTCGTCGAGGACGTCGCCGCGCTGGATCCGGCGGCGATCGCCTACGTGGCCTGCGACCCGGTCGCCCTCGCCCGGGATCTCGCCACGTTCCGGGGCCTGGGATACGAGCCGCGCGCACTCCGCGCCTTCGACCTGTTCCCGCACTCCCACCACCTGGAGACGGTGGCCCTCCTCACGCGGTGAGCCGCGTCGGGGCGGGATAGGGTGAGACCGTGAGCAGCGTAGCCCTGATCGACGACCACGAGTCCGTTCGTCTGGGACTCGCCGCCGCGCTCGAGCGGGCGTCCTTCGACGTCGTCTTCGCGGGCGCCGGCGTGGCGGAGTACCTCGATGCACGAAGCCGCGCGGGCAATGCTCCCGCCGACGTCGTTGTGCTCGATCTCACCCTGGGCGACGGCACGACCGTGACGGAGAACGTCACCCGGCTCGTCGTCGACGGCTCCAGCGTGGTCATCCACAGCGTCGCCGACCGGCCGGTCTCGGTGCGCGAGGCGCTCGCCGCAGGGGCCGCGGGGGTCATCAGCAAGTCCTCGCCGCTGGACGACGTGATCGCCGCCGTGCGCACGGTCGCGCGGGGCGAGGCCCTGAACAACGTAGAGTGGGCGAACGCGGTCGACGGCGACACGGCTTTCGCGGACGCGCAGCTGTCCACCCGCGAGCGCGAAGTGCTCCGCCTCTACGCGACGGGCCTGCCGCTCAAGGTCGTGGCGGAGCGGCTCGGCGTCGCCTACTCGACGGCCAAGGAGAACATCACCCGGATCAGGGTCAAGTACGTCGAGGTGGGGCGGCCTGCCCCCACCAAGGTCGACCTGCTGCGGCGCGCGATGGAGGACGGCATCGTGGAGACGGCGCAGGAGGATCCGCAGGGTGTCTCCTGAACCGAGCGGGCAGCGCGGCGCACCGGCCGCGGTGAGCGCCATCCCGGCGCCGCAGCCGAGGGGCTGACGCGTGTCCGCGGATCAGGGTCTCAGAGAGGCGTGGGAGAAGATCCCCACGCCCGGCGAGGTCGGCCAGGAACTGGAGCGCTTCGCCGGACGGCGGATGGAGCGCATCATCGCGATCGTCGTCGGGGTCGGCGCGCTCGCGCTGGGGACCCAGGCACTCGTCACCGCGCTCGTCACGCTGCAGGTCGTCGATGCGTCGCACCTCGCGATGATGGCGGTGGTGTTCGTGCCGTGGCTCGCGATGCTCGTGTGCTGCACGCTCGGGCGCGGGGTGCGCCTGACAGCCGGGATCTTCTTCGTCGCGTATCTCATCGACCTGCTGCTGTGGCCGTTCGTGGCGACCCACAAGAACGTGGTGCCCACGGAGCAGCCGTGGATCTTCTTCCTCGTCAACGTGGCCGGCGTCGCGGCGGTCGTCGCGTTCCCGCTCGGCGTGCAGGTCGCGTGGGCGCTTGTCGGCCCGTTCATCTACGGCACCGTGCGACTCATGCAGGGCGACTTCGGACCGGACTTCTGGATCGTCACGGCGTTCGACGTGTCCTTCACGCTGATCCTCGGGCTCGTGCTGGTCGCCCTGGGCTGGATGTTCCGTTCGGTCGCGAACGGCGTCGACGACGCCAGGGGGCGCGCGGTCGCGCTTTACACCGAGGCCGCCTCCGCCGAGGCGGTCGAGCACGAGCGCGTCGCCGTGGCGGCGCTCATGCACGACAGCGTGCTGGCGGCGCTGATCGCGGCCGAGCGCGCGGGCACCGACCGCGAGCGCGCCCTCGCGATGGACATGGCGAGGGAGGCCCTGACCCGCCTCGCGAACGCCGAGGCCCCCGCGCAGGAGGGCAGCGACGAGCCAGTGGAGGTCGCGCTGCTCGCCGAGGACCTGCGCCACGCCGTGACGCAGATGGGGCTCACGATCGAGGTCGAGCAGTTCGGCCACGGCGCCGTCCCCGACCGCGTCGCCCGCGCGATGGCGCTCGCGGCACGGCAGGCGATCGGCAATGCGGTCGCGCACGCCTCCGCGCGCGGGCTCGCCGTGGTGGTCGAGGGGCACGGCGACACGGGACTCACCGTCAAGGTCAGCGACACGGGCAGCGGATTCGACCCCTCTCAGGTCGGTGCCGACCGGCTCGGGATCCGCGCCTCGATCCTCGCCAGGATGACGGCGGTCGGAGGCAGCGCCACGATCGACTCCGACCGTCACGGCACGGTCGTCACGCTGGGCTGGTCGCGGATATGAGGCTCACCGTCCGCATCGTCGCGACCGGGCTCGCGCTCGTGTTCGCCTGCTACTTCTCCGCGCGAGCGCTGTGGTGGACCTCGCCGCCGCCGCGTCCGCTGCTCGTGCTGCTCGCAGTCCTGATCTACCTCGTGTCCTTCGCCGTGATCGCCATCGTCGGCGCCGCTCGCGCGGTGAAGATGCCGCGCTGGGCCGCCGCCCTGGCGCTCGCCTCCGCCATCGCGATCCCGCAGCTGAGCAACCTCGGCCTGGATCCGGCCGCGCTGCGCGCTCCCTACGCCACCTGGTACATCGGCTCCGTGGGCCTGATCGGCGTGGTCTGCATCGTGCGCCGCCGCCCGCTCGCCGGATGGCTGGTGCTGCTCCTGCTCACGATCGCGTCGACGCTGTGGATCGGCATCCTCGACTCGCTCGGTCTCGGGCTCGTCGGATCCACGGTGTGGATGGTGATCGCCCAGCTGCTGGTCGCCTTCTGGCGGCGCGCTGTGCGGGACACCGATCGCCTCGCGGGGATCCAGCAGGCGGCGTCGGCCTGGCAGGCGACCCAGACCGTGCGTCAGCGCGAGCGCCGCGAACGCGTCCAGTACGCGCTCGCGGTCGCGGGTCCGATCCTCGCCAGGGTCATCGCGACCCGGGGCGACCTGTCCGTCGAGGAGCGGCAGGAGGCGCATCTTTCCGAGGGGCGGCTCCGCGACGAGATCCGCGGCGGAGAGCTGCTCAACGAGCGCGCCCGCGCGGCGATCGAGACGGCGCGCGCGAGGGGCGCCACCGTGACCGTGTTCGACGACGGCGGGCTGGAGGGACTCGACGAGCAGACCAAGGGCCTGATCCGCGAGGAGCTGGCGGACGTGCTCGCGGACTCGTCCTCCGCGCGGCTCATCATCCGCGCGCCGAGGGACGCACGGATCGCGGTCACCGTGGTCGGACGCTCCGCGGCGGGGGAGTCCTCCGACGAGGACTCCGTCGAGCTGTGGCACGAGATCCCGCGCTCGCGCGAGGAGTGATCTCTCGCACGCCCCCGCAATGACCGGCGCGTGCACTCGCAACCGATGATCGGTCTGCCTGAGGCCGTCCGGATCAGCGTGCGGGCAAAAGAAAGGGCGAGGGGCGGCGAAGCCGCCCACCCCTCGCCAGGTGCGGAACAGTTACCCGAAAACTGTCCGCGGAGACCGGAGATCGTCTGCCTACCCTGTGGCAGAGATCCGGTCGAACGCGAAGCGTTGCAAGAAAGAGTCTTCCGGGTTGCAAGAGGGATGTCTGTAGGTATTTTGGGGGACAAATCCAGACCGAGGTGAAAATCCCGTCGGAGGCCCCCAGAAGCCCGCTCTCCTGCGCAGGAGGCGCGGTCAGCCGGAGAAGCGGCCCCAGGGGATGTCCCGTCGCAGCGGGGCCCTGAGGGCGCGCTGCGTGCGGCCCCAGGCCGACACCGGCTTCTCGGCGGCCACGGCATCCGCCTCCTCGGCCACGAAGGCTTCGGAGAGCACGGCGATGAGCGCCGCGAGCTCCTCCTCGGTGGCGGAGCCGCGCAGCACCTGGATCTCGACCGCCCCGTCGTCCTCCGCGCTCACAGCGGGATGTTCCCGTGCTTCTTCGGGGGCAGCTCTGCGCGCTTGCCGCGCAGCGCCCGCAGCGCCTTCGCGATCGAGACGCGCGTGTTCGCCGGCTCGATGACGCCGTCGATCTCGCCGCGCTCGGCGGCCAGGAACGGGCTGGTCACGTTGTAGGTGTACTCGTTGGCGAGGCGGGTGCGGACGGCGGCGACATCCTCGCCGGCCTCCTCCGCGCGCTTGATCTCCCCGCGGTAGAGGATGTTCACCGCGCCCTGGCCGCCCATGACGGCGATCTCGGCCGTGGGCCAGGCGAGGTTCACGTCCGCCCCGAGCTGCTTGGAGCCCATCACGATGTAGGCGCCGCCATAGGCCTTGCGCAGGATCACGGTCACGAGGGGCACGGTGGCCTCGGCGTAGGCGTAGATGAGCTTGGCGCCGCGACGGATCACGCCGGTCCACTCCTGGTCGGTGCCCGGCAGGTAGCCCGGCACGTCCACGAGCGTGACGATCGGGATGGAGAAGGCGTCGCAGAAGCGCACGAAGCGGCTGGCCTTCTCGCCGGCCTCGATGTTGAGCGTGCCCGCCATCTGCGAGGGCTGGTTGGCGATGATGCCGACCGAGCGGCCCTCGACGCGGCCGAAGCCGATCACGATGTTCGGCGCGAACAGCGGCTGCACCTCGAGGAACTCGCCGTCGTCGACGACGCGCTCGATGACGGTGTGGATGTCGTAGGGCTGGTTCGCGGAGTCCGGGATCAGCGTGTTGAGCGTGCGATCCGCATCGGTCGTCTCGAACTCGAAGTCGTTGGAGTACGACGGCAGCTCCGCCATGTTGTTGTCCGGCAGGAAGCCGAGGAGGGTGCGCGCGTAGTCGATCGCGTCGTCCTCGTCCTCGGCGAGGTAGTGCGCGACGCCGGAGCGGGTGTTGTGCGTATAGGCACCGCCGAGCTCCTCCATCCCGACGTCCTCGCCGGTGACGGTCTTGATGACGTCGGGCCCGGTGACGAACATCTGGCTGGTCTTGTCGACCATGATCACGAAGTCGGTCAGCGCCGGGCCGTACACGGCGCCGCCCGCGGCCGGGCCCATGATGATGGAGATCTGCGGGATGACGCCGGAGGAGCGGGTGTTCGCCCGGAAGATCTCGCCGTACTTGCTGAGCGCGAGCACGCCCTCCTGGATGCGGGCTCCGCCCGAGTCGAGGATGCCGATGATGGGCACGCCGCTGCGCAGCGCGAACTCCATGATCTTGATGATCTTGTCGCCGGAGACCTCTCCGAGCGAGCCGCCGAAGGTCGTGAAGTCCTGCGAGTAGACCGCGATGGTCCGACCGTTGATGGTGCCGACGCCGGTGACGACAGAGTCGCCGTACGGCCGGTTCTTGTCCATGCCGAACGCGGTCGTGCGGTGCCGCACGTACTCGTCGAACTCGACGAAGCTGCCGGGGTCCACCAGCAGCTCGATGCGCTCGCGGGCCGTCATCTTGCCCTTGGCGTGCTGCTTCTCCTTGGCCTTCGCCTCGGCCGCGACGACGGCCTCGTCGTAGCGGGCGCGGAGGTCGGCGATCTTGCCGGCGGTCGTGTAGAGGTCAGGGGTGTCCGTCACGCTTTCCACATTAGCGCCGGGGCCCGGGGGTCCGTTGGATGAGAGGCACAACACCCGAGCGGGATCCTCTGTGCGGACCCTCTGATCGTCGCCGGTCCGCCCGCGTGCGCTGCGGGCCCCGCGGATAGGGTGACCGGATGAGCTTCCCGCACAGCACCGCGGCCGCCGCGCGCCTCGAGATCGTCGCCTCGACCGGATCCACGAACGCCGATCTGCGCGCGTATGCGGAGGACGAGGCCGGCTGGCCGCACCTGTCCGCGATCCTCACCGAGGATCAGGTCGCGGGCCGTGGCCGCCTCGACCGCGTGTGGACGGCGCCGGCCGGATCCGCGCTGGCACTGTCGGTGCTGCTGCGCGTGCCGCGGGTCCCCGTCGCCGAGCGCGGCTGGATCCCGCTCGCGGCGGGCCTCGCGATGGCCGATGCGATCGCCGCTCAGCTGCCGGAGCGCGCCGTGGGCGTGAAGTGGCCGAACGACGTGCTGGTGGGCGACCGCAAGATCTGCGGCATCCTCGCCGAGGCCACCGGATCCGACGTCGTGATCGTCGGGTCAGGGGTCAACACCGCGATGTCGGCCGCGCAGCTCCCGGTCGAGACCGCGACCTCGTTCGCCGTCGAGGGCGTGGAGGCCGATCTCGATCTGCTCGTCGCCGGCTACCTGGCCCGCCTGGACGGGTGGATCGAGGGGCTCTCGGAGCACGGCTCGGCCGTCGCGAGCGGTCTGCACGACGCCGTCGCCGCCCGCTGCGTCACGCTCGGCCGGACGGTGCGCGTGATGCTGCCGGGCGGTGCCGATCTGGTCGGCGAGGCGACGGGGCTCGGTCAGGACGGCTGCCTGATCGTCACCGCGGACGGATCCGAGCACCGCATCGCCGCCGGCGACATCGTGCACCTGCGCCTGGCCTGAGCCGGCGGGCGCCCTTCGGGCTCGGCGGGATCCCTGGCGGCCCGACTACCCTGGATCCGACATGGCACATCTCCTCGGGGCCGAAGGCCTCCATCTCGAGTTCCCCACCCGGATCGTCTTCGACTCCGTCACCCTCGGCATCGAAGAGGGGGACCGGATCGGGATCGTCGGCCGCAACGGCGACGGCAAGTCCAGCCTGCTCGCGATGCTCGCCGGACGCCTGGAGCCCGACACCGGGCGCGTGACCGTGCGCGGCGGCACCACGATCGGGGTGCTCGACCAGGCGGACGTGCTCGACGACGCCCTCACCGTCGGCGGGGCCATCGTCGGCGACACCCCGGAGCACGAGTGGGCGGGGGACCCGAAGATCCGCGACGTGATCGACGGCCTCGTGAGCGACCTGGACTGGAACGCCTCCGTCGCCGACCTCTCCGGTGGCCAGCGCCGCCGCGTCTCGCTGGCGAAGCTGCTCGTGGGGGACTGGGACATCGTCGCGCTCGACGAGCCCACCAACCACCTCGATGTGGAGGCGATCGGCTGGCTCGCCGAGCATCTGAAGAGGCGCTGGTCAGCGAACCAGGGAGCGCTCATGGTCGTGACGCACGATCGCTGGTTCCTGGACGAGGTGTGCACCGAGACCTGGGAGGTGCACGACCGGATCGTCGAGCCGTTCGAGGGCGGTTACGCGGCGTACATCCTGCAGCGCGTCGAGCGCGACCGGATGTCGGCGGCGACCGAGGCGAAGCGGCAGAACCTCGCGCGCAAGGAGCTCGCCTGGCTGCGCCGCGGCGCCCCCGCGCGCACGTCGAAGCCGAAGTTCCGCATCGACGCGGCGAACGAGCTCATCTCCGACGTGCCTGAGATCCGCGACCGCATCGGGCTGCAGTCGCTCGCCGTCTCGCGGCTCGGCAAGGACGTCGTCGATCTCATCGACGCCGGCGTCACCTTCCCCGCCTCCGCGTCCACCCCGGAGCGGGAAGTGCTGCGCGATGTCGAGTGGCGGATCGCGCCGGGGGAGCGCACCGGCATCCTCGGCGTCAACGGCGCGGGCAAGTCGACCCTGCTCGGCCTCGTGGCGGGCACGCTGGCGCCGACGAGCGGCCGGGTCAAGCACGGCAAGACCGTGCAGGTGCGCACGCTCACCCAGCGCCTGGACGAACTGCAGGACGTCTGGGACGAGCCGGTGCGCATCGTGATCGGCCGGCTGCGCACGACGTACACGTTCGGCACCGGATCCAAGGCGGCCGAACTGACGCCGGGACAGCTGCTGGAGAGGCTCGGCTTCTCCTCGGCGCAGCTCTCCACGCCCGTCAAGGACCTCTCGGGCGGCCAGCAGCGCCGGCTGCAGCTGCTGCTCGTGCTGCTGGATCAGCCCAACGTGATGATCCTCGACGAGCCCACGAACGACATGGACACCGACATGCTCGCGGCGATCGAGGATCTCCTCGACTCCTGGCCCGGCACGCTGCTGGTGGTGAGCCACGACCGCTACTTCCTGGAGCGCGTGACGGACCAGCAGTACGCGATCCTGGACCGGCGGCTCAGGCACCTGCCGGGCGGGGTGGACGAGTACCTGCGGCTGCGGGCGCTCGAGCAGACGTACCAGAAGGCGCCTGTGGCGGGATCCGCCTCCGCATCCACGTCCGCGCCGGCCGCGGAGCCCGCCCTGAGCGGCGCCGATCGTCGCACCGCGGAGAAGGAGCTGACCGCCCTGGAGCGCCGCATGCAGAAGCTCGCCGAGCAGATCGACCGCGCCAAGCACGCCCTCGCCGACCACGATCAGTCCGACTACGCGGGCCTCGGCGAGAAGATGAAGGAGATCTCCGCGCGGGAGGCCGAGGTCGAGGAGCTCGAGCTGCGCTGGTTCGAACTCACCGAGCAGCTGGGCTGACCGCCGGGGAGCGGAGAGCGTTGCGCCTAATGCAACGCGTGTTGCGTCAGTGGCGTTCGGTGGGAGAGAATGCCGGAATGGCAACTGCAGACGTTCCCGCGCTGATCGCGATCGGCGAGACCATGGCGATGGTGACGCCGAGCCGGGCGGAGTCCCTCCTCGATGCGGAGAGCATCCGGCTGCGCGTCGGCGGGGCCGAATCCAACGTGGCAGGGCACGTGGCGGCGCTCGGCGGCGCGGCCGCCTGGGTGAGCGCGCTCGGAGACGACGTGCTCGGACGCCGGGTGCGCCGCGAGATCGAGTCGCACGGCATCGACACCCGCTGGGTGTCGTTCGATGAGACCGCGCCCACCGGAGTCTTCTTCAAGGATCCGGGGCGCGGCGTCAGCTACTACCGTGCCGGATCCGCCGCGTCGCGGATGACCTCCGCGTCGATCGCGATGATCCCGATCGAGCAGGCGGCGGTCGTGCACGTCTCGGGGATCACCCCCGCGCTCTCGGACGACTGCGCCGCGATGATCGATGCGGTGTTCGATCGCGTCGCCGCGAGCAGCGCGCTCCTCAGCTTCGATGTGAACCACCGTCAAGGGCTGTGGCCGGTCGCCGATGCCGCCCCGATCCTCCGCGATCTGGCGAACCGCGCGGACATCGTCTTCGTGGGGCGCGACGAGGCGGAGACGCTCTGGGGGTGCCGGACCGCGGAGGACGTGCGCGCGCACCTCCCCGCACCGGCACGGCTGATCGTCAAGGACGGCGACGTCGGCGCCACCGAGTTCTCCGCAGACGGCCCGATCTTCGTGCCCGCGATCCCGACGGAGGTGGTCGAGCCGGTCGGCGCCGGCGACGCGTTCGCGGGCGGCTACCTCGCAGGCCTCCTGCGCGGGTGGACCGTGCAGGAGTGCCTGCGGAGCGGGCACGAGCGCGCGCACCTGGTGCTCCAGTCGACGAGCGACAGCGCGCCTCCCGCTGCGGCGGGTGGTGCGCCGTCCGTTCTCGCCGACGCGGCGCACTGACCTCTCGACCGCTGCTCGGCGCCGTATCCCTCAGAACACGATCACCGGTTTGACCGTGCGGCCGTGGTGCATGTCCTCGGCGGCGCGTGCGATCTCGTCGAGCTCATAGGCGCGTTCCAGCCGTTCCAGCGGAAGCCGGCCCTCGGCATGCAGCGCGACGAGTTGCGGGATCAGCTGCTGCGGCCTGGCATCGCCCATCGTGACGCCGCGCAGCACCTTGCCCGTGAGGATCCCCTGGATGTCGACGGCGATCTCGGTTCCGGGCGGCGGCGCGCCGCACACCAGCACCGTGCCGCGGATCGCCGCGGCGTCGAGCGCGGCCCTGGCGACGCCGGGACTCCCCGTCGTGTCGAAGCTCAGATCGACGCCGTGGCCCGCCGTGATCTCCGCGAGGCGCGCGGCGACGTCCTCGGCGCCTGCATCGATCACGTCGGTCGCGCCGAGCTCCCTGGCGAGGTCCAGCCGCTCCGCGACGAGGTCGATCGCGATGAGTCGTGCGGGGGAGCGCAGAGACGCCGCGATCACCCCGGACAGACCCACCGCGCCGGCCCCGTACACGGCGACGATGTCGTCCGGGCCCGGGTCGAGCACGTTCCACATCGAGCCGAAGCCGGTGATCACGCCGCAGCCGAGCGGGGCGATGGCGGTGAGGTCCGCGTCCGGGGCGACCCTCACGAGCGAGCGCCGGTCGGCGATCGCGAAGGTGCCGAACGAGGACTGGCCGAAGAAGTGGCCGGCGAGGGGCTGCCCGTCGCGGGTGATCGTTCCGGCGTCGTCCTGGCGCAGGGCGCCGAGCAGGTTCCGCGGCAGCCAGGTCTCGCAGTACGCCGGGTGATCCGCCGTGCAGGCCGCGCAGTCGCCGCAGGAGGCGAAGCTGAGCAGGACCTTGTCGCCCGGTGCGACCTCCGTCACCCCCGGCCCGACGCGCTCGACGACGCCCGCGCCCTCATGCCCGATGATCCCGGGGGCAGGGAACGGGATCCCGCCGGCGAGGACCGCGAGGTCGGTGTGGCACAGGCCGCTCGCGACCAGCCGCACGAGCACCTCGTCCCGGCCGGGGTCGCCGTAGTCGACATCGGAGACCGTGAACGCCCCCGCCTCCAGGACGGCGGCGCGCCCCGCGGTCACCGCGGGTCCTCCGGGCCGAGGCCGATCACGATCGCGTGCGACCGCTGATACGACGCCATCGCCTCCGGACCGCCTTCCCGGCCCCACCCCGAGGCCTTGACGCCGCCGAACGGGATCGCGGGGTCGAGGATCGCCCAGCCGTTGACCCAGGTGATGCCGGCGTGCAGGCGGGCGGCGACCCGGTGCGCCCGTGCGAGATCCGAGGTCTGGATGCCGCTGGCCAGCCCGTATCTCGTGTCGTTGGCGAGCGCGATGGCCTCGTCCTCGGTGTCGAAAGGCTGCACCGTCAGCACCGGGCCGAAGATCTCCTCGACGACCGCCTCGGCGGCCGGGTCGAGGTCGGCGAGCACCGTGGGCGCGTAGTAGAAGCCGCCGTCGAGGTCGACCCTCTCGCCGCCCGTGACCACGCGCGCTCCCGCGGCCCGCGCGCGGTCGACGATGCCGGCGACCTTCTCCAGCTGGCTGCGGCTCGCGACGGGGCCGATCACCGTGGCCGGATCGGTGATGTCCCCGAACGGGACCTGCGGCACCGCGTCGGCGAGGATGCCGAGCACGACCTCGTAGATCGGCCGCTCCACCAGGAGACGTGGTCCCGCCATGCAGAACTGGCCGCTGTTGAAGACGAAGGCGGAGATGACCGTCCCGATCGCGGTGTCCAGATCGGCGTCGGCGAACAGGATGTTGGCGGCGTTGCCGCCCAGTTCGGCCGTGAACGACGTGAGGGACTTCCCGGCGAGCGCCGCTGCGCGGGCTCCGACCTCGGTCGAGCCGGTGAAGGCGACCTTGTCCACCCCGGGGTGTCCGACCAGATGATCGCCGAGCGTCGAGCCGGGACCGGTGACGACGTTGAAGACGCCGTCCGGCACGCCGGCCTGCTGCAGCACCTCGGCCACGATCAGGGCGCTCAGCGGGGTGTCGCTCGCGGGCTTGTGCACGATCGTGTTGCCGGCGATCAGCGCGGGCGCGATCTTGGAGCTGGACAGGATCAGCGGGAAGTTGAAGGGCGTGATCGCCGCGACCACGCCGTAGGGCTCCTTCTTCACGTAGGCGTGCGCGTGCGCGGAGATCTCCCTGACCTCGCCGTCGAGGTGGTGCCCCAGCGCCGCGTAGTACTCGTACAGCTCCGCGGCGTTATTGACGTCGACGATCCGCGCGAACGTGATCGGCTTGCCGGCGTTCGCGCTCTCCGCCTGCGCGAGCTCCTCGGTGCGCTCGCGCAGCAGGTCGTGCGCGCGCTGCAGGATGCGGGCCCGCTCGCGGCTGGAGAGCCCGGACCACACGCCGGAGTCGAAGGCGGCGCGGGCCGCGGCGACCGCGTCGTCCACGTCCTGGGCCGTCGCACGGGCGACATCCGTGAGCTTCTGTCCGGTCGCCGGGGTGAGGATGTCCATCCGGCCGCCGTCGGACGCCTCGCGCCACGACCCCCCGATGAACAGCCGTCCTGGCCGGAAGGCCGGGTGCGCGGCGACGGGCGCCTCTTCTGCGATCGTCATGATCGGTCCTCTCCTCGTCGAGCTACGGGTCGACGACGGGATGCGGACCCGGTCGCAGAGCGGCGGAGCGCGGGGCGGCGTCGTCGTCCGGGTCAGTCTGCGGGAGGGCCCTGCGCCGCGGTATCCGTAGGATTACCGATTCGAACCGGCGGAGTCCGCCTCGTACCACGCGGCGATCTGCGCGCGGGAGGAGATTCCGAGCTTCGCGAAGATGCGCTGCACATGCGTGTCGACCGTGCGCACCGAGAGCACCAGGCTTTCGGCGATCCCGCGGTTGCTCAGCCCGGCGTGGACGCCCGCGGCGACCTCGCGCTCGCGGTCGCTCAGAGCCGGGGGCCGCGGTGCGCGGTCCTCGTGGAAGGAGGCCGCCTCCGCCGGCGAGAGGCGCTCGCCGAGGGCGGCGAGGCGCTCGGCGGCGCGGCGCCCGAGCCGCGCGTGCACGATCTCGACGCAGCGGTCGTGGTGCGCCGTCATCTGCGGGCCGTGCACCTCGATGCCGGATCCGATCCGCCGCCACCGGCTCCGGGCGGCGCCCAGCAGCACGGCCGAGCGTTCGGCGCGCGAGCGCGCGGCGGCGATCCACGCCAGCAGCTCCAGCACGAGGCAGTCGCCCGCCGGATCGTCGATCCCGGTGTCGACGGCCAGCGCCTCCTGCGCGATGCTCTCGGCGTCGTCGAGCGCTCGCTCGGTGAACGAGGCCAGCGCGCGCGCCCAGAGGGCGAGCGAACGCATCCAGCGCTCTCCGGTCGCGTCCGCATAGCGCTCCGCGGCCGCGGCGGGAAGCGCAGCGTCCGGCAGGCCGAGGTGGCTCATCGCGGTCGTCAGTTGGAACTGCGCGAACATCGACTCCTCCGGAAGACCGGCGTCGACGGCGAGACGGATCGAGTGCGCGAACTCCTCGCGGGCGTGCGCCGCATCTCCCGAGAAGAGGGCGAGCGTGCCGTTCCAGCGATGACGCTCGATCTCGGTCCGGGTACGGAGCGCCGCAGGCAGGTCCGTCGACAGGACCGCCGCCTCATCGAGACGGATCCGTGCCTCGTCGAGATCCCCTTGCAGCAGACACAGCCAGGTCGCCGTGAGCAGGGCCGGCACGCGCAGGTCGGGCGCCGCATCGGCCAGCGGGAGCAGCCGGGACGCCCATCCGCGCCCCTCGAGCAGGTATCCGCCGACGCCCCAGTGGTAGCGGAGATCGGCGAACAGGCCGAGTGCGGCCGCGGTGTCGAGCGCGGCCGCCGCGCGCAGCGCTGCCTGCAGCTCCGCCCGATCCGCGCGGAGCCCCGCGATCGTCTCGGCCTGCCGCGGTCCGTACCAGTGCCGGTTCGCGTCGGCGGCCACGCGGGCGTAGTGCGCGAGATGGCGGCGGACGAGTGCCGGCCTCGCTCCGGAGTCCTCGGCGAGCTCCCGCCCGTAGCCGCGGATCGTCTCCAGCAGACGGAACCTGCCGGCGTCGCGATCCGCCTCCACGAGGGACTGCGCCACCAGTTCGTCGAGCAGATCGAGGATGGTCTCCTCCGGTTCGCCTGCCACCGCCGCGGCGGCAGCCAGGTCGAACGGGCCGGCGAACGTGCTCACCGCGGCCCACAGCGCGCGCTGCGGCGGGGAGCAGAGGTCGTGGCTCCAGTCGACGACCGCGCGCAGCGTGCGCTGGCGGGCGACCGCGGAGCGGGAGGTTCCGCGCAGCACGGTGAAGCGCGACGACAGACGGGCGGCGAGATCGGCGGGGGAGAGCGTGCGCAGTCTGCTCGCCGCGAGTTCGATCGCGAGGGGAAGACCATCGAGGGTGCGGCAGATCTCCACCGCGATCGGGGCCTCCTCCGGGTGCAGCACGAAGGAGGAATCCGCCGCGCGGGCGCGGGCGGTCAGCAGCGCGACGGCCTCCGAGACGTCCCCCGCCGCGGTCTCCACCTCCAGCGGCGGCACCGCGAAGACGTTCTCGCCGTCCAGCTCCAGGCGCCGCCTGCTCGTCGCCACGATCCTCAGCCCCGGCACCGCGTCGAGCAGCTCGTCGGCCATCGCGGCCACGGCGTCGACCAGATGCTCGCAGTTGTCCAGCACGAGCAGGGCAGGGGCCTCGCCGAGCACCTCGATGACGAACTCGCGGGGATCCCGGACGGACTGCTCGCCCAGCGGGAGCGCACGGGCCACCGCGAGCGGGAGCCGCCGCGGATCCTGGACGCCGTCGAGAGCGACGAACCAGACGGGATCGCCGGTCGCGTCGGCGTGGGCGTTCGCCGCCCGGATCGCCAGGCGCGTCTTGCCGGCGCCGCCGACACCGGTGAGGGTGACGAGCCGAGTGTCGTGGAGCAGCGCGGAGAGCGCGTCGAGCTCTCGCCCTCGCCCCACGAACGCGCTGCGCGGTTCCCTGATCATGTCGTCCCCATCGTGGCTGGGATTATTGCACGGGGTCCCGGAAGGCGATTCTCCGTCTGGCGGATGTGCCGACATCGATGGCGACGGAGTCCCACGCGGGAATACCGTGGTCCTAGGCGATGCTGTGCTCTGGGCGGACGGCACTCGCGGTCCGTATGCGAGACGAGAGGAGACCGCGCATGGAAGGTCTCGAAGTCACCGTCCTGCTGGGGCTCACGATCCTCACGGGCGCCCTGCTCGCACCGCGGCTCCGGCTCGCGCTGCCGCTCGTGCTCGTGATCATCGGCCTCGCGCTGGGATTCGTGCCGGCCCTCCGGGAGATCCAGCTGCCGCCGGAGACGGTGCTGCTGCTGTTCCTGCCGGTCATGCTGTTCTGGGAGAGCCTGACCACGTCGCTGCGCGCGATCCGCCGCGACTTCCGCTACATCCTGCCCATGAGCACGCTGCTCGTCGTGGTCTCCGCGTTCGCCGTCGCCGGCATCGGGCTGCTCTTCGGGCTGCCGTGGGAGACCGCGCTGATCCTCGGCGCGGCCGTCGCGCCGCCCGACGCGACCGCGGTCGCCGCCCTCGGCCGGCTGCTGCCGCGCCGCATGTTCATGAAGCTCAAGGCCGAGAGCCTCACCAACGACGGCACGGCGCTCGTGCTGTACGCGATCGGCATCTCGCTCGCGGTCGGCGGGCACATCACCCCGCTGAGCGTCACCTGGTCGGTGATCGTCTCGTACCTCGGCGGCATCGCGGCCGGTGTGGCCGTCGCGGCCCTCGCGTTCCTGCTGCTGCGTGCGGTCTCCTCGACCATCGTGATCAACACGGCCCTGCTCCTCGTCCCGTTCGTCGCATTCCTGCTCGCCGAGCTCATCACCGCCTCCGGCGTGCTCGCGGTCGTGGTCGCCGGCGTGATCATCGCGTACGTCTCGCCGACCGTGACGACGGCGCAGTCCCGCCGGCAGGCCGAGTCCGCCTGGCCGTTCGGGGTGTTCCTGCTCAACGGCGCGCTCTTCGTGCTGATCGGACTCGAGGTGCAGTACGTCGTGCACCAGATCTCGGCCGGCGCGATCGGGCGCCTCGTGCTCGTCACGCTCGCGGTCTGGGTCGCGCTCCTCGTCGTGCGCTACCTGTTCCAGCTGCTCAGCGTGCCGTTCTACCAGCGCACGGGTCCCCGCCCACCGCGCGGCGTCAGGGCGCGCTCGCGCGTGCTGAGCACGTTCGCGGGCATGCGCGGCGCGGTGTCGCTCGCGATCGCGCTGTCGGTGCCCGCAGGCGCCGTCGCCGGGGGAGCGCTGGACGGCCGCGACGAGATCGTGTTCGTGACGGCCGGCGTCATCCTGCTGAGCCTGCTCGTGCAGGGCACGCTGCTGCCGGCGATCGTGCGCTGGGCGCGGATCCCGGCCGACCAGGGCGAGGTCGAGGAGTACGAGCTCGCCGAGCGCACGATCTCGGGGGCGGCGCTCTCGGCGCTCGACGACCTCGCGGTGCGGTTCGAGGTCAGCGACGACGTGCGCGACCGGATCCGGTTCGAGGGCTATCAGATGCTCGAGTACGCCAACGCGCGCACCCTCGCCCGCGAGCAGGCGCTCGTGGACGCCGAGGTCAAGGCGCTCGACGAGATGCTCGGACAGCCCGATCCGCTCGCGGCGGGGACCGAGCCGGAGGAGGACGCCTCGGGATCCGACGGGGTTCCGTCCGGCGGCATCGGATCCGACGGCATCGGCGGCGAGCCGATCGCCGCCGACGAGCAGGGCGCGGCGGGTGGATCCGCTCCGCGCCGCACGCTCATCGAGGGCGCGACGCTGCAGATGATCGCGACCTCGGAGGATGTGGACCTCCTGCAGCGCTCGCCGCTCGTGCGCCACGAGGAGTTCACGCGCCTCAAGCTCGGGCTGCTGGACCGCAAGCGCGAGGTGCTGCTGGGCCTGCGCCGCTCCGGGACGGTCGACGACCTCGTCGTGCGGCGGATCTCCGCGCGGCTCGACCTCGAGCAGCTCCGCCTGCAGGGACTCGAGGACTTCGACTGACCGCGACGCTCCGCGTGCCGCCCGTCCTACTCCCGTAGTACGACGGGCGGCGAGGATCACTCTGCAGAGGGACGCGACCGGATCCTGCCGCGACCTACCGTGAGGTCATGGCCGACCTCCTGAGCTCCTTCCTCCTCACCCCGTGGGCGCCGCTCCTGATCCTGCTGTTCTGCTTCCTGGACGGATTCTTCCCACCGGTGCCGAGCGAGACGGTGGTCGTCGGCGCCCTGGCGCTGGCCTTCGCGACGGGGCCTGCGGCGACACCTACGGCGATCCTGGTCCTCATCGCCGCCGGAGTGGGCGCGGCAGCCGGCGACAGCGCCGCGTACGCGATCGGCCGTCGCGTGGGCACGGAGCGGTGGGCCTGGATGCGGCGTCCCCGCGTGCGCTCCGCGTTCGAGTGGGCGGGCGAGCGCCTGGCCTCCCGTCCTGCCGTGTACCTGCTGGTGGCGCGGTACATCCCGGTCGGGCGGGTCGCGGTCAACATGACCGCCGGGGCGACCAGGCTGCCGTATCGGAGGTTCCTGCCGCTGTCGCTCGTCGCGGCCGTCTGCTGGGTCGCGCTCAGCGCGGTGATCGCGTCCGTCGCCTCCGCCTGGCTCGGGCATTCGCCCCTGCTCGCGGCGCTGGCCGGCATCGTGCTGTCGATCGTGGTCGGCGTGCTGATCGATCTCGCAGCCCGGCTCGTCCGTCGGGCTCGCGGCCGAGGTGCGGCAATGCCGGCCCCCGCCGCGGAGGCCGAGTCCGAGCTCGTGAAGACGGGTGCCGGCGCGGAGCTGTGACGCCGTGTGACGGGTCGATTCGGAGGGCGCTCGGAGCCCCTCGTAGCGTGGTCGAGTCCCCCAAGAGAGGAACTCACAGCCATGTCCCGCACCCTCACCACCGCGCTCGCCGCCGCCACCGCGGCCGCCGCGCTCGTCGTCTCCCTCGTCGGCTGCTCGTCCGCATCGGGCGCCGGATCCGACCCGACCTCCGAGTCCGGCAAGACCGTCAAGGTCGGCGTCGTCGGCAAGAGCGACCCGCAGTGGCCCGCCTTCGTCGAGGCCGCCAAGAAGGAGGGCATCACCGTCGAGCTGGTGGACTTCGGCTCCTACGAGCAGCCGAACCCCGCGCTCGCCGAGGGTGAGCTCGACCTCAACGAGTTCCAGCACATCGTCTACCTCGCGCAGTACAACGTGAAGTCCGGCAAGGACCTGCAGGCGATCGGATCCACCGCGATCTACCCGCTCGGCCTGTACTCGAAGAAGCACAAGAGCGTGAAGGAGATCCCGGCCGGCGGGACGGTCGCGGTTCCGGACGACGCGTCGAACCAGGCGCGCGCCCTGCTCGTGCTGCAGTCGGCGGGTCTCGTGAAGCTGAAGTCCGGCGGCACCGCCCTGTCCGATGTCGCCGACGTCGACACCGCGGCCTCCAAGGTCAAGGTCACCCCGCTCGAGGCCGCGCTGATCCCGACCTCGCTGCCGGACGTCGACGCCGCGATCATCAACAACGACTTCGTCAAGGACGCAGGGCTCACGTTCGCGGACGCCCTCACGCAGGACGACGCGAAGGATGCGACCGCCCAGCCCTACGTCAACATCTTCGCCGCACGGGCGAAGGACAAGGACAACCCCACGTACCTGAAGCTCGTCGAGATCTTCCAGAAGGATCCGGCCGTGCAGGCGGGTCTCAAGAAGGCCTCGGGCGACATCGGGATCCCGACGGTCCTCTCCGCCGCCGACCTGCAGAAGGTGCAGGCGACCGTCGAGTCGGACGTCAAGGCGCACAAGAACTGAGGCCCTCGGGCCGGCGGCGGGGGATCGATCCCCGTCGTGCACGACAGAGCCGGGCGATGCGGAACCGCGTCGCCCGGCTCCGCGTCGCGAGAACCCCGTGACGCAGAACCGAACCGGAGAACCCATGCCGATCGTGAGCCTGCAGGGCGTGACCAAGACCTATCCGCCGACCGCGCGGGACGGGGCGCCCGTGATCGCCATCGACGACGTGTCCCTCGACATCGCCCAGGGCGACGTCTTCGGGATCATCGGATACTCCGGGGCAGGGAAGTCCACCCTGGTGCGCCTGATCAACGCACTGGAGCCGACCACGAGCGGGCGCCTGATCGTGGACGGCGTCGACCTCACGACGCTCACGGAGCGCGAGCTGCGTCGTGTGCGCAGCGGGATCGGCATGATCTTCCAGCAGTTCAACCTGTTCTCCGCGAAGACGGTCAGGGCGAACATCGCCTACCCGCTCACGCTCGCGGGCTGGGCGAAGGCCGATATCGAGGCGCGGGTGACGGAGCTGCTCGCGTTCGTCGGGCTCTCCGACAAGGCCAAGGCCTTCCCCGAGCAGCTCTCCGGCGGCCAGAAGCAGCGCGTCGGCATCGCGCGCGCCCTGGCCACTCGGCCCGCCATCCTGCTCGCCGACGAGGCGACCAGCGCCCTCGACCCGCAGACGACGCATGAGGTGCTCGAACTGCTCGCCAGGGTGAACCGTGAGCAGGGCGTGACGATCGTCGTGATCACGCACGAGATGGACGTGATCCAGACCCTCGCCACCAAGGTGGCCGTGATGGAGGGCGGGCGCGTCGTCGAGCAGGGCGAGGTCTTCGAGGTGTTCTCGAACCCCAGGAACCCGGCGTCGCAGCGCTTCGTCGGCACCGTCATCAAGGGCATCCCCAGTCCCGCGGAGCAGGCGTCGCTGGGCGCGCGCCACGAGGGCCGGCTCGTCACGTTCTCGTTCCGCGACGGCGACTCCTCGCAGGCCCAGGTGTTCCTGGACCTCGCCGAGGCCGGCCTCGCGTTCGAACTCGTCTACGGCGGGATCAACGACATCCGCGGCCGCGCGTTCGGCCATCTCACGCTCGCGATCCGCGGTGCGGACGCGGCGATCGACGCCGCGCTCCGGAAGATCCGGGAGCACGCGACCGTGACCGAGATCGGATCCGACGCACCCGCGGGGACGGCTCGGCCGGAAGGCGGGGTGCGCTGATGGATCGCCTGATCGAACTGCTCCCGGACTTCTGGCAGGCCGCGCTCGAGACGCTGTACATGACCACCTTCGCGCTCGCGATGGCGGGCGTGATCGGCACGATCATCGGGATCGGCCTGTACGTCACGCGTCCCGGCGGTCTGCTGCCGAACCGTCCGGTGAGCATCCTCATCTCGTTCCTGGTGAACTTCTTCCGGCCGATCCCGTTCGTGATCTTCATCGCCGTGCTGC
This sequence comes from Microbacterium sp. MYb64, assembly GCF_002979495.1. Classification (NCBI taxonomy): domain Bacteria; kingdom Bacillati; phylum Actinomycetota; class Actinomycetes; order Micrococcales; family Microbacteriaceae; genus Microbacterium; species Microbacterium sp. MYb64. The sequence continues at coordinate 39,555 of NZ_PCOW01000009.1, read as the reverse complement.
AGCCGTTCACCCGGATCGTGATCGGCACGGGCATCGGCATCAACGCCGGCGCCTTCGCGATCGGCGTCGCCGCGTCGTTCGCGATCGGCCGCATCGTCGAGCAGCACCTCGTCTCGGTCTCGCCCGGCGTGATCGAGGCCGCGCGGTCGATGGGCGCCGGACCCTGGCGGATCCTCCTCACGGTCGCGATGCCCGAGGCCCTCGGGCCGCTGATCCTCGGCTACACCTTCGTGGTCGTGGCGCTCATCGACATGACCGCGATGGCGGGGCTGGTCGGCGGCGGCGGCCTGGGCGCGTTCGCCCAGGTCTACGGCTTCCGCCAGTTCGAGCCCGTCGTGATGTGGGCCGCGATCATCCTGATCGTCGTGTTCGTGCACCTCGTGCAGACCCTCGGCACCTGGCTCGCCCGGCGCATCATGCGGCGCTGAGCCGGTCGGGCGGCGGCCCGGTCGGTGGGCACTGTCCCGTTTCGGGGCGTGTTCTGTCCCGGCTTCGAGGTGGGCGCTGTCCTGGTTTGGGGCGTGTTCTGTCGTTTTGGGGCGCGCCACACCGGATTTTCCGGTCAGGGGGCGCCCCGAACGGCGTGATCGCGCCCCGAACCGGAGATGGCGGCGGGCGCGGTCAGCGGCGGAGCGCCGCGCGTAGGGCCGGGACGAGCATCTCCGCGGTGGGGTGGCCCGAGGGGCCGTCCGCCGTGCGGTACACCCGGCAGGCCAGATCCTGGATCGGCGCGGATCCCGGCACCGCGTCCACGCCGTCGACGAGCACGGTCGGCGAACCGGCGAAGGCGGTTGCGGCGGCCTCGGCGGGGGTGCGGATCACGCGGACCGCGGGCTCCGTATCGAATCCCAGTTCGGAGAGCGCGTGGCGCACGGCGCGCTCCGCGGCGGGCCCGTTCGGGCAGCCGTCGATGGTCAGGATCTCGATCCGCATGGGACGATCATCTCCCGATCCGCGCGGCTGAGGACCGGTTCGGGGCGGGTTCTGTCGTTTTGGGGCGCGTCCGGCAAGGATTTCCCGGCGTGGTGCGCCCCGAACGGCAGGATCGCGCCCCAAAACGGAGGTGGAGGGACGGGGAGGTCGGAGCCGGGGCTGCCGCCGGGGCCGTCACTCCCGGGCCGGTGCGTCCTGTAGCGAACGGCGGGTGCGGAACTCGCGGGGGGTGCCGGTCAGCGGATCCGTGAAGCGCAGTTCGCGGGCGAGCAACTGCAGCGGATGGGCGAAGTCGTCCGGCGCCTCGGGCAGGAGGTCGGGGTAGAACGCGTCGTTGAGGATCCCGGCACCGAGCTCGGCGAGGTGCACGCGCAACTGGTGCATGCGTCCGCTGTGCGGGCGGAGCAGGGTGTGCAGCACCCGCTCGTCGAATCCGAGGAGCTCGACGAGCGTCTCCGCGTTCGGCTCGCGCGCCGGATCCACCTGCACGCAGACCTGCCCGCGCAGCTTCTCGATGTGGTTGCGATGCACGAGCGGGAACGCGGATCCGCCGAGCGCGGGCCTCCGCAGATCCCAGTCCTCGGGCAGCAGCGAGACGGCCTCGTAGACCTTCTCGACCCGGCGCTTCTCGAACAGCAGCTGGTACGCGCCGCGCGTGACGGGCCGCGTCGAGAACATCAGCAGGCCCGCCGTCGCGCGGTCGAGGCGGTGGATGGGCGTGAGCTCGGGGATGTCGAGCGCATTGCGCAGCCGCACCAGCGCCGAGTTCTGCAGGTACTTGCCACCGGGGGTCGTCGGGAGGAAATGCGGCTTGTCGACCACGATGAGATCGGCGTCCTGGTGCAGGATCTCGACATCGAACGGGATCTGCCTCTCGACCGGCGGCTCCCGGTAGTACCACACGAAGTCGTGCACGCCGAGCGGGGTCTCGCGTGCGAGGGGCGTGCCGTCGAACGCCACGATCTCGCCGCGGTCGAAGCGGTCCAGCAGGAGCTTCGGATCGAGATGGAAGAAGCGCTCCGCCATGAACGCGCGGACGGTCGGCCAGGGTCCCTCGACGGGCACGCGCAGGCGCGTCGCGCCGACGCCGTCGCGCACGGGAAGGGGAGAGGGCATGCCCATTCGCACCAGCCTAGTTCGGGCGGCGGGACGCCACGATCGACCGGGCCGACCGGGCCGGCCGTCTCGGCGCGTCCGCGTCATCTGCCGTCGCACGGGAACAGCGTCGGGGGTCGCCGGGTTGCCCCCGGTATGACTCGCATCGGATCCAGTGACCTGTCCGTCTTCCCGCTCTCGCTCGGCGGCAACGTGTTCGGCTGGACCGCCGACCGCGAGACATCCTTCGCGGTGCTCGACGCGTTCGTCGCGGGAGGGGGAGACTTCATCGACACGGCGGATGCGTACAGCGCCTGGGTGCCGGGGAACAGCGGCGGCGAGAGCGAGACGATCATCGGCGAGTGGCTCGCCTCGCGGCGCCCCCAGGGCCTCGTCGTCGCGACGAAGGTGAGCCAGCACCCGCAGTTCCGCGGCCTGTCGGCCGCGAACGTGCGACGCGCGGCCGAGGCGTCGCTCGAGCGGCTCGGAGTGGACGCGATCGACCTCTACTACGCGCACTTCGATGACGCGGAGGCGCCGCTCGAGGAGACCGTCGCGGCTTTCGGGCAGCTCGTCGCGAACGGGCTGGTCCGCAACATCGCCGTGTCCAACTACTCCGCCGACCGCATTCGCGAGTGGATCGAGATCGCACGATCCACCGGCGTCGCCCAGCCCGTGGCCGTCCAGCCGCACTACAACCTGGTGCACCGCAACGAGGTGGAGGAGACGATCGTCCCGCTCGCGACCGAGTTCGGACTGGGACTCGTCCCGTACTACGCCCTCGCGAGCGGATTCCTCACCGGCAAGTACCGCTCGACCGATGCGACGGACCAGACGTCGCCGCGCGCCGCGGGTGCGGCGAAGTACGCGACCGAGCACGGGCTGCGGATCATCGATGCCCTCGAAGAGGTCGGCGACGCGCACGGCGCCTCGATCACGGCGACCGCGCTCGCCTGGCTGCGGGCGCAGCCGGCCGTCGTCGCCCCGATCGCCAGCGCGCGCACCGCGGATCAGGTGCCGGACCTGCTCGCCGGCGCACGCCTCGAGCTGTCCGCCGAGGAGATCGCGCGCCTGAGCAGCGTCTCCGAGTGGACTCCGGCACAGGTCTGACGGCGGGCGGGAGGACGAACATGCGCGCAGCGCGCTACACCGGGGCCGGCGCGGCCGCGACGGTCATCTCCTTCGAGGACCTCGACGCCCCCGTGGCGGGACCGGGCGAGGTCCTGATCCGGGTCGCTGCGGTCGGTCTCAACCCCGTGGACGTCAAGATCCGCGCCGCCGGCCACGACTTCGGCCCGATCCGGTATGCGGATCGTCCGGGCTGGGACGTCGCGGGAACCATCGTCGAGGTGGGTGCCGGGGTGAGGGGCTGGGCGCAGGGCGACGATGTGTTCGCCCTCGCCCGATTCCCCGAGGCGGCGCAAACGCTCGCGGAGCTCGTCGCCGTCCCCGCGGACGATCTGGCGGCGGCCCCACGGGCGTGGAGCGCTGCGCAAGCAGGCGCGGCGCCCCTTGCGGCACTGACCGCATGGCAGGCGCTGGACGCCGCGGGCATCCGCGAGGGCGACGCCGCACGCGTGCTCGTCCTCGGCGGCGCGGGTGGCGTAGGGCACCTCGCCGTGCAGCTCGCCGCGGCGCGCGGCGCGCATGTGCTCGCGACCGCCGGCGCGGCGAAGCAGGCGCTCGTCGCGGGCTGGGGCGCGGACGAGGTGATCGACTATCGCGACGGCGCCGCGCTCGCCGCGATCGGCCCCGTGGACGCCGTCATCGTCACGGTCTCGGACACGCTCCCGCCACGGGGCGCCGTCGCGGAGGGGACCGCGGTGGTCACGATCACCGGGTTCTCCGCGGCGCAGGAGGAGGAGCTGCGCGGCTGGGGAGCGGAGCCCGTGCAGCGGATCCTGGTGGCGGCCGACGGCGCGCAGCTCGCCGGCGTCGCCGCCCTGGCGGACGCGGGCCGGATCACGGTGCACCTCGATTCCGAGTACGCGTTCGACGATCTCGCCGCCGCGGAGGAGCGCGTCGAGACGGGTCGCGTCACCGGGAAGGTGGTCGTCCTCGTCGATCCCGCGGGATGACGCGGCCTCCCCGGCACGGGCACCGAAGCACGGGCGCCGAGACTCAGGCGCCGAAGCTCAGGCTGAGCTTGCGCAGCAGCGCGGCGAGGCGTTCGCGGTCGCTGCGGGAGAGCGCGGAGAGCAGGGTCGCCTCGGCGTCGACGAGGCGCGTGATCGCGGCGTCCACGCGCACCCTGCCGTCGTCGGTGAGGGTCACCTGCACGCTGCGACCGTCGCCGGGATCCGCCTCCCGGCGCACCAGCCGGCGTCCCACGAGCCGGTCGATACGGTTCGTCATGGTGCCGCTGGAGACGAGGGTCTGCTGCAGCAGCTGCTTCGGGCTGAGCTGGAACGGGTCGCCCGCGCGGCGCAGAGCCGACAGCACGTCCCACTCCCACGGCTCGAGGTCGCTGCGACGGAACACGTCCCGGCGGGCGCGGTCGAGCAGTCGGGAGAGCCGGTCCACGCGGGAGAGCACCTCGAGGGGCGAGAAGTCGAGGTCCGGCCGCTGCGTGTTCCACGCGGCGACGATCCGGTCGACCTCGTCGCCGGCGTGATCCGCTCCGATGCTCATCCGTTCATTATCGCGGGCGCATCGGAGGGCGCAGGTGCGTGCGACAGGGCGGCTCAGTCCGTGAGCCGCATGGTGAGGAACAGGCTGTGCGGATCCTCGGCGTAGGACCCGAACGGCTCGCACTCGTCGAAGCCGGCCTTGGCGTACAGCCGGTGCGCGGGCCAGAACCAGTCCGCGGCGCCGGTCTCCAGGGAGATCCGCTCGATGCCGCGGGCGCGGGCATCGTCGAGGAGCGCGGCGAGGATCGCGGACGCCACGCCCCTGCCCCGCATCGCCGGCGCGGTCCGCATCGACTTGAGCTCCTCATGACCCGGCTGCAGAGCGGCCAGCGCTCCCGTTCCCGCGAGCGCGCCGTCCGCCGTCGCGGCGAAGAGCCGCACACCGGGCGCGAGCAGGCTCGCCATGTCGAGGGCGTGCCGGCTCTCGGGCGGCGCCGTCGGCTCCATGTCCCGCAGGTGCGCGGCGAGGAACGCCTCGAGCTCGGGGGTCGAGACGGACACGCGGTCGATCAGGATCGTCATGCCGCCACCCTGCCCGGCCGGTGTTGCGGGGAGGTTGCGCGTCTGTTCCGGCCCGATCACACAGGCCGCGCATGGCAGACTTGAGGCGCGACCGCCGCACAGGGCGGGCGCGGTCCGCCGTGGTGTAACGGCAGCACCCCAGCCTTTGGAGCTGTGGGGTCCAGGTTCGAATCCTGGCGGCGGAGCATGACGGAGAACACACTCGCCATCGTCGTCCTCGCCGCAGGCCAGGGCACGCGCATGAAGTCCCGCCTGCCCAAGGTTCTGCACCCGATCGGCGGCCGCACCCTCGTCGGGCACGTGCTGGCGACCGCCGCGCAGCTGGGCGCCGACACGGTCGAGGTCGTGGTGCGCCACGAGCGCGACCAGGTGGTCGCGGCCCTCGCCGCCGAGCATCCGGAGGCGGTCATCGTCGATCAGGACGACGTCCCGGGCACCGGCCGTGCCGTGCAGGTGGCGCTGGACGCGCTGCCTGAGGGATTCGACGGCGACGTGCTGGTGCTCTCCGGCGACGTGCCGCTGCTGGAGGCCGAGACGCTGCAGGCCCTCGTCGACGGGCATCGCGCCGCCGCGGCCGCGGCGACCGTGCTGAGCGCGATCGTCGACGACCCGAACGGGTACGGCCGCATCATCCGCGACGCGTCGGGGGACGTGGCCCGCATCGTGGAGCAGAAGGATGCGGACGAGGCCGAGAAGGCCACGCGCGAGATCAACGCCGGCGTGTACGTGTTCCGTGCGGGTCTGCTCCGTGCCGAGCTCGCGAAGGTCACCACCGACAACGCGCAGGGCGAGATGTATCTCACCGCGGTGATCGGCCTGCTCCGCGCCGCGGACGAGAAGGTCGCCGTCTCGATCGCCGCCGACACGGCCGCGACCTTCGGCATCAACGACCGCGTCCAGCTCGCGGAGGCCGCGCGCACCCTGAACGACCGCATCGTGCGCCGCTGGCAGCGAGAAGGCGTGACGATCCAGGATCCCGCGACCACCTGGATCGACGACGACGTGACCCTCTCGCCCGATGTCACGATCCTGCCGAACACCCACGTCCTGCGGGCGAGCACGGTCGCGAGCGGGGCGATCATCGGCCCCGACACGACGCTCGTCAGCACGGAGGTCGGCGAGGACGCGACGGTCCGCCGCTCCGAGGCGACGCTCGCCGTGATCGGCGCGCGCGCGACGGTCGGCCCGTTCTCGTACCTGCGCGCGGGCACCACGCTCGGCGCTGACGGCAAGATCGGCGCCTACGTCGAGACCAAGAACGCGCAGATCGGCGACGACTCGAAGGTCCCGCACCTGTCCTACGTCGGCGATGCGACTGTGGGGCGCGGGGTCAACCTCGGCGCATCGACGATCACCGCGAACTACGACGATGTGAACAAGCACCGCACCGAGATCGGGGACGAGGTGCACACGGGCTCGCACACGGTGCTCGTCGCGCCCGTTAGGCTGGGTGCCGGCGCGAAGACCGCCGCCGGCGCCGTCGTCCGCAAGGATGTCCCCGCCGGTGCGCTCGCGATGAGCGTCGCCCCCCAGCGAAACGTCGCGGGGTGGGTCGAGAAGAACAGGGCAGGCACGGCCGCAGCAGACGCTGCAGCACGTGCCGATTCGGCGGAATAGGCGGGTCCGATGGGGCGCAAGAAGAACACGACGGTCGAGCTGGACCGCGAGAACGACATCGCACCGGGACTGGTCGCCAAGACCAAGAAGAGGCTCGTCGTCGCCGGCGGCCGGTCGCACCCGGAGTTGACCGCCGCGGTCGCCGCGGCGCTCGGCACCGAGCTGGCCCCTGTCGAGCACCGCACGTTCGCGTCCGGCGAGCTCTACGCCCGCTTCGAGGTCTCGATCCGCGGCTGCGACCTGTTCATCGTGCAGTCCTTCGGGACCGGTGTGAACGAGTGGCTGATGGAGCTGCTCATCATGCTCGACGCGGCCAAGCGGGCCTCGGCCAAGCGGATCACCGTCGTTGCCCCCTACTACCCGTACTCCCGGCAGGACAAGAAGGGCCGTGGTCGCGAGCCGATCAGCGCCCGCCTCGTCGCCGACCTGCTGAAGACCGCCGGCGCCGATCGCGTGATGAGTGTCGACCTGCACGCTGCGCAGATCCAGGGCTTCTTCGACGGCCCCGTCGATCACCTGTTCGCGAAGCCCGTGTTGCTTGAGCATTTCGAGCGGACCCTGAACGCCGAGGACCGCGAGACGCTCACGATCGTCTCGCCGGACATGGGCCGGGTGCGCGTCGCCGACACCTGGTCGGACAGCCTGGATGCGCCGCTCGCGATCATCCACAAGCGCCGCGACCCGAAGGTCGCCAACCAGGTCTCGGTGCACGAGATCGTCGGTGCGGTGGACGGCCGCACCTGCCTGCTGGTCGACGACATGATCGACACCGGCGGCACGATCGTGAAGGCCGCCCAGGCGCTCAAGGCCAACGGTGCCCGCAAGGTGATCGTCGCCGCGACCCACGCGATCTTCTCGGATCCGGCGAGCGAGCGGCTTCAGGATTCCTCGATCGACGAGGTCGTCGTCACCGACACGATCCCGCTCTCGGAGTCGCGGCGCTTCCCGGGCCTGCTGATCCTGCCGATCGCCCCGCTGCTGGCCACCGCGATCAAGCAGGTGTTCGAGGACGGGTCCGTCACGAGCATGTTCGACGGCGCCGCCTGAGACGGAGTCGGCTGGCGCGGATCCTGACTTCACGACACGATGCGTCATCTCAAAGGTGACGCACAGGAGGGTTGCGGAAGCTGGAACCATGAAGCTCTCGCCCTCGGTTCGTCAAGGATCCGCCCTCGTCGGCATCGCTGGAACGCTGCTGCTCGCGGGGTGCGCGGCCGAGTCGTCGTCCGCCGAGACCACGACCGGGACGCCCGCCCCGCAGGCGAGCGCTGACTCCTCGCCGTCCGCGACGAGCGCCGGCGCCTCGACCGGGTCCGGCTCGACCTACAAGGACGGCACCTACTCCGCCGACGGCTCGTACCAGACGCCGGAGACGGTCGAGAAGATCTCGGTCTCGATCACCCTCGCCGACGACACCGTCACGAAGGTCGAGGTCACCGGCGACCCGCAGGCGTCGGAGACGAAGCACTACCAGTCGCAGTTCATCGGCGGGATCTCCGCACTGGTGGTCGGCAAGAAGCTCGACGAGATCTCCGTGAGCCGCGTCTCGGGATCCTCGCTGACCAGCAAGGGCTTCACCCAGGCGCTGGCCACCATCCGCACCGAAGCCGCGGGCTAGGGTGGATCCCCGCCCGCCGATGGACGTGTGGCGGTTCGAGGCGATCGGCACCGTCTGGGAGATCGGCACGTCCGTGCGGCTCCCGGATAGCGAACGCGACGCGGTGCGCGACGTGATCGGCGACTTCGACCACACCTGGTCTCGGTTCCGTGCCGACTCGCTCGTGACGGCCCTCGCCGAGGAGCCGCAGGAGGTGCCGACGCCGCCGGATGCGGTGGCGATGCTCGATCTGTACCGGGAGCTGTCGCTCGCGACCGATGGCGCCGTGCAGCCGCTCCTCGGCGACAGCCTGTCCGCGCGCGGCTACGACGCGGAGTACTCGTTCCGCGATCGGGGCGCCAGACCGGCGCCCGCCGACTGGGCCGAACAGCTCGCCTGGGACGACGGCGCCCTCGCCCTGCATGCACCGGCCCTCATCGATGTGGGCGCGATCGGCAAGGGTCGTCTCGTCGACGTCGTGCACGACCTGCTCGGATTCTTGGGGCATGCCGAACGCCTCGTCGACGCCGGCGGCGACCTGCGCCTGAGCGGGGCGCCGGTCCGGGTGGGTCTCGAGCACCCGTTCGACGCGACGCGCGCGATCGGGGTCGCCACGGTCGCGGACGCGGCGCTCTGCGGCTCGGCGGTGAACCGGCGTGCGTGGCCGGGGGAGCACGGCGGGCTGCACCACGTGCTGGATGCGCGGACGGGGGAGCCCGTGCGCACGATCGCGGCGACCTGGGCCATCGCCGCGGAGGCGATGGTCGCGGATGCCGCCGCCACGGCGCTGTTCTTCGACGGCGGTCCCGCGTTCGCGGCCCTGTCCGGTGTGGAATGGGTGCGGATGACCACGGACGGAACGGTCGAGTGGTCGGCAGGGGACCGGATGGAGGTGTTCGCATGATCGCGACGCTGATCGGCGCGCGCCAGCGCGTGGTCGCGCAGCTCGGACGGCTTTCGATGTACCGGCTCACGCTGTACGCGCTGCTCGCGCTGGCCGCGATCGCGACGATCCTGTCCACCGTCGGCGCGGTCTCCTTGCTGCCGCTCGACATCCTCGCCACGCTGGCTGTGCTGATGCTCGCGACGCTCTGCACCGATGCCGTCGCCCAGGCGCTGCTGCGCGTCCCGCGCCGCATCGAGTCGTCGCTGATCACCGCGCTCATCCTGCTGTTCGTGGTGCAGCCCGGCGCGAATCCCGACCAGATCGGCGGCATCGCGCTCGCGGGCGTGGTCGCGGCGGCCTCCAAGTACGTGCTGGTGTGGCGCGGTCGGCACCTGCTCAATCCCGCCGCCGTCGGCGCGACGGTGCTCACGATCACCGGCCTCGGCTTCTCGGCGTGGTGGGTCGGCACTCCGGCGATGGCGATCCCCGTGATCGTGCTGGGCCTGCTCGTGCTCTGGCGCACCGAGCGGATCCGCGTCGTCCTGCTGTTCGTGCTCGTGTATGCCGTCGTGTCGATCCTGCGCTTCTCGGTGCAGTCGGCCGCGGCCGGGCTGGCCGTGGAACCCGGGGCGATGCTCACGTCGGTGCTGCTGCAGTCGCCGGTGCTGTTCCTCGGCGCCTTCATGCTGTCCGAGCCGCTGAGCATGCCGTCGCGCCGATGGCAGCAGCTGCTCGTCGCGCTGATCGTGGGAGCGCTCGCCGGCTGGCCGATCAGCCTCGGGATCATCACGCTCGGCCAGGAGCGGGCGCTGCTGGTCGGCAACCTCCTCGCCGCGGTGCTCGTCGCCCGCGCGGGGATCAGGCTCTCGCTCGTGCGCCGCAGGGCTGTCACCCCGACCGTGCACGAGCTGACGTTCCGGGCGCGGCGCCCGTTCCGGTTCGCGCCGGGGCAGTACCTGGAACTGCAGGTGCCGCACCGCCGCCCCGATAGTAGGGGCACCCGCCGCGAGTTCAGCATCGTCTCCACGCCGGCGGAGCTGCCGTTCGTGCGCATCGCCTATCGCGAGACCGAGCGCGGGTCGAGCTACAAGCGCGCGCTCGGCGCGGTGCAGCCCGACGACGTGCTCACCGCGACAGGCGTGTGGGGCGATTTCGTGCTGCCCGCCCGCGAGGCGCCCGTGCTGCTCATCGCCGCAGGAATCGGGGTGACGCCGTTCGTCGCGCAGCTCGGTGCGCGTGACGCGGCGGATGCGGTGCTCGTGCTCGTGGCCTCCTCGGCGGAGGAGTGCGCGTACCTGCGCGAGCTCGGCGGGTCCGGTGCACGGATCGTGGTCGTCGCCCCCGACCGGCCCGCGGACCTGCCCTCGGGCGCGGAATGGGCGGGCGGCGCACGGCTGGACGCGGCGCTGCTGCACGCGCTGGTGCCGGATCTGGATCGGCGGCACGCCTGGATCTCGGGTCCGCCGCGGCTCATCGCGGAGCTCGCCCCCGCGCTGCGCGGCGCGCGACGAGTGACGACCGACGCCTTCGCAGGCTACTGAGGCCCGCCTCCGGCGCCGACCAGGGGCGGCTTCAGCGCCCGCCGAGAGTGCGGCCGAGCTGGTGGCTGCCCGCGCCGCCGCGGTTCTCGGCGCCGCGCGGCGCGTCCTCGTCCCTGTGCCGCGGCGCCGGACGATCGGCGTGATGCTGCTGTGGCGCGTCCTTGTCGGCGGGACGCGGGGGAGCGGTGTCGGCGGGGCGCGTCTGCGTCGCACCGGCCGTCGCCTGCGGCACCTTCGGCAGGCGGACCGTGAACAGCGTCGCGCCGGGCTCGCTCTGCACCGAGATCGTGCCGCCGTGGCCGTCGACGATCGCCTTGGTGATCGACAGGCCGAGGCCCGAACCCCCGGTCGCCCTGTTGCGGGAGCGGTCGCCCCGGGCGAAGCGGCTGAAGAGCTCGTCGCGCACCGCGGGGTCGATGCCCGGTCCGTCGTCGCGGACCCGGAGCACGACCTCTGATCCCTCTTCGGCCACCTCGATCGCGATGCGCGTGCCGGCCGGGGTGTGCGTGCGGGCGTTGGCGAGCAGGTTCGTGACCACCTGCTGCAGCCGTCCCGTATCGCCGATGAGCTCGACCGGCTCCTCCGGCACGTCGATCGCCCACACGTGATCCGGCGCCGTGGGACGGGCGTCCTCGACGCCCTCGATCGCCAGCCGGGACAGGTCGACGGTGGAGAGGGTGAGCTCCCTGCCCTCCTCGAGACGCGCGAGCAGCAGCAGGTCCTCGACCAGGCTCGTCATCCGCAGGGACTGCGCCTGGATGCGCTCGAGGGCCGTGTGCGCGGAGGCCGTGGCGGGATCCTCCGGCGCATCGGATCGTGTCAGCGCGCGCAGCGACAGCTCGGAGTATCCGCGGATCGAGGACAGGGGCGTCCGCAGCTCGTGGCTCGCATCGGCGACGAACTGCCGCATCCGCTCCTCGTTGCGCTGACGCACCGCGAGCGAGGCGTCGACGTGATCGAGCAGGGTGTTCAGCGCGGATCCGACGAGTCCGGTCTCGGTGCGCGGATCCGCCTCCGCGGCGGGTACGCGCTCGGTGATCGACACGTCGCCGCGGTCGAGCGGCTGGTTGGCGACCCTGTTCGCGGTCGCGGCGACCTCGCGGAGCGGGCGCAGGGCGACCCGGATCGTGATCGCGGTGGACAGCGCGAGCAGGATCAGTCCGCCGATCGTGGTGAGCGCGATCATGGAGAACAGGGTCGTGATCTGCGCCTCCGTGGACGCGCGGGGGAGTCCGGTGATCACCTCGAACTGCGCCGGCCCCGAGGCAGGGACCGGCTGGTGCACGAACTGGTAGTCGCCGAGCTGGGAGAGATCCTCGGTGTAGCGGCCTTCGGAGAGGGCGGTGACCGCCTGATGGATCTGCAGCGGCGTGAGGTCCTGCGCGACACGGTCGGCGGTGACCACGGTGCCCGTCGCGGAGCCGGCCGGGGTCACGACGATGACCAGCGTGCCGTTCTGCACGCCGGTGGGGCCGACCACCAGGTCCGAGGCGTCGGGGACGACGTGCCCCAGCACGAGCTTCTGCATGGCCTGGGTGCCGACGTTCTTCGTGGTCGCGGCGAGCTCGTCCTGCAGTCGCCCGTTGAGCACGTTGCCGAGCACGACGCTCGTCGCGATCGCGATCACGACGAGGATGAGCGAGACGAACCCGGTCACCGCCGCCATCAGCCGTGTCTGCAGGGACAGCGGGCCCCTGGGGCGGGTGCGGAACGGATTCATCGAGGGCATGCCTTCTTCGTGCTCGGTGCAGCAGTCGTGCTGCCTACTGCTGGGGCGCCTTGATCATGTAGCCGACTCCGCGCACGGTGTGGATCAGCGCCACCTCGCGCCCGGCGTCGAGCTTCTTGCGCAGGTAGGAGATGTACAGCTCGACGACGCTCGAACGCCCGCCGAAGTCGTAGCTCCACACCCGGTCCAGGATCTGCGCCTTGGACAGCACGCGGCGCTCGTTGCGCATGAGGAAGCGCAGCAGCTCGAACTCCGTCGCGGTCAGCTCGATCTCGTCGCCGGCGCGGACCACCTCGTGGCTGTCCTCGTTGAGCGTGAGATCGCCGACCTGCAGGATCGAGTCGCTGGCGTCGGTGGTCGCGCCGCCGGAGCGGCGGATCACGGCGCGCAGTCGCGCGACGACCTCCTCCAGGCTGAACGGCTTCGTGACGTAGTCGTCGCCGCCGGCGGTGAGGCCCGCGATCCGGTCGCTCACCGCGTCTTTGGCGGTGAGGAACACGACGGGCACCATGTTGCCCTGCTCGCGCAGGCGCTTGAGGACGCCGAGCCCGTCCAGGTCGGGCATCATGACGTCGAGGACCAGGGCATCGGGGCCGAAGTCGCGGGCGACCTGCAGCGCTTCGAGCCCTGATCCGGCGGTGCGCACCTCCCATCCCTCCATCCGCAGGGCCATGGCGAGGAGGTCGGTGAGCATCGGCTCATCGTCGACCGCGAGGATCCGCAGGGGAGAGCCATCGGGGCGACGCAGCTCAGTGGCGTGATCGTTCATGGGATCTATTCTCCTCAGTTTCCTATGAACGGTCTATGAGCTTTGGAGATCCGACGTGCTTAGCGCGCGCATAGCAGCGCCATCATCGCGCCCCAGAACCGGCTCCTAGCGTCACCAGCACGAGCGTGATCGAAGGAGAAGCATGTACGGGACGTATCTGCGCCGGGAACTGGCCGGGCGGAAGAAGCAGACGGTGATCGTCGCCGTGGGCCTCGCGATAGCGATCGCCCTGGTGATCGTCGTCAACGCGCTGGCGGCGGGCGTGCGCGATGCGCAGACGGAGGCGCTCGCGCGGGTCTACGGCGTGGGCACCGATCTCACGGTCACCGGCGCACCGGCCCAGCGCGGGAGCGACACCGGGCAGCGCTTCGACTTCGGGGCCGGCGGCGGCGCCGCCGCGAGCGACGGCAGCACGACCCTGAACACCTCTGTGCTGCGGGCCTCCCCGGCGCGGGGCACGATCGACGCGGCCGGGGTGAAGACGATCTCGAGCACCGGGAGCGTCGCCGCGGCCACGGGTGCGCTGAGCCTGACCAACCTCACGTTCGACGGGCAGATCGCCCAGCAGGGCGCGCAGGGCGGCACGGGCACCGGCCAGACGGGCACAGGGCAGGGCGCCACGGGTGAGGGCCAGGGCACGGGCACGGGTGAGCGGCCGCGGTTCGGCGGCGGCAGGTTCGGCCTCAACTCCTTCTCGGTTCTGGGCGTCGATCCTTCGGCGGGGACGACCGTGGGGCCGCTGTCGTCGGTGAAGGTCTCCTCCGGGCGCGCGCTCGCCGCCGACGATGCGGGACAGCTGGTCGCCCTGGCGGACAGCACCTACGCGACCTCGAAGAGCCTGAGCGTCGGCAGCACCATCGACGTGGGCGGATCCACGGTGAAGATCGTCGGGATTGTGACCTCGTCGTCCGACTCCGCCGACACCGCGGCGAACGTGTACCTGCCGCTGGACACCGCGCAGAAGATCGCCGGCACGGGCGATGTCGTGTCGACGGTCTACGTGAAGGCGGCGTCGGCGGCCGACATCTCCTCCGTGCAGGCCGCGCTCGCCAAGGCCCTCCCGACGGCGACCGTGAGTTCGCAGGCGGATCTGGCCTCCACGGTCTCCGGATCCCTCGCGAGCGCCGCCGGCATGATCGAGGGCCTCGGCACGTGGCTGTCGATCATCGTGCTCGCGGTCGCCGTGCTCCTCGCGGTGCTGTTCACGCTCTCCGGAGTCGCCCGGCGCACCAGGGAGTTCGGCACGCTCAAGGCGATCGGCTGGTCGAACGGGCGGATCGTCCGCCAGGTGGCCGGGGAGTCGCTCGTCCAGGGCCTCATCGGCGGAGCGGCGGGGCTCGCGCTCGGTCTCGTCGGGATCCTCGTCGTGAACCTCGTCCAGCCCACGATCTCCGGCGCGTCCGCCGCCGGCTTCGGGCGCGGCGGAGGCGCCGCGGGCACGGGAACCGGACAGGCCGGTGCGGGAGCCGCGGGCGGAGCGTTCCAGGGCGGGGGAGGCGGCGGAGCCTTGCGTGGCCTCGGCGAGGCCGCGCAGGCGGTCGTGCTGCACGCGCCCCTCAGCGTGGGGATCCTCGTCGCGGCCGTGGGCCTCGCGATCCTCGGCGGTCTCGTCGCCGGCGCGATCGGCGGATGGCGGGCGGCCAGGCTGAGCCCCGCCGAAGCGCTGCGGTCCGCCGCCTGACACCCACTCACCCGAACAGGAGACGACATCATGAGCATCATCGAGACCGAGCCGCAGGCGCTGTACCGGCTGACCGACGTCACCCGCACCTACCGGACGAAGGGACGCACGGTCACGGCGCTGGCCGGCGCGACCGCCGAGATCAGGGCGGGCGAGTTCGTCACTATCCAGGGCCCGACGGGCGGGGGGAAGTCCACGCTGCTGCAGCTGCTCGGCGCTCTGGACCGCCCCTCGGGAGGATCGCTCGCGCTCGGGGGCACCGAGCTGTCCACCGCGTCGAACCGCGAACTCGGCCGGTTGCGCGCCGAGGAGATCGGATTCGTGTTCCAGGGCTTCAACCTCATCCCCACGCTCACGGCGAGGGAGAACGTGGCGATGGCGCTCGTACCGCTCAAGATCCCGGCCGAGGAGCGCCGCGCTCGGGTGGACGAGTCGCTCGCGCACGTGGGCCTCGCCGACCGCGGCGATCATCTGCCTGGCGAGCTGAGCGGCGGCCAGCAGCAGCGGGTCGCGATCGCCAGGGCGATCGTGAAGAAGCCCCGCGTGCTGCTCGCCGACGAGCCCACCGGCAACCTCGACGAGGAGATGCGCGACGAGATCCTGGTGCTGCTCGAGTCGCTCTGCGCGGAGGGGCTGACCCTCATCGTGGTCACGCACGACTCGGCGGTGGCGAAGCGCGCGCACCGTCGGCTGCGGCTCAAGAACGGCCGCCTGGCCGAGGTATGACCCTCCATCTCCGCGTCGTCCCTGTCAGCGGACCCCCTGGGGTGCGCTGACAGGGACGACTCGCAAGTGGAGGGGGCTCAGGCCAGCGCCTCGGAGGGGGCTCAGACTGGGGCGGGGCTCGCCGGGCTGGTGCTCGTCTCGCTCTGCAGCCGGTCGTCGGGCAGCGCCAGGAAGTCGATCGACGCCTGCAGGGCCAGCGCGTCGGCGAGCCGTCCCTCTGGGCCGTCGATGTGCCCGTTGGCCCGCACCGTCAGCCGCCGCGGCTCCGCGAGCGCGTGGTAGACCGCGAACTGTCCGCGCGGATCGACCGCGGGATCGAGCACGGCGGCCCCGACGTGCACCGGCATGCGGAGGCGGCGGGCCGCGGTCGCCGCGTCGTGGTAGTCGAGCGTGGATCGAGCCTCGGGATGCGTGCGGAGATGCATCCGGACGGCCTCTCCGCTCCCGGTGCAGCGTCGGGTGAGCCGGATCGCGTGCGCGCCGAAGCTGGGGACGTCCAGTGCCGCGCGGCGGAAGCGCGCGTCCCATGGAAGCGCCATGGCGCCGATGCCGCCGCCGAAGCTGCTGCCGCTGAAGTCGAGGGCGCCCGCGGCGTGAGGGGCCAGATCCAGCAGCACGGTCGCCGCGCGCCAGACGTCCGCCGCGGCGAAGCGGAGCGAATAGGTGTCCCGGTGCGCGATACCCGCCAGCACGTGCTCGGCCGGAAGTGCGGGGAAGCGACTGGGGGCATCGGGGTGGGTTCCCGGCGCGCAGGGGAAGATCGCGGCCGTGTCCGCGGGCACGCGCTCGACGTCGGGACCCGTGCGGCCCCCGTAGCCGTGCCCGACCACGAGACCGCGCCGAATGGCGGACGCCGCGTGCGGCACCATGACGAACGCGGTGGCCGGCTCGTCCGCGGAGGAGTGGAAGCGGATCTCGGTCACGCGATGCGTCGGCGTCGCGTCCCCCTCCCGCACGGTCCGCCACGCGACGGCACCGGTGCCGAACTCCGCGAAGGTCGACTGCCAGAACCGGTCGAAGTCCTCCGGTTCCGGCTGCTCCGGCGTCGGCACGAGCAGTGCTCCGAGTGAATACTCGGTCAGTTCTTCGGGTGTTCCGCCGGGCACCGGCTGACTCCTCACCTTTTGCGTTCCTCCTCGATTGTGCCGTGCAGCCGGCGTTCGCGTCCTTGCGGGAGGATCCATTGACATCATCGCATACGGATTGCAATATATGCATCATGATTGCAAGGAAGAACGCGAGAGATGACGAGGGCTCCCTGCAGTGGAGTCGGCGATCCGTGCTGCGCATGCTGGTGATCGCGGGTGTGCTCCCGCCGGTCCTCGGCGCGCAGGCCGGCGGCTCATCGGCCGCGGCCACCGAGCTCCCCACGGCGACCGGCGCCTACGCGGACGCGCTGCGGCGGCTGGACAAGCCGAACCTGGCGGTGACCCAGGTCGCGCAGCTGGTCGGCACGAACCACCGGATGACCTTCTTCCAGGCCACCTGGGACGGAGGGGCGACCATCGTCCGCGATCTCGAGATCGCGCACGACGGCGGATGGCTCCCCGTGACGGACTCCGCGCACCGCTTCGACGAGCAGTGGGTGGTGCTGAAGGGGTCGCTGCCGTCCGGCAGCGCGCCGGAGCTCTACGGCCCGCTGGCGCCGAGCTGGCTGGGATTCACCTCCTTCCAGGTGCTCGGTCCGCAGGCGATCGAGCTGCGCACCAGCACGGACGACATCGAGCTGGTCGTGCGGTGGCGGCTGGAAGGCGACAATCCGGAAGCCCACCACGTGCTGACCGCGAAGAACGCCGGGGACTACATCGTCGGCTATCAGAGCCAGGACGCCCGGTCGCTCGACGATCTCGACGAGGTGCTGTGCGGTTCGTACCAGCACGCGCTCTCGGTCCTCGACGGCTCGGCCCCGCTCGGGGCATGGGAGCTGTTCGCCCCGATGGCGCTCACGCAGTACGCCGTCGCCGGGATCCCCGTCACCTCCGGCGTCTACCTGCCCTCCGAGGTCGCGGAGTTCGTGCACGAGCGGCAGCTCATGTCGGACCGGCAGCCGTACGGCATGAGCCTGCGCAACGACAGCCTCGACCTCGTGCCCTGCATGTACTCGCCGCAACCCGGGCTCCGCACGGCGATGGCGGCGGGGGAGGAGCGCGGCTTCGCGTTCGGCGTGGCCGCACAGGCAGGCGCCCTCTACGACGCCTACACCGCGCTCTGCCGCGGCGAGTACGGGGTCACGGCCTATCGGCGCAACGTCTACGAGCGATCGCTGACCGACGCCGTGCATGCGATGGCGGACCTGATCGCCGTCGAACCCGCCGGGGACGACTCGACGGACTACATCCCGTCCTTCTCCGGCTGGTGGAACCGCGCCAAGGGCTTCGTCGACGTGGAGAACGAGGACGCCGTCCGCACCGCCGCGAGCGGGGTGGTGCTCTCCGCGCACTATCTCACGGGCAAGACCGGCGGCACGCTGTACGACCGGCGCGCCCGCCCGCTGATCGAGTACCAGGTGTCGCGCAAGGGGATCGGGCACTCGCCGGTCATCGGCAGCCCGGTCTACAACGACACGACGCAGTACCGGCTCGGCCGCATCCCCACGGATGCGGTGAACCTGACGGCCCTCTACCAGCTCACCCACGGGCGGAACGCGGGGATCCAGCGGCTCGCGGTGCAGGCCACGAAGTCCGGGGTCGTCGGGCAGAGCCGTGCGCCCTTCGCCGTCCCGCTCGCGACCTACCGGGCCACCGGCGATCCCGCCTATCTGGCGGAGGCGAGTCTGATCGGCCGCCGCTACGTGCAGGAGCAGATCCTCACGCCGTACCGCGGCAACGGCCAGCCGCCGGGCGGCTTCGCCTACAGCTTCTCCAAGTACTGGGTCGACCTGCTCGAGCTGTTCGAGGTGACGGGGGAGGCGGTGTTCCTCGAGGGAGCGCATCGGGAGGTGCAGCGGTTCATCACGCAGACCGCGGTGCGGCCCGTGCCGGACCAGACCGTCACGGTTCCGGTGGGCCACGTGATCACGCAGCAGTACGACTGGGAGTCCCGCTCATCGCTGCCGCCGTATCCGGTCACGGGTGTGGCGACCGAGACTGTTCCGGCATGGTACGTCTCGCCCTCGGGTCTCACCTTCGAGGCGCTCTCGTCGTTCAAGCTCGGGGTGAGCGCCGTGACGGATCCCGGCGGAGGGTACGTCTTCAATCCGTGCTGGGCCGGAGCGCTGCTGCGCCTCGCCCACCACACCGGGGACTCGCTGCTGGCCGACGTCGCGCACAACATGGTGATCGGCAGATTCACGACGTATCCCGGCTACTACGGCCGGCAGTTCCAGGTCGCGCACATGAAGCCGGACTTCGCCACGAGCGGTCCCGTCGGGATCACCGGGTACTACTTCCATCACGCGCCGGCGCAGCTGGGTCTCGCCATGGACTATCTGATCAGCGAGAGCTTCTACCGCAGCTCCGGCAGCATCGAGTTCCCGCACGTCTTCGAGGCGGACTTCGCCTACTTCAAGTTCTTCGCCTACGGCCACGCGCCCGGCTCGTTCTTCGGCGAGACAGGGGTGTGGCCGTATTTCCCGGCGGGCCTGATCGCGCTGGACAACCCGCTGATCAACTGGATCGCCGGTGTGGGCAACGGTGCGGTCTACCTCAGCCTCACGAACTCGGCGTCCGACGCCCAGCAGGTCGTCGTCGACCTCGCCGGCGAGCTGACCGGACTGCCGCGCACCGCCGCGCCGGCGGTCGAGGTCGTTGCGGCGGACGGCACACGCTCCTCCCAGGCAGCGGTCGACGGCCGGGTCACGGTCACCGTGCCGGGGCACGGACTGCTCGCCCTGATCGTCCGGGATGTGGCGGTGCAGCGGCCGGAGCTGCCGTTCGACGACATCGTCGACCACGGTCCGGACAGCTTCCGCGAGGTCGATTCGGATCCGGCGACCGACTACGGACTGGTCCGCGGGATGCTGCTGGTGCGCCCCGGCGGGCAGGGGTACGACGCGTACGTGCAGATCGACACGGAGCAGCAGGCGACGCTCTCCTACCGGATCGGCGGACAGGCCGCGCAGCAGGCGCCCGCCAAGGGGTATCCCTACGAGTGGACGATCCCGGTGGACGACCCGGCGAAGACGTTCGCCTACACGGTCTCGGCCGGCGGGGCGACCACGGCCGAGGTCACGCTGCGCCTGCCGGCCCGGCTCGCCGGCCCCGGCACGGAGGTCTCGGGCGACGTGGTCGCCCAGGCCACGGGCACGGCAGGCGACAGGGTCCCGCTGATCATCGAGGTGCGCAACGGGACGGCGCAGCCGATCGCCGGCAGCGTCGGGCTGACCCTGCCGAGCGGGTGGCAGCTCGACGGCACAGTGCCGGCGATCGCGGCTCCCGCGCACGCGACGGTCCGCGTGGAGGCCGCGGTCGTGATCGCGGCGTCCGCCGCGCTCGGGGAGGTTCAGGTCGCCGGATCCCTGTCGGTTCCAGGGGCGACGCCCGTCACGCTGAGGCCCGCGTCGATCGAGGTGATCGATCGGCGCCGGCTCGTCTCGCTCGCATCGGACACCGAGGTCGCCAGCGGTCCAGGGGCGACGGTGAAGCTGACCGCCCTGGTGATCAACACCGGCGTGACGCCGCTCCAGGGCACGCTCGCCCTCTACGGCGCCACCGGCTGGACCATCGATCAGCGGGACGCGGCCGTCGTCGTGCCGCCGCGCTCCGATCTGACGCACACCTGGACCGTGACGGCAGGGGCGGGCGTCGCTCCGGGATCGAGCACGCGATTCGAGGCGAGGCTGGATCAGACCCTGCGCCGCGGGGTCCTGGTGCGGATGGCCGACGAAGGCGTGATCGTGCACACGCAGTCGCCCTGGCCCGGGTACCTCGAGACCGGACGGTGGTATCCGAGCGGTCTCTCCGGCTGGAACGGGACGCGCACGCGGTACAGCGACACCGATTCCGTCGGCAGCACGGTGACCTGGAAGGCGGACCTTCCTCAGCCGGGTCTCTACCGCGTCTCGGTCTGGTACCCGACCAATCCGACGACGACCACGTCGGCGGCCTACGTCGTCGAGCACCAGGGCGGCAGCAGCGAGGTGATCGTGGACCAGACCCAGGGCGCGGCCGCCTGGCGTGCGCTGGGCACCTTCCGCTACGACGCCGGCGCTCCCGGCGTCGTGCGGCTGGAGGTCCGCAGCACGAGCATCCACCGGGTCAGCGCCGCGCAGTTCGTGCGGGTCGGGGATTGACGGAAGAGGGGTGGACCGGAGCGCGGCTCCGGTCCACCCCTCTTCTGGGCGCTGCGGTCAGCGCCGGACGAACTGCGCGACGGCCGCCTCGTCCACCGTGACGCCGAGTCCTGGGCCGGTGGGGACGATGAACCCTCCATCCGGTCGCACCTCGAGCGGGGTGGTCAGGATGAGGTTGGCGACGGGCAGCGTGAACGGCTGGTACTCGAAGGCGAGCAGCGAGGTGGCGCTCGCCGCGACGTGCACCCCCGCGGCCATGGCGAGGCCGAAGGCGGCGGAATGATGAGGAGCGACCTGCGCGTGGAACGCGTCGGCGACCGCGGCGATCGCGAGCCCCTCGGTGATGCCCGTGCGGCCGATGTCGGGCTGCGTCAGGCCGACAGCCCTGCGGGCGAGCCAGTCGGTGAACTCGAAACGACTGCGCATCGCCTCGCCGATCGCGATCGGCGTCGCGAGCGACGCGGCGAGATCGCGGTGGCCCTCGACGTCCTCCGGCGCCAGGGGCGCCTCGAAGAACCAGGCCCTGCGGTCGTCCAGCTCGCGCCCCAGGGCCTTCGCCTCGCCGAGCCGGTAGGTCCAGTGCGCGTCGAGCGCGAGATCGAGATCCGGGTGCACCGCACGGATCGCGTCGTAGGTGGCGAGATCGGTGCGGATGTCGGTGCCGAGATGCAGCTTGATCCGCCGCACGCCGGATTCGACGAACGCCGTTGCCTTGTCGACGCGCTCGGCGTCGTCGTTCCCGCGGATGCCGGAGACGTAGGTCGGCAGGATCTCCGCGAAGCGACCGCCCGCGAGTTCGGAGACGGAGAGGCCCGTCGCGTGCCCCCAGAGGTCCCAGAGCGCGATGTCGACCGCCGCCATGGCGTCCGCCTGGTGCCCGGTGAGATGCCCGCGCTCGCGCATGGACTCGGTCATCCTGTGCCAGAGCGTCCGCACGGATCGCGGGTCCTCGCCGAGGATGAGCGGGGCGAGCAGGTGATCGACCACCGCGGCGACCACCTCGGGGGCGACGGGGGCGAGTGCCTCGCCCCATCCGACGAGCCCCTCGTCGGTCTCGATCTTGACGAGGAGCGTCTCGTAGCCGGGGGAGTACAGGCTCCGCCACGGCGGCCGGATGACGTAGCCGCGATGGGCCACGCCCGTGTCGCCCGCATAGGAGTCATCTGCATCCTCCCTCGACAGGAAGAGGGGGAACGTCTGGACGCGCGTGATCTTCACAAGGGTCTCCGAAGACAGTCGTGGGGGAGGAGGCCGACGGCGTCTGCCGCGGCGATGAGCTTCAGGGCGCCGCGATCGGATCGCGGCGGCGGGTCAGAGCGCCGCGAAGGCGCTCGCGGAGCGGGAAGGGCTGTAGCCGAGCGCGACCGAGATCTCGTCCGCCGCCTCGATGAGCTGCAGCGCGAGCTCCTGGTGCGGGGCGTGCAGGTCGAGCACGGAGAGAGGTCCGCTCGCCGAGAGCGCCGCGACGATCTCGCCCGCCCTGTTGTGGATCGGCGCCGCGATGCAGGCGCGCCCGAAGGCGAGCTCCTCGATCTCGGTCGCGTATCCACGGCTGCGGCTCTCGTCGAGCGCGACCTGCATGGCGTCGCGGTCGACGATCGTGTGCGGGGTGAAGCGCTGAGGGGAGTGCTCGAAGTACTCGTCGACCTTCTCGGACGTCATTCCGGACAGCAGGGCCTTGCCGAGGCCCGTGGCGTGCAGGGGGCCCGTGCGTCCGGCCATCGCGAACGACTTCGGGGCGAGCGCGCCCTCGAAGTTGCAGAGGTAGGTGAAGGTGAAGCCGCTGAGCTCGGCGACGTTCACGCCGATCTCGATCCGGCGGGCCAGGTTCTGCGCGATCTGCCGCGACGCGCGGAAGATCGGCGAGCCGTTGAGCGCGATCGTCCCGAGGGCGACCGCCGCCGGCCCGAGCCGGTACAGACCGGTCCGGCCGTCCTGGACGACGAACTTCATCCGGTCGAGGGCCGACATCATGCGGGAGACGGTGGACTGCCCGAGGCCCGTCAGCGTGCAGAGCTCGGAGACCCGCAGCTCACCCGACTCCTCGGTGAAGCAGGCGAGCAGGGACATCGCCCGCTCCACGGTCTGGGTGCCCCCCACCGATTCCGATGCCATCGCGACTTCTCCTCCCAGCGGCCACCGCATCTGCGAAGCCGTTGCCAGTCATCCTAATGAGACTGTTGATGCCAGGCAAGGCAAATGTGGGTGTCTTATGCATTTTGTGGATTTCGCATCCGCATTGTGGTTGACTGACTGCACGTCATCGTCGACGACTGCGACGACGACGTGCAGGGGACCGCAGGGTCCACCCCACCCGGAAAGTGAATGCCATGCCACAAGCCACCCTCGAGCGGCCAGAGATCCGCGAGCAGGTCCCGCCGCCGCGCTCGGGACGCCGCTCCACGCTGGGCGCGAAGGACCGCACCTTCGGTTTCATGATCGCACTTCCTGCGGTCCTGCTGTTCCTCGTGATCGCGATCTTCCCGCTCGTCTCGAGCATCGGCACCAGCCTCTACGACCAGTCCCTGCTGCGTCCGGAGCGCACGTTCGTCGGCTTCGACAACTACGCGCTGATCTGGGACGAGTTCGTGGCGAGACTCGGTACGACGCTCGTGTTCGCCTCGCTGTCCACGGTCTTCCCGCTGTTCCTCGGCGTCGCCCTGGCGATGCTGCTGAACTCGCGGATGCGCGGCCGCACCGTCCTGCGCGGCGCGCTGATGCTGCCGTGGCTGCTGCCGGGTGTGGTCGTGTCGTTCCTCTGGGCGTGGATCTTCAACGACAGCTACGGCGTCGTGAACCACATCCTGACGCTCCTCGGCCTGCCCGAGATCAGCATGCTTGGCAATCCCGTCGGAGCGATGACCGCCGTGATCATCGCGAAGACCTGGCACTCCTTCCCCTGGATCATGGTGGTCGCGCTCGCCGTGCTGCAGACGCTCCCCAGCGAGCAGATCGAGGCCGCGACGATCGACGGCGCGACCCGCGCTCAGCGCTTCCGGTACATCTCGCTGCCGCACATCGCCGGTCCCGTCACTCTCGTCGCCGTGCTCGAGTTCATCTACAACTTCGGCAACTTCGACACGATCTTCGTGATGACCGGCGGGGGACCAGGCAACTCGACCACGACCCTCGCCGTGAGTCTCTACCACCTCGCCTTCGGCAGCTACGAGCTCGGCAAGGCCTCCGCGATGGGGGCGCTCTGGCTCGTCCTGCTCGCGATCATCTCGAGCGGATATCTGCTCCTCAACCGACGACTGGAGAAATGATGCGCCGCAACCGCGACGTCGGCGAGGGGATCATCCGCCCTCATCTGTCCGTCCCCGGGCGCGTGGGCCTGATCGTGCTCGCCCTGTTCGGCCTGCTTCCGGTGTACTGGCTCACCGCGACGGCGTTCACGAAGAAGGAGGACGTGTTCGCCCAGAACCGGCCGTTCTTCCCTGTGGATCCGACGATCGAGAACTTCGTCGGCTTCTTCCAGAACGACGCGCTTCTGAAGAACCTCGGAAACAGCATCATCGTGTCGAGCGGAACCGCGCTGCTGGCCGTGCTGGTCGGCGGGCTGATGGCCTACTCGCTCTCGAAGTTCCGCTATCGCGGACGCAACGCGATCATGTTCATGTTCCTCATCGGTCAGCTGATCCCCGGTGCGCTGCTGCTCATCTCGCTGTATCTGATGCTGAGCTCCGCGGGCCTGCTGTACACGTATGCGGCCCTGATCCTCTCGTTCACGACCTTCACGCTGCCGCTCACCGTCTTCCTGCTCAAGGGGATCATGGACGGCCTTCCGGACGACATCCTCGAGGCCGCGAAGGTCGACGGGCTCTCCCGGACCGCCACCGTGTTCCGGATCGTCTTCCCACTGGTCGTGCCGGGGCTCATCACCGCCGCGATGTTCGCCTTCATGCGCGGGTGGAGCGACCTCCTCTTCGCGCTCACGCTCGCAGGTCCCGACAAGCAGACGCTGCCGGCCGGCCTCACGCAGGCGTTCATCCACGAGGGCACAGCGGACTGGCCGGCGCTCATGGCGGCCTCCCTGATCACCTCGCTCCCGCTCGTCATCATCTTCGTCGTCCTCCAGCGCTACTTCGTCTCCGGCCTGGCGGCCGGGGCGGTGAAGGGCTAGCCGCTTGTCCCCGAAACACCCTGATTCCCGATCTGTCCCTGAAGGAGCTGTGCCCATGAACATCCCGAACTCGCAGTTGAGTCGTCGTGCCTTCCTCGGCGGCGGCACCGCCCTGGCCGCTTTCGGCGTCCTCGCCCTTGCCGGCTGCGCGACCCCGGCCGCGACGCCCCCGGGCGCCACGGCAAATGCCGCGACCAAGGCCAAGACCATCAACTTCTACGGCAACTCGCTCGGCGAGGAAGCGCTCAAGCCTGCCTGGCAGGGGATCATCGACGGGTTCTCCAAGGACGCCGGCGTGACCGTCGCGCCGGTGATCTACCCGTACGACCAGGCCGCCACCCAGCTCGCGCTCACGGGCCGCTCCGGCAAGCTCCTCGGCGTCGGTCAGTCAGGCGGATGGCAGGTGCTCACGCCCATGGACCTGCTCGCCGATCTGACCGAGCTGGCCAAGGGTCTCGGGATCCCCCAGGGCGTCCTCGACTCGTACACCAAGGACGGCAAGCTGCTCGTGCTGCCGCTGACCGCTTCGGGGATCGGCATCGCCACGAACGGCGAGATCGCCAAGAGCGTCGGCATCAAGTCCGGCATGACCGTCGAGCAGTTCGCGACGGCGCTCGAGAAGATCAAGGCCCAGGACTCCTCGCTGATCCCGTACGCGGCGGTGACCAAGAACCCCGACCTCAAGGACGCCGTGCACTGGATGTGGGGCTTCGGGAGCGAGGTCGTCACGGATGACCTGAAGTGCACGATCGGCGACGCGGCGAGCGTCAAGGCCATCACCTGGTACAAGTCCCTCATGGATGCGGGACTCACGCAGACCAACGTCGCCCGCAGCGACGCCCGGATCCTGTTCGCGAGCGGGCGGGCGGCGCTCTACGACGATGCGCCGCTCGTGCCGACCTTCCTGAAGAAGAACGGCGCGGCCCAGAACATCGTCGACAACGTCAGCGCGATCTCGCGCCCCACGGTGGACGGCAAGAAGTCCTACAACCGCGCCTGGGGCAGCGGCCTGTTCGCGACGGCCGGTGAGGGCGAGGTCACGAGCCGAGAGTTCATCACCTACGCGGCGACCGATGTCGCGGCCGCGACGGCGCTGTACGAGCGGTCGGCCGTGGCTCCCGCGGCGAAGAGCGTCGCGGACAAGATCCCCGCGCTCGCGGCGGACAAGTTCCAGGGGACGTTCCGCACCCAGGTGTCGGAGCACGCGCGGGCCGCGGCCTGGGATCGCGTCGCGGTGACGGCGCAGATCGACGCCGCGATCGGCGGCGGTGTCGCGACGATCCTCGCCGGTCAGGTGGACGTCCAAGCCGGTCTCAACGCCCTGAAGAAGGAAGTGCAGGGGCTGCTCGACTCCAACTCCTGAGCCTCGAACACGAATGCCGCGCCGGAGGATCTCCGGCGCGGCATTCGTGTTCGTTCGGAACGGTCCTCAGAGCCAGCGGTCGCGCAGCACCGGCTTCAGCCACGAGGCCGGGGAGGACATGGAGAGCCCCCCGTCGACAGGGATCGTCGCCCCGGTGATGAACGACGCGCCCTCCGACGCGAGGAAGGCGACGACCGACGCGACCTCCTCCGGGCGCCCGATCCTGCCCAGCGGGTAGCCTTCGGTCTCGCCGGTGTCGTCGGCGGAGATGCTCCCCGGCTGCACCGAGTTGACGCGGATCCCGCGGGGGCCGTAGTCCAGCGCGAGCTGCCGCATGAGCGCCTCGACGCCGGCCTTGGCCGCGGCGTACGCGGGCAGGGAAGGAG
The DNA here is from genome assembly GCF_002979495.1 of Microbacterium sp. MYb64. NCBI lineage: Bacteria > Bacillati > Actinomycetota > Actinomycetes > Micrococcales > Microbacteriaceae > Microbacterium > Microbacterium sp. MYb64. The sequence goes on along the minus strand of NZ_PCOW01000009.1, from coordinate 12,727 downwards.
CCGCGAGCGTGGCGTTGACCGAGGTGACCGCCACGATCGACGAGCCTGGTGCGAGCAGCGGCAGCGCCGCGCGGGCGACGAAGAACGCCGAGTCGAGGGTCGCTCCGAGCGCCCCGCGCCAGTCCTCGTCGCTCGTCGCCTCTACGCGGCCGATCGGCATCCGCGCCGCCGCGAGAACGACGACGTCGATGCCGCCGAGAGCGGCCGCCGCGTCGGAGACAGCCGTTCCCGCGCCTTCCGGGCGGCTGCAGTCGGCGACGAGGAAGCTCGCGAAGGCCGGATCGACGGTCGGCTCCAGTCCCACGCCGACGACGGCGTCGCCGCGCTCCGCGAACGCGCGCGCGATCGCGATGCCGATGTCGGAACCGCCGCCGATCAGCAGCACACGACTGCTCACACGCGCACCGCGGTCGGCAGGGGAGGAAGGGCGAGCTCCTCGAGGACGAGGTGCACCGCGGCACGGCTGCCGGCGTCGAGGCGGGCCGCCGGGTAGCGCACGGTGGCGTGCTCGATGATCCCGCGCGCCACCAGCACCTCCTTGTGCACCGCCCACGCGATGCCGCCCTGCAGTCCGATCAGCACGAGAGGGAGCATACGACGGAAGCCCGCGCGCGCCTCTTCGACGCGCCCCGCGACGAAGTCGGCCAGCACAGGGCCGAGCAGGTCGGGGAACTCGCAGGCCGGCATCGTGCCGACGGCGCCGCGCGCGTACTCCTCCAGGCAGAACTGGGCGTTCTGGCCGCCGAGCACGGCGAAGTCCGTACCGCCGAGCGCATCGACGACGGCCCCGACCTTGGGGGCGGTGGGCGGCGCCTCGACCTTGACGGAGTCGACGCCGTCGAGACGGGCGAGCTCGGCGATGAGTCCCGGCGTCATGGCGACGCCGGTGACGCCGGGGGCGTCCTGCACCATGACGGACAGGGAGGTGGATCCCGCGACCTCTCCGTAGAAGTCGACGAGCGTGGCCGCGGCCGGCTTCACCATGAACGGCGGAAGCACCATGAGCGCGTCGGCGCCGCCCTCCTCCGCGAGGAGGGCCTGCTCGATCGACGTCGCGGTCGATGTGCCGTTGACGCCGGCGATGACGGGAATGCGTCCGTCTACGACGGAGACGACATCGTCGAGGATCGCGCGTCTTTCCTCCGTCGTCAGCGCGAAGCCCTCGCTCGCCATCCCGAACACGGCCACGCCGTCGACGCCGGAGGCGAGTTCGAAGTCGACCAGTCGCCGAAGGCCGGCGCGATCGAGCGCGCCCGTCTCATCGAACGGCGTCGCCAGGATCGGCATCAAGCCGTGGAGGGTGGAAGTCATCGGCAGGTTCCCCGCTTCATCATCGGATCGCTTTTCGCGCAAGAGGTATGCATATTGTGAGATAGTCTGCCACATAACGGTTATCGCCTACCAGTGAAAGAGGGCAAGGATGTCGCGTTCACCCCGCTCACGAACCGTCGAGATCATCTCCGACGAACGATACGTACAGGCCGAGTCGCCGCGCTGGGACAGCAGGGACGGCGGTCTGGCCTGGATCGACATGGCGACGGGGCGCTTCCACCGGGGGCGCATCGAGGGCGGACGACTGCAGCAGGGCGGATCCGTGCTCGTCGGGGCGAAGATCGGCGCGCCGGCGCCTCTCGTCGAGGCGGGGGCAGGATGGATCGTCGCGACGGAGCGCGGGGTGGTCCACGTGGCGGATGAGGGCGGCATCACGTCCGTCGTCGCGGATCTCGCCGAACCGGACGACTACATGAACGACGGGGCCTGCGATCCCTCCGGGCGCTTCTGGGTGGGCAGCCAGTCGATGCCGCGGGATCCGCACAGCTCCCTCTGGAGCATCGACGAGCACGGGGTCGCGGTCGAACGCCTCGGCGGGGTTACGGTGTCCAACGGCCTCGTCTTCGACGGCACGGGATCCACGATGTACTACATCGACACGCTTCCGCACCGCAGCATCGAGGCGTTCGATGTGGCGCCGGACGGCCGGCTGTCGCGTCGCCGCACGGTGTGCGCCGTCGGCGGAGGGAACCCCGACGGCATGACGATCGACAGCGAGGGGATGCTCTGGGTCGCGGTGTGGGATGCAGGGGAGGTGCGCCGCTACTCGCCCGACGGGACGCTCGATGAGACGATCGCGCTCCCCGCGACGAGGCCGACCGCGGTCGCGCTCGTCGACGACCTGCTGGTGATCACGACCGCGAGCATCGGGCTGCCCCGCCCCTCCGCGGCGGATGGTGCGATCCTGGGCGTGCGGGTCGACGTCGGCGGCGCTCCCGCGCTGCCGTGGGGCGGCGCGATCCCTCTCGGCGGTCACCGCGACGAGTCGGCCGGTCGGAGCGACTCGTGAGCGTCGTGGACAACGGCCGCCTGCAGGAACGGCTCGGCGAGAGCAGGCTCATCGCGATCCTCCGCGGCAGCGACGTCGATGCCACGGTCGCGGCGGCGCGGACGCTGCTGGACGCCGGCGTCCTGACGCTGGAGATCGCGCTCACCCTGGACGGGGCGGAGGAGGCGATCGCGCAGGTCGTCAAGGATGCTCCGGCCGGCGCGATGATCGGCGCCGGCACGGCCCTCACCCCGGCGGATGTCGACAGGGCCGTCTCGGCCGGTGCGCAGTTCATGGTGACGCCGACGCTCAGCCAGTCCGTCGGGTACGCGGTCAGGGAGGGCATCGGCGTGCTCCCCGGCGTCTACTCGCCCACGGAGATCCAGCGCGGTCTGGACCTCGGCGCCGCGGCCGTGAAGCTCTTCCCGGCATCCGGTCTCGGCCCAGGATTCATCCGTGCCGTCCGGGAGCCCCTGCCGCACGCGCGGATCATCCCGGTCGGCGGAGTGTCCGTCGGGTCGGTGGGGGAGTACCTCGAGGCCGGAGCGTTCGCGGTCGGTGTCGGAGGCCCGCTCCTCGGCGATGCGGCGACGCCCTCAGGAGACCTCGCCGCCCTCGCCGCGCGCGCCGCGGCCTTCCGTCGCGCCGTCGCGCGCCCCTGAGGCCGCGCCACCTCCGCCGCCAGCCCCCCACTTGCGAGTCGTCCCCGTCAGCGCACTCCATGGGGTGCGCTGACGGGGACGACTCGTCGGTGGGGCTGCGTCAGTGCGTGTCGACGGCCTCGATCTCGGTGCGATCGCCCGACCACTGGGTGTGGAAGGTGCCGGGCTTGTCGATGCGCTTGTAGGTGTGTGCGCCGAAGAAGTCGCGCTGGCCCTGCACGAGAGCGGCGGGGAGGCGGTCGGCGCGGATCCCGTCGTAGTAGGACAGCGACGAGGAGAACGCGGGGGCGGGGATCCCGGCCTGCGCGGCGGCCACGACGACGCGGCGCCAGGCGGCCTGGGCGCGGCCGATCGCCTCGGCGAAGTACGACGCGGCCATCAGGACCGGCAGGTCAGGGGTCTCGGCGTACGCGTCGGCGATACGGTTCAGGAACTGCGCGCGGATGATGCAGCCGCCGCGCCAGATCTTCGAGATCGCGCCGAGGTCGATGTTCCAGCCGTACTCGGCGGCCCCGGCGCGGATCTCGTCGAAGCCCTGCGAGTACGCGACGATCTTCGACGCGTACAGCGCCAGGCGCACGTCCTCGATGAACGTGTCGACCTGGTCGGCGGGGACGGTGAACTCCTCAGCCGGGCCGGGGAGCGCGCCGGCGACGACGCGCTGCTCGGGGTGCGAGCTCAGCGAGCGGGCGAACGTGGCCTCGGCGATGCCGGAGACGGGGACACCGAGGGAGAGCGCGGTCTGCACGGTCCACGCGCCGGTGCCCTTGGCACCGGCCTGGTCGAGGATGACGTCCACGAGCGGCGCGCCGGTGGAGGCATCGACCTGACGGAGCACCTCGGCGGTGATCTCGATGAGGTACGACTCCAGCTCGCCCTTGTTCCACTCGGCGAAGATCTCGGCGATCTCGGCCGGGCTCTTGCCCGTACCGCGGCGGATCAGGTCGTAGGCCTCGGCGATGAGCTGCATGTCCGCGTACTCGATGCCGTTGTGCACCATCTTCACGAAGTGTCCGGCGCCGTCGTGGCCCACGTGCGTCACGCACGGCTCGCCCTCGGCGATCGCGGCGATCGAGCGCAGGATCGGGCCCAGGGTCACCCAGGACTCGTCGGATCCGCCCGGCATGATCGAAGGCCCGGTGAGCGCGCCCTCCTCGCCGCCGGAGATGCCGGCGCCGACGAAGTTGATCCCGGTGGCGCGCACGGCCTTCTCGCGACGGATGGTGTCGGGGAAGTACGCGTTGCCGCCGTCGACGATGATGTCGCCCGGCTCGAACACCTTGACGAGCTCGTCGATCACGGCGTCGGTGCCCGCGCCGGCCTTGACCATGATGATCGCGGTGCGCGGCTTCTGCAGCGCGTCGGCGAACTCCTGGTAGGTCGCGGCGGGGATGAATCCTGCCTCGGGGTGCGCATCCAGCACGCCCTGCGTCTTCTCGTAGCTGCGGTTGAAGATCGCCACGGTGTTGCCCTCGCGGCTGGCGAGGTTGCGGGCGAGATTCGAACCCATGACGGCGAGTCCGACGACTCCGATGTTGGCAGCGGCAGTGGGCACGGTGATCTCCTCGTGTGTCCGGTGGGGGATGGATTCAGGGTATCGCTGTTGGGGCAGGGATCAGGGCTGTGCGTCCGGCTGCCGCGCGCGCCGGTGCCGGTGCTTCCGATCGGATCCGCGTCGCCTCTGCGGGCGCGTCGGCGACGGCGTCCCGCGTTCCGGGATGAAGCGGCGCGGGACCGTCGCGGGTCCGCGCCCGCGACGGACGCACGTGGGGGCATGTAACGATCCGAGCAACCGTTCCGCGTTAGCAGGCGAAAACTGGACGCCGTCGGACTAATGTCGTGCGCGGGACGCGTACATGGAGGTACGCTCGCCACACCTTGAAGACATCGACGTTCGCAAGGGGCGGTCGATGACCCGAGTCGGAAGGCAATCACAAAATGATCCGAAAGAAAGTCGTCGCGGGGGTCGCAGCCGCAGCCGCACTGCTGCTGCTCGCGGGTTGCGCGAATCAGGCCGGGGGCACGTCATCGACGACCGGCAGCAGCAGCAAGATCGATGTCCCCACGGTGTCGTCGGTCGACACGCCGAAGGACGCGGTCCTTCCCGCCGGTGACGGCAAGGCCACGTGCTCGAACCTCACCCTCGGCTACATCGGCGCCGAGACCGGCCCGAACGCCCAGCTCGGCATCAACATCGTCAACGGCGTGAAGCTCGCGATCGACCAGCACAACAAGGCGAACCCGGGCTGCCAGGTCGGACTCAAGGAGTTCGACACCGAGGGCGACCCGAACAAGGCGACCGGCCCGGTCACCCAGGCGGTCAGCGAGGCGGACATCGTCGGCGTCATCGGCCTGCCGTTCTCCGGCGAGTCGAAGGCCACGGGCAACATCTTCGAGCAGCAGGGGCTGGTGCACATCACCCCGTCCGCCACGAACCCCGGTCTGACCAAGAACGGCTGGACCACGTTCTTCCGCGGCCTCGGCAACGACTCGCAGCAAGGCCCGGCCGCCGCGAAGTTCGTCACCGACACGCTGAAGGCCAAGAAGGTCTACCTGGTGCAGGACGACTCCGACTACGGCATCGGCCTGGCCACCGCGACCAGCGAGGCTCTCGGCTCCGCCAAGACCGGCAGCGACAAGGTCACCACCGGTCAGAAGGACTTCTCGGCCGTGATCGCCAAGATCATGACCGCGAAGCCCGACGCGGTGTACTACGCCGGCTACTACGCCGAGGCCGCCCCGTTCGACCAGCAACTGGTCGCCAAGGGCTACACCGGCGCCTTCGTCGGCCCCGACGGCGTGAAGGACGACCAGTTCATCAAGCTGGCCGGCGACGCGTCGAAGAACGCCTTCTTCACCTGCCCGTGCATCCCGGGCGAGCTGCTGAAGGACTTCGAGAGCCAGTACAAGGCGGCCTCCAACGCGGAGCCCGGCACGTACTCCATCGAGGGCTACGACGCGGCCACCGTGCTGCTGAGCGGCATCGACGCGGGCAAGGTCAGCCGCGCCGACCTCAAGGACTGGGTCAAGAACTACGACAAGGACGGTCTGAGCAAGCACTACAAGTGGGACTCCACGGGAGAGCTGCAGGCGCCCGCCGTGTACGGCTACAAGGTCGACAGCGGCAAGATCGCCTACATCGGTCCGATCGGTCAGTGACCGAAAGGATCCCGCGGCACGGAGGCTTCCTCCGTGTCGCGGGATCCCCTGCCCCTGCTCTTTCCCGGCGCAACGTCGCGCCCTCTGTGGAAGTGAAAACTGAATGCTCGATCTCGTCGCCCAGTCCGTGGTGCACATGGACTCGTCCTGGATCAATTTCGATATCAACTCTCTGCTCCAGAACTTCTGGAGCGCCACCTTCGACGGCCTCACCTTCGGCGCCGTCTACGGCCTGATCGCCGTCGGCTACACCCTCGTCTACGGCGTCCTGAGCCTGATCAACTTCGCCCACTCGGAAGTCTTCATCGTCGGCGCCTACGGCGTCGTGATCACCCTGACGATGCTCGGCTTCGGCCCCAGCGCGCCGACGATCGGACCGCTGGCTATCATCATGGATCTGCTGCTCGCGCTCGTGGTCGGCATGGTGTTCTCCGCGGGCACCGCGTTCATCGTCGAACGGGTCGCCTATAGACCGCTGCGCAAACGGAACGCCCCGAGACTGGCGTTCCTGATCACCGCGATCGGCGTCTCGTTCGCGATCCAGTACCTGATCTTCCTGCCGTTCATCGGCGGGGCGAACGCGCAGCCGGCGGTGACGATGTTCATCGCGACGCCGGTGTTCGACGTGTTCGGCACGATCATCACCAACCAGCAGATCATCATCGTCGTCTCGGCGATCCTGCTGATGGTCGGCACGGACATGTTCATCCGGCGCAGCCGCACCGGACGCGGGATCCGCGCCGTGGCGCAGGATCCAGACACCGCGACCCTGATGGGCGTCTCGAAGGAGCGCACCATCGTGATCACGTTCATCATCGGCGGTCTGCTGGCCGGAGCCGCCGCACTGTTCTACGTGATGCTGGTGCCTTCGGGCGTCATCTACAACGGCGGGTTCATCCTCGGCGTCAAGGCGTTCGCGGCGGCCGTGCTCGGCGGCATCGGCAACGTCCGCGGCGCGCTGCTCGGCGGCATCCTGCTGGGCATCGTCGGCAACTACGGGCAGATCCTGCTCGGAGACGCGCAGTGGGCCGACGTCGTGGCCTTCGTGATCCTCGTCCTCGTGCTGCTGGTCCGACCGACCGGCATCCTGGGCACCACTCTCGGAAGGAGCAGGGCATGAGCACCTCATCCGACGGGCCCCGCCCGCTGCCCACGGCAGAAGCGGCCCGAGAGACGATCGAGACCGAGTCCATCGCCACCCTGCGCCGCGGACCGTTCCGCGGACTTCGCGAGCGCTGGAACGAGCTGTCCCGCCCCGCGCAGTGGGGGTGGATGCTGATCGTCGTCGCGATCGCCTATGCGATGCCGTATCTGAACTTCTTCCCGCTCAGCACGGCGCCGGGCAACGACTGGCCCCTCGCGCTGTTCGCGATGGCCGTGTACGCGCTCGTCGCCGTGGGCCTGAACGTTGTGGTCGGCTACGCCGGCCTGCTCGACCTCGGGTACGTGGCCTTCTTCGCGGTGGGCTCCTACACGGCGGCGATGTTCACCAGCCCCGACTCGCCGTACCTGAAGATCCCCTACCTGTGGACGCTTCCACTGGCGATGGTGATCGCGATGATCTTCGGCGTCGTGCTGGGCGTGCCCACGCTGCGGCTGCGCGGCGACTACCTGGCGATCGTGACCCTCGGCTTCGGTGAGATCGTGCGCATCCTGGCGACCATCATCCCGGCGATGAAGGGCCAGGTCGGCTTCCAGAACGTCGGCCGCCCGCCGGGGGACGGGCCGAACGGGATCCCGATCTTCGCGAACTCGAACGGCACCCCGTGGTACTGGCTGACCGTGACGATCCTCATCATCATCCTGCTGCTCGCGGGCAACCTGGAGCGCTCGCGCGTCGGGCGCGCCTGGATCGCGATCCGCGAGGACGAGGACGCCGCGGAGACGATGGGCGTCCCGACGTTCAAGTACAAGGTGTGGGCGTTCGCGATCGGTGCCAGCGTCGGGGGGCTCTCCGGCGCACTGTTCGCCGGTCAGGTCGGCTTCGTGAACAACCAGAAGTTCGACGTGCAGACCTCGATCCTGTTCCTCGCGGCCGTCGTCCTCGGCGGCACGGGCAACAAGGTCGGCGCGATCCTGGGTGGCGCGATCGTGGCGTACATCCCGCTGCGGTTCACCGCCGTCGCCGACTACAAGTACCTGATCTTCGGCGTCGCCCTGGTGATCCTGATGATCTACCGCTCGCAGGGCCTCATCCCGGCGAAGATGCGGCTCATGGCGTATTCGCGCAAGGCGATCGAATGGGTCGCGCCACCGAAGACGCCGAGAGGCGCCGAACCGCCGGGAGCACCCACGCCGCGCACGGAGGGAGGAGCGTCATGACCGACGAGAACGAGAACAGGGCAGATGCGACTCCGGAGGAGTCCGTGACCGACGCCGTGTCGGCCGCGGAGTCGACGCTCGACGACGGCGCGGAGCCGGACATCGTGCCGGGCGAGGCGCCGCCGCTCGTCGAAGGCGCGGAGTCCGAGCGCGAGATCGAGGTCGCGGTCGGCGAGAAGCTCGTCGAGGTGAAGAACCTCACGATCAAGTTCGGCGGCCTCACCGCGCTCGACGACGTCACCTTCGACATCAGGCGCGGCGAGATCCTCGGTCTCATCGGTCCGAACGGCGCCGGCAAGACGACGTGCTTCAACGCGATGACCGGCGTGTACCGGCCGACCAGCGGCGACGTGCTGCTGGAGGGGACGTCGGTGAAGGGTCGCAAGCAGCACCAGATCACGCGGATGGGCCTGGCGCGCACGTTCCAGAACATTCGGCTCTTCGGCGAGATGACGGCGCTCGAGAACGTGGTGGTGGGCCTCGACGCCCGGCACCGCACCTCGGTGCCCGGCGCGCTGATCCGCTCCCCGCGGCACATCCGCGAAGAGAGGAGCTCCGTGGACAGGGCGATGGCGCTGCTGGACTTCGTCGGCATCGCCCAGCACGCGCAGAAGCGCTCGAGGGATCTGTCCTACGGATCCCAGCGGCGCCTCGAGATCGCCCGCGCGCTGGCGACGGATCCGAAGCTGCTCTGCCTGGATGAGCCGGCCGCCGGCTTCAACCCGGCCGAGAAGGAGGATCTGATGGCGCTCATCCGGTCCATCAGGGACGAGGGCTACACGGTGCTGCTCATCGAGCACGACATGAAGCTCGTGATGGGCGTCACCGACCGCATCGTGGTGCTGGAGTTCGGCCGCAAGATCGCCGACGACCTGCCCGCCACCATCCGCAACGATCCGCGCGTGATCGCCGCCTACCTGGGAGTGCCCGAAGATGACGCTGCTTGAGCTCAAGGACGTCGCGGTCCACTACGGCAGGATCAAGGCGATCCACGACATCTCCTTCTCGGTCGACGAGGGCGAGATCGTCACGCTGATCGGTGCGAACGGCGCGGGCAAGACGACGACGATGCGCACGATCTCCGGGCTGCTCCAGCCGTCGAGCGGATCCATCACGTTCGACGGCCAGGACATCACGAAGATGAAGGCGCACCTGCGGGTGGTCAAGGGCATCTCGCAGTCGCCGGAGGGCCGGGGGATCTTCCCCGGCATGACGGTGCTGGAGAACCTCGACATGGGCACGTTCGGCCTGAAGAACAAGTCGGGCGTCTCGGAGTCCTTCGAGCGCGTGTTCTCTCTGTTCCCGCGGCTCGACGAACGCAAGAAGCAGCTCGGCGGCACGATGTCCGGCGGGGAGCAGCAGATGCTCGCGATCGGCCGTGCTCTGATGTCGCAGCCGCGCGTGCTGCTGCTGGACGAGCCGTCGATGGGGCTCGCTCCGCAGTTCATCCGGCAGATCTTCAAGATCATCACGGAGATCAACGCGCAGGGTACGACCGTGCTGCTGGTGGAGCAGAACGCGAACCAGGCCCTGGCAAGGGCGCATCGCGCGTTCGTGCTCGAGACCGGAGCGATCACGCGCACCGGAACCGGCAAGGAGCTGCTCGCCGATCCGGCCGTGAAGGAGGCCTACCTCGGCGTGGGGTGAGCGATCCCTGCGCCTGTCGAAGGCCGCACACACGAGAAGAACCGCGTCGTCCCTCGGGGCGGCGCGGTTCTTCGTGTGCGGTTCGTCAGTCCTTGCGGTAGCCGGAGCGGCCGAGCGAGAACAGCGCGCCGAAGCAGAGCACCGTCGCACCGACCGCCATCAGGCCGATCAGCCACGCCAGCGCTTCGGAGAGGAATACACCATCGGTCATGTCGTACAGCCTATCGTCAGTGGCGCGCGCCGAACTCGGGTAGCATGGTGGGGTCCTCGGCGAGGGATGACGCGCGTGCGCGCACATCCGTGATCGACGCGGCGAGCTCTGGCTCTCCTTCCGTCATGTCGAGACGACGCACCCAGACCACCGCGCAGCCCCTGCGCCGCGCGTGAACAAGGAGAACAGCATGTCTGAAGACAACAAGGTCGTCGCGGAGCTCCGCACCAGCTTCGGCAAGGGCTTCGCCCGCCGTCTGCGCGCCGCCGGCCAGATCCCCGCCGTCATCTACGGCCACGGCACCGACCCGGTGCACGTCGCCCTTCCCGGCCACCAGGTCGGCCTGCTGATCCGTCGTGCCAACGCGCTGCTCGAGCTCGACATCGCTGGTCGCGCCGAGCTGACCCTGGTCAAGGACGTGCAGAAGGACCCGGTGCACCAGATCATCGAGCACATCGACCTGCTCGTCGTGAAGAAGGGTGAGAAGGTCTCGATCGAGCTCCCCGTCGTGCTGACCGGCGAGTCCTTCGCGGGCACCATCGCGAACCTCGACGCCACGCACCTCTCGGTCGAGGCCGAGGCCACCCACATCCCCGAGCACGTCGAGGTCTCGGTCGAGGGACTCGAGGAGGGCGCGCGCATCACCGCCGCCGACGTCGTGCTGCCCAAGGGCGTCACCCTGATCGCCGACCCGGAGACCCTCATCGTCGCCGTCGCCGTTCCCGCCGCCGCGCTTGCGGCCGAGGGCGAGATCGCCGCTGCCGATGAGGCCGTCGCCGAGGCGCAGTCCGAGGAGGCCGCTGCGGAGTAATCCGCGGTTCGAACTTCTGGCGAAGGGGGCGCGATCGGATCGCGCCCCCTTCGTCGTCCCAGGATGTGTCCTGGCACCCCGCGAATTCAGGGAGGATGGATCCATGGCGCAGACATGGCTGGTCGTCGGGCTCGGCAACCCCGGGCCGAAGTACGCGACGACCCGGCACAACGTCGGGCAGATGGTCCTCGACGAGCTCGCGGCTCGTCGCGGCGAGACCTTCCGCGAGCACAAGGGCGGGGCCAGGGTCGTGGAGACGTGGGTGCGCCCGGGCGGCGACAAGCTCGTGCTCGCCAAGCCGAACAGCTTCATGAACGTCTCGGGCGCCCCGGTCGGCGCGCTCGCCCGGTTCTACTCGGTGGATCCGGATCGGATCGTGCTCGTGCACGATGAGCTCGACATCCCCTTCGACACGATCAAGCTCAAGGTCGGCGGGGGGCACGGCGGGCACAACGGCATCCGCGATGTCGCTCGTGTGCTGACCACGCCCGACTTCCCGCGCGTGCGGGTGGGGATCGGCCGGCCTCCGGGGCGACAGGATCCGGCCGACTGGGTGCTCGCGCCGTTCGGCGCGGCAGAGCGTCCGAACCTCCCGATCCTCATCTCCGATGCGGCGGATGCCGTGGAGCTGCTGGTCGAGGACGGGCTGCTCGCGGCGCAGCAGAAGCATCACGCGCCGCGCTGATCTCCCTGCGCCTCCGGCGCCGCACTCCGTCCGCGACGGCACGGACGCGGATGTCTTCGCGCGTCAGCGCTGCGTCGCCGCGACGCCCAGCGCGACGATGAAGACGATGTAGCCCACGAGGCCGTACACGAACGGTCCGAGCGCGGCGATGATGACCGCGGCGATGCCGGGCCCGCGACCGCGCCGCTTGGCGATCGCGACGATGCCCTGCACGAGCGCCCAGATCCCCAGCGCGGTCGCCGTCCAGGTCGTGATCTCGACCCACAGGATGAGATCGCGCACGGGGGTGAGGAAGGAGAGGTCGTCAGAGGACACCCTGTTCTCGAGGGCCGTGAGGTCTGTCGAGGAGCCGATGCCGTGCCCGACCTGCCAGGCGAGCACGGCGCCCACGATGGTGAGCACCACGGTGGCGAGGAGCGCGAGCAGCAGGGCCACGCGGCCGAGGCCGGGGCCGCCTGCCGGACGGGCCGCCGGAGCGTACGGGTCTGCGTAGCCGCCGGCGGGTCCGGAGAAGGCTCCGGGCGGCGCCTGATAGACGGGTGCCACCGGCTGCTGCGGGTACGCGGGCGCGACCGGCTGCTGCTGGTAGGCGGGCGGAGCGACCGGCGGCGCCGGATATCCCGGCGCGGCGGGCGGCGGAACGGGGCTGGACTGCTGCGGATCGGTCACGCGTTCATCCTAGGGTCGGTGGCCGATGTGCGGTGGCTGCCGCGTGCGGTGGTGGTTGTTTCGTCCTCCACAGGTTGCGTTTCGGGGGAGTTGTGCACAGTTCGGAAATATGGGCTGATCTGGGGGTTCGAATGTCGGTGGTCCCGTGTTGGATGGGGGTATGAGATCGAGTCCGGCGGAGGTTCTGCAGCAGGTGGATGACCTACTGGCGGGGTTGTGCGCGTCGGTGGAGATGGGCGCC
>NZ_PCOW01000008.1:0-169046 GCF_002979495.1 Microbacterium sp. MYb64 | reverse complement strand
CGGGCGTACTCCCGGGGGAGCAGGGGGAATCACTCCCCGGGCCGGATTCGGTGCGGGGCGCGGATCGCGAGGCTGGATCCATCGGTCGAGATGCGGCCGAACCGATCCAAGGATGGTCACTCATGATCGCAACCGTCGCGGCCGTCGCCGCGCACCCCGGGCACTGGGGCATGGCCCCGTTCTGGCCCTTCTTCATCATCGGCCCGCTGATGTTCCTCGTCATCGTCGGCCTGCTCATCGCCCTCCTCGTGCGTCGTCGTCGCTGGGGCGGTCCCGGTCCGTGGGCCTGGCACGGCGCTCCGGGAACCCCCGGTGCGCAGGCGCCCTGGGCCGGCATGGCGCAGCAGGGCGGTGCGGCGCAGAGCCGCACCGCGGAGCAGATCCTCGCCGACCGCTTCGCCAAGGGCGACGTGGATGAGACCGAGTACCGCGCCCGGCTCGAGGTGCTCCGCGCGAACCGCCCTGAGGCCTGAGCCGAACACCGGAGGCCTGAGCCTGACAGCCGAGGCCTGAACCTGTGACCGGTCGGCCCGTCGTGCCCGTGCATGGCGGGCCGCCGGCGCGCGTGCGCGAGAATGGGGGCATGCTCCGGCCGCCGATCCCCTGTCCTGCACGTCGGGGCGGGACGTGACCGAGGGATCGCGCGACAGCTCGCGCACGGCGCAGATCTCCGCGGATCTGCGCCGGCGGATCTCCGAGGGGGGCTTCGCCGCCGGCACCCGGCTGCCGAGCGAGGCGATGCTGAGCGCCGAGTACGGCACGACACGCAGCGTGATCCGCGGGGCGCTCGCCCGTCTCGCTCGTCTCTCCCTCGTCGTCTCCCGGCCGCGGGGCGGATGGATCGTCCAGGCCGCGCACCAGACCCAGGGCTTCGCGCGGATGCAGTCGTTCACGGAGTGGGCGAGCGAGGGAGGGCGCATCCCAGGGGGCGAGATCACCTCCCGCACCGTGGGACCCGCGGATGCGCGCGAGGCGCAGCAGTTCCGGATCCGGCTCGGTGAGCCGCTGCACCGGTTCGTGCGGCTGCGCACACTGGACGGCCTGCCGGTCATGATCGAGCGCTCGGTCTGGGCGCCCTGGGTGGCGGAGGTCATCACGCTGGTGCCGGACGACGTGCGCTCGACCACGGTCGCGCTCGCTGAGGCCGGGATCCGCGTCGCGTCGACGAATCATCGGATCGAGGCGGCCGCCGCGACCACCGAGGATGCGGCGCTGCTCGGCGTGCGCCGATCGAGCCCGTTGCTGCAGGTCGGCCGCACCACGACGACCCGCGAGGGCAGGCTCGTGGAGATCGGCGTCGACCGCTACCGCGCCGGCGCGATCGCGTTCGAGATCGAGGCGGGGCAGACGGTCCGCACCGCGCTCTGAGCCGGGGCTGAGCCGGTGCGCTGAGCGGGCGCGGCGTTTCGTCTCGCCTGCGGCTCGCTCAACGACCGGTAGAGCGGGCGCGAAACAGCCCAGTGTGCACGCTCGGCGGCCGGATCCGGGGTGCACAGGGCCGATGCCACCGGCTCGTCCTCCCGCGTTCACCCGCCGTTCCCCTCGGCTTGCTCTCCTCGAGGTCGGCGCCCGACTCCGGGTGCCCCGTCGTCCCGAGGAGCGTCCATGTCCAGCGAGCCCGTCCCGTTCAGCCCGGATCCCTACGAGCGCACGCGAACGGTCCCCGATGAGGTGCTGCACAGCGGCCTGAGCCGCCGCGGCATGCTGCGCGCCCTCGGCCTGCTGGGCGGCGCCGCCGCCGTCGGCGCCGGCTTCGGCGCGGGGGCGGCGGCCTCCTCCGCCTCGGCCGCCGGCGGAGCGGGCACGGGAGCGGCCGTCGCCGGTGCGCCCCGTGTCTACGCTCTGCCGGAGGGCTTCTCCGGTGACATCACCGACATCAAGCACGTCGTGGTCCTCATGCAGGAGAACCGCTCTTTCGACCACTACTACGGCGCCCTGCCCGGCGTGCGCGGCTTCGACGACAAGCAGGCCCTCCGGTTCCAGAACGGCACCGACGTCTTCTCCCAGCCGCAGGGATCCGCCTTCGTCAAGCCCAGCCGGGTGACCACGGTCGCGGGCACGACCACGGGCCTCGACCACTCGTACTCCGGCGGTACGTCGGCGTGGGCGGGCGGACGCTACAACAACTGGATCGGCGCCAAGGGCGCCAACACCATGCACTACGTCTCCGGTGAGGAGATCCCGTGGCAGTACTCGCTCGCGAGCGCTTACACGATCTGCGACAACTGGCACTGCTCGGTCATGGGACCGACCACGCCGAACCGGCTTTACGCCTGGACCGGCACCTCGGGCGGCGTCGTCGACAACGGCGGCGAGTCCAACGGCAACCGCACCTGGCAGACCTACCCCGAGGCTCTGCAGGCCGCGGGCGTCTCCTGGCGGATCTACGTCGACAACACGAACAACGGATCCAGCTGGGTCGGGGACTACACCGACAACCCGATCCGCGGCTTCAATGCCTTCACGACGTCGGGCTCGTCCGCGCAGGACCTCGCGAACCGTGCCGACGCGACCAAGAACGCGGCGGGCACGGGACTGGTGTGGCGGGCGGGATCCGCGCCCTACGCGTCGACCGGGGTGACCAACAACGACAGCGACGCCAACCTGAACGGCGTGCTGAAGGACTTCATCGCGGCCTGCAAGCCGGGCGCCCAGTATCCGCTGCCGCAGGTCTCCTGGATCGTCGCGCCGTACAGCTGGTCCGAGCATCCCTCGGCGAACCCCGAGCACGGCGCGCACTTCTCGAACCGCGTGATCCAGACGCTGCAGAGCAACCCGGACATCTGGAAGAGCACGCTGCTGATTATGACGTTCGACGAGAACGACGGCTACTTCGACCACGTGCTGCCGCCGTTCGCCGAGCCCGGCACCCCGGGGGAGTACAACGGATCCACCCCGATCGGGTACGGCGCCCGCATCCCGACGATCCTCGTCTCGCCGTGGACGCGCGGCGGCTGGGTCGGCACCGAGACCTTCGATCACACCTCGCTCATCCGCTTCCTCGAGACGTGGACCACCGCGATCGGCACCCCGGCGATGTCGACCACGATCAGCGCCTGGCGCCGCGGGATCAGCGGCGACCTCACGAGCGCGATGGACTTCGCGCACCCCGTGATCGACGTCCCCTCGCTGCCCGACACTGACGCCCTCGTGCAGATCGCCCGCGCGGGCGGCACGATCGGCACCCAGGTGCCGCCGGCCGACAAGTGGTCGAGCACCCCGCTCAAGCACCGGCCGCTGTCGTACCACCCGCACGGCGTCTTCGTGGAGGACCGCAAGACGGGCAAGGTCAGCGTGCAGCTCAGCGTGGTCGGAGGTCCTGCAGGCAAGGCACTGAGCCTGCAGGCGTTCCCCGACAAGTACCTGCCCTTCGCGAACACCCCCTACACGGTCTCCGGGACGAAGCCCGCGACGCACGTCTGGGATGCGACGGCGCAGGACGGCCGCTACGCCTTCTCGGTGTACGGCCCCGACGGGTTCATCCGCGCTCACGCCGGCACGATCCTGCCCGCGGGGCAGAACGGCGGCGCCGTCCCCCGCATCGACGTCGATCTCGTCGCAGGGGAGACGCCGACCGTCACGATCGCGCTGCACAACGACGGCCGCCAGAGCGTGCACTACGCGCTCACACCGAACGACTACGCCGGCACCGCGCAGCGCATCTGGGTCAAGCCCGGCGCGACCGAGACCGTGAGCTGGCCCACGTCCGAGGGCTACTACGACGTCGTCGTCACCGCCGACACGAACAGCGGCTGGCGGCACCGCTACGCCGGTCGCGTCGCGCAGCTGCCGGCCTGACCGCCATCCACCCCGCCGAGCACCCGATCACGCCCGCACCCGATCCGATGGAGTCCCGCATGCCCCACCAGCGCCGGCGTCTGCGCCGCCTCGCCCTCGCCGCCCTCGCGGGCGCCGCCGTCGTCGTCTCGACGTTCGCGGCGACGCCCGCGGCGGTCGCGGATCCGACCCCCGCACCGTCGTCCACCGCCGCCCCGACGCCCGCTCCCACCCCGGAGCCGTCATCGTCGCCGACCGCGGAGCCCTCGCCCGAGTCGACGACCGCGCCCGCGACGACCGCACCCGCCGCACCCGCGGCGCCGGCTCCGCGGGCCGCCGTGCCGGGAGCGATCTCGCCCGTCGCGGCGTACACCTTCGACGCCGACAACGGGTCGACCGTGAAGGACGTCTCGGGCAACGGCAACGACGCGCGCTGGGTCGGATCCCCGGGCTACCGCCCCGGCATCTCGGGATCCGCGGCGACGATCGGCCTCGGCACGAACTACGTGAAGCTGCCCCTGGTCGCTGGCAAGACCGACGGCGCCTCGAGCTTCTCCTACGAGTTCTGGATGTCGGAGCAGAACCGCACCTCCTACGGCACGCTCATGAGCAACCAGGACTTCGCCTCGTGCAACAACGCGGGACTCACGCTCTACAACCAGACCACGCAGGGCGTGCTGCAGGCGTGCTGGGGCACCACGGCGGGCGGCACGAAGCGCTACATCAACGGGGCCTCGCCGAACATCGCCGGATCCTGGCACCACGTGGCCGTCACGGTCGATCGCACCGCGAACGTCATCATCGTCTACACCGACGGTGTCGAGACCAAGCGTTCGGCCGCCGGCGAGGTGACTGCGTCCACGAACCTGAAGAGCGGGCTCGCGTTCAACATCGGCGGGTTCAGCGGCAGCGAGAAGGACGTCAGCGACGGCTACGTGAACGCCGCGATCGACGACCTCCGGTTCTACGACGCGGTGCTGCCGTCGGCTCAGGTCGCCGACGACTACGCGACGCTCAAGCCCGACTCCGGCACCTACACGGTCGCCTTCGACGGCAACGGTGCGACCTCGGGCGCCATGGCGGCGCAGACGTTCACGATCGGCACAGCGTCGACGCTCGCGGCCAACGGCTTCGTCCGCCCCGGCTACCAGTTCCAGGGCTGGGCGCTGAGTGCGAAGGGCCAGGTCGTCTACTCCGACGGGCAGTCGGCCGCGGACCTCACGGTCCGCGCGAACACCACGGTGACGCTCTCCGCGATCTGGAGCCGGCTGCGGGCGCCGGGCGACACGGTCGCCCCGTTCGCCTCCTACGATTTCGAGACCGGTGACGGCGCCGCGATCCCCGACTCCTCGGGACGCGGCAACGACGCGAGCTGGTCCGGATCCCCGTCCTACGTCACCGGCACCACCGGCAAGGCTGCCTACGTCAACGCGCCGGACGGCAGCACGCGCGGCGTGAACTTCTTCTCCCTGCCGCTGGTCCCCGGTCACACCGACGGCTCCGGCAGCTTCTCCTACACGTTCTGGCTCAAGGAGGCCTCGTCGAGCTCCGACTCGCCGATCGTCTCGAACCAGGACTTCCGGCACTGCTACAACCGCGGCGCGACGCTCTACAACACCGCGGGCAGCCCCGGCATCCTGCGCGGCTGCTTCGGTCAGAACGGGACGTCCACGACGCAGAACTACCTCGCCGATGCGAGCCGCACGTCCGTCATCGGATCCTGGCATCACGTCGCCCTGGTGGTGGACCGCTCCGCGAGCACGATGACCACGTTCGTCGACGGCGAGCAGACCGCGCAGAGCACGAGCCTCGGCTCCGGCTTCTCCCTGGTCAGCGGCTATCCGTTCCGGGTCGGCGCGGAGGGGTCGCTGCTCGACGACGGCGACGGCTTCGTGAACGCGGCGATCGACACGTTCGACTTCTACGACCAGGCGATCTCGGCCGCGCAGATCCAGAACGACTACATGGCCACGCACTCCGGCGACGTCGTGACGGACGGATCCACGCTCGCCCGCGGCTTCGTGTCCGGCGTGCTGCGCGCGCCCTCGGTACGCGCAGGCGGTGCAGTCTCGCAGACCGTCGCCGGTCTCTGGAACGGCGGATCCGTGACCTCGTACACGAAGGTCGAGGGCGACGGCTGGCTGAACGTCGACGCGCAGGGCGTCGTGACCGGCACGGCGCCGACGACGGCGCCGGCCGACCCGGGCTACCTCACGATCGAGGCCACGGACGGCACGACCACGGCCCGTATCGAGGTCGAGATCCCCGTGGTCGCGGCCGATGCCGCTGCACCCTTCGACGCGGTGACCTGGAATCTCTGGGACGCCGGCGGGCACGTCAACGACGCCGCCCTGAAGAACCTCGCCGTGATCGCCGAGAACGGCTTCGACGTGATCGGCGTGCAGCAGGACGGCGGCACCGCCGCGACCGCCCTCGCGAAGGCGCTCGGCTGGAACGCGCTCGAAGGACCGGGCGGGGTCGGGCTCCTCTCGCCCTACCCGCTCAGCGCGCGCACCGTCGTCGGAGACCAGCCGGGCCTCGGCGCCACCGTGGACGTGCTCGGCCGGAAGGTGCGGGTGTGGACCATGGGTCTGGACCGCACCGGCTACGGGCCCGAGGCCGCGTGCCTGGACGGCGTGACCGACCCGGCCGCGCTCGTCGCAGCGGAGCGCGGCAGCACCCGCTACGCCCAGGTCGACGCGCTCGCGGCGGCCATCGCGACCGAGACCTCCGCGTCGACCCCTGTCGTCGTCCTCTCGGATCTGGAGTCGCCGTCCGGCGCGGACTGGACCGCCGCCACGGCCGACGCGCACTGCGGCGTCGGTGCCGTGGACTGGCCCGTGCCCGCCCGCCTGCAGCAGGCCGGCCTCGCGGACGCGTATCGCACCGCGAACCCCGATCCGGTCGCCGACGCCGGCGACACCTGGTCGCCCCTCGTCGTGAAGACGCCGTCGGGCGCCGATGAGCCGCAGGACCGCATCGACACCGTGCACTACGCCGGCTCGGCGCTGCGCGTGCTCGGCGCGAACACGGTCGTCGCCGGCTGGCCCTCGCCGACCGCGGTGCTCCGCAACGCCTGGGCGAGCAACCACCGCGCCGTGGTGGCCTCGTTCGCGCTCGGCAAGGGTGCTCCGGATCCGTCCTCGCTGCCCGCGGTGGTCGCGAGCGCCGACGGCCGCACGGTCACGCTGCACACGGTCCCCGCGGGATCGGCGGGCATCGAGTACCGCGTCGACGGCGGCGCCTGGCAGTCCTATGCCGCGCCGTTCGCGGTGCCGGGCACGGCCGCCTCGCTCGTCGAGTACCGCGCCACGGACCAGGGTGTGAGCGGGCCGACCTCGGGTCTCACGCTCGCGGCGACCGGCGCCGATGCGGCTCAGGACGTGCAGAGTCTCGGCACCGCGAAGACCGTGCTGCGCGGCGAGGCCATCACCGGTCTCGGCGCGAGGGTGGTCGATGCGGCCGGCAACGGCGTCTCCGGCGCCGACGTGGTGTTCACGATCTCGGGCGGCGTGTTCGCCGGGGGAGCGACCACCGCGACCGTCTCCAGCAACGCGGCCGGCATCGCCGTCGCGCCGAGCGCCACCGCCGCGACGGCGGGAACGGTGACGATCACCGCGGCGTTCCGCGATCGCACCGCGACGCTGCCCCCGATCACCGTCGTCGACCCCGTCGCGACCCTGACCGCCGACGTCAAGGTCACCCCGGCCGTGGTCGCGGGCAAGGTCGTGCTCACGGTCGCGGTGACGAACACCGGATCCGCCGCGGCCGACGTGAAGATCGCCACCAAGTACGGCACCAGGACGTATCCGGCGGTCGCGCCGGGAGCGACGGTGTCCTACGGATTCAGCACCATGCTGGCCGCGATCCCCGCGGGCACCGCGACCGTCACCCTGACGAGCGGATCCGGCATGGCCACGATCCCGACGCCCTACCCGGCCGCGCGATGAGCGCGGTCACCCGATCCCGTCCACCGCGCACCCGACGCCGCGGAGACACCCACGCAGGAGGAAGCACCATGACGAACCACCGCACGGCGATGGACGAAGAAGGGGCTCTTCGGAGCGACCGCGGATGGACCAGGCGACGTGCCATCGTCGCCGGCGCCTGGTCGGTGCCGGTGATCGCGGCGGCGGTCGCGCTGCCGCAGGCCTCGGCATCGGTCGCGATCACGGTCGACCTCCTCGGCGCCGTCGACGACGCGCAGACCTACCCGTTCTCGGCCGCGGGGGACACCGCGCCGCTGATCTTCCAGGTCGCGGGATCAGGTCCGATCCCCGCCGACGGCACGGCGGAGCTGGTGAACGCCGGAGGGATCGCGTCCTGGGACGAGTCCGTCCTGCTGCAGGGCGCCCTGGCCTCCGCCTCGATCGACACGGACGGGACCCTGATCCTCCCGATCGTGGCGCTCGCCGCGGGCACCTTCTCGGTGCTGGTGCATGTGGGGACGGTGACGCGGACTTTCGTGATCACCCTGGTGCAGGCGTGAAGCGGGCGGCGGGGGCGGTTGCGCTGCTGGCGGTGCTCCTCCCCGCCGTGCTGACCGGCTGCACCGTGGGCGGACCAGGAGCGGCGAAGCCCTCGGCTTCGTCTTCCGCCGACGCCCCGCAGCACGGTCCGGCGATCCGCGTCGTCTCCCCGGAGGGTGCGGTGAAGCTCGGCGACGAGGTACGGCTCGTGATCCGTGTGACCGACGACGGCGCACCCCTCGCGGAGCGCGACGCGACCTTCGAGGTGCTGTCGGGGCCGGCGACGTACCCGGGCGGATTCGAGACCTCCGCCACGGATTCCGACGGGGTGGCGAGCTCCCTCGGGCTGCACGCGGAGGGGGCGGGCCGGGTCACGATCAGAGTCGCCGTGGGGGCGATCCGCAGCGACCTCACGATCGACGTCGCGGTCCCCTGACCGAGAGCTGCTCGAAAGCCAGCATTGTATACAAGAGGTGAAATGGAATACCATTTCGAAACCACTCGAAGTGGCGGGCCAGAGCCCCGCCGCCGACGACGCACGGATCCGGGGATCCGCTCTCGAAGGTCTTCCGCAGCTTTTCCGTGCACGTCGGCGCAGAGTCGATCCGGTGCGCCCGGAGGAAGCGAGTACGCATGGTCATCAGCACCACCACCCCCGGACACGGCACGATCTTCGTGGTTACGGAGAGCCACGGGGACAAGATCGCCTTCGTCGATCTGACGGCGCCCGGTGCGCCGGTGCAGTCGGAGACGGTCGTGGGCGAGGCGCCGTGGGCGATCGCTGTGCACGAGGCGTCTCGCCGCGCATACGTCAGCACGGCCGTCGGTCTCGCCGTCGTCGACCTCGGCTCCCGGGAGCGCCTCGCGCTCGTGCCGTATCTGTCGCAGCCTGCGGTCATCGCCTACGGCGAGGAACGCCCTGGGGGCACGGGCGTCGTCGTCACCCCTGACGGATCCGCCGTGTATGTGGCCGTCACCCGCACCGGCGAGAACTCCACCGTCGAGCGCTTCGACACGGCGTCCGGTGCATTCACCGACTCCTTCGGCGTGGGACTTCGGCCGTTCGACGTGCAGCTCTCACCCGCGGGGGACCAGGTCTACACGATCGATCACGACTCGTTCACGCTGAACACGATCAGCATTCCGGAGCACATCGTCACCAGCACGGAGATCGCGCCGTTCGGCACAGAGGGCGGGCTGATGTCCCACTACAAGCCGCACTACGCCGCGGTGGCCGACGACGGCACGCTCTACCTTCCGTACCAGGGGCAGGGCCTCGTGGTCTATTCGCCGGGGACCCGCACATATGAGACGCAGGCGATGACGGCGGACTCGCACCAGCACGGTGTGGGCCTGACGTCGGACGGGCGCCTCCTGGTGGTCGGGGTCGGAGCGATCGGCGGGGCGACCAAGGGGCCGAGCCTGACCATCCGTGACATCGCATCCGGCGACGAGGTAGTGCTGCCGCTGCAGAAGGGGCACGAGAACGTCGTCGAATGGCTGGACGCGCCCGACGGCGGCCGCAAGGCCATCCTCACCGGCGGATCCACCAGCCGCGGCCCATGGGACGGTTTGGCGATCGTCGATCTGGACTCGCTCGCGATCTCGGAGATCGCGGTCCCCGGCATGCCGCAGATGGGTGTCCTGATCGCTTCGAAGTAGGGGCGGATCGAGAGCGAGTCACCCCTTGACATCCGCAAATTTGTATACCAAAATCGAGTAGCGAAGGTAATGTATTACACACTACTTTCGCTACCCGACCCGTTTCCGTGCACTCGCTGACGCTCCGTGCCGGACGAAAGGAACCCGAAATGTCAATGAAGACACAGCGACGCGGGCGTCTCGTGGGCCTCGGTGCCGCGCTCGCCGTCGGCACGGTGCTGCTGGCGGGCTGCATGGGCAACGCCGGCTCGACGAGCAGCTCCGGCGGCAGCGGCGCGGCCACGACGGACAACGGTTCCGCGACCCTCGCGATGCCGACCGAGCCGGCCAACATCGACCCGATCATGATGCGCTCGTTGTCGGCCTGGAACATGTACTACGCGGTGTTCGACGGGCTCACCCGCATCGACGCCAAGGGCAAGATCCAGCCGGGGCTCGCGACGGATTGGAAGTCGAACGCCACTCAGGACGTCTGGACGTTCACGATCCGCAAGGGCGTGAAGTTCCAGGACGGGTCCGAACTGAAGGTCTCGGACATCGTCTACACCTACGACAAGATCCTCGCCAGCGACAAGTCCACCAACCGCGTCGCCATCGCGATGATCAGCAAGGTCGAGGCGACGGATGACCACACGGTGCAGTTCACGTTGAAGAATCCCTTCAGCGCGTGGCTCAACCAGGTCGCGACGATCGGGATCGTGCCCGAGAAGGTGTACGAGGCGGAGGGACCGGAGAAGTTCCCGAACGCTCCTGTCGGCACGGGCCCCTACTCGTTCGTCGCCTGGGACCACGGCGTGGACTACAAGGTCACCCGCAACGACGCCTACTGGGGTGACAAGGCGAAGATCAAGGACATCACGTTCTCCTTCGTCGGCGCTCCCGACGCGCGCGTCACGGGCGTCGAATCCGGATCGCTGGACACTGCGATCATCCCGGCCAGCCAGGTCCCCGTCTTCGACGGCGCGGCGAACGCCAAGGTGATCGAGGCGGCGTCCAACCAGGTCGCGTTCATCGGCGTGAACACGACCGCCGGGGCGCTGTCGAACCTCAAGGTGCGGCAGGCCATCCCGCTCGCGATCGACCGCAAGTCGATCGTGGACAGCCTGCTGAACGGCTTCGCGTCGCCGACCGGCGAGCCGGTCGCGAAGGGCGTCACCGGATATGTGGACGGGTTCCCCACGCCGAAGTACGATCCTGCGGCCGCGAAGAAGCTCGTCGAGGAATCCGGCTACGACGGTGCGGAGATCACGCTGCAGTACCCGAGCACCGGCGGATCCCCGACCGACCCCGAGGTCGCTCAGGCGATCGCGGCGGACCTCGGCAAGGCGGGCCTGAAGATCAAGCTGGTGGGCGCCGAACAGGCCAGCCTGAGCCTGAGCCTGGCCAACCACCAGATCACCGGGCTGTACCTGAACTACTGGTCCCCGTCGAGCATGGACGGAGACGTCGTGGTCAGCCAGCTGCTCGCCGGCGGCCCAGAAGACTACGCACGCAGCCCGGAGATGGCGCAGGCCTACCTCGACCAGCAGGCGGCGAACACGGACAAGCGGACCGATGTGTTCAAGAAGATCTGGGAGTGGAACGCCACCAACGTGTCGAACGTCCCGTTGTGGCAGAACACCAACGCGTACGCGACGGCGAGCACGATCTCCTGGACCCCGGCGGTCGACGGAATCTATCGCGCCGCAGAGATCGGCCGCTCGGCCAAATGACGTCAGCGCGCGGGCCCAGGGCCTCGGGCCCGCGCGCCGACCCCTGCTGAGGAGATCTCCATGTCCTACGTCATCCGTCGCATTCTTCAGGCCGTCGTCACGCTGTTCGTCGCCGTCACGATCGCCTTCGTCCTCGGACGTGCCTCCGGCAAGCCTGCAGCCCTGATCCTGACCGAGGGCGCGACCGCGCAACAGATCGACGATCTGAACAGCAGGCTCGGATTCAACGACCCGCTGCTGGTGCAGTACGGGCGCTACCTCGTCGGCCTGCTGCACGGCGACTTCGGCGTCTCCTACCGCAATCCGTCGCAGTCGGCCATCGGGATCATCCTCGACCGGCTCCCCGCGACGACGACGCTCGCGCTGACGTCCTTCGCGATCGGCCTGGTCCTGGCCGTCGTCGCCGCCGTGCTCGTTCACATCACGGGGAGCCACACCCTGCGTGCGATGTTCGTATGGAGCGGCGCGCTGCGTTCGTCGGTGCCGGACTTCTTCTTCGGCGTGCTGCTGGTGCTGATCTTCGCGGTCGCGCTCGGCTGGCTGCCGAGCCTGGGCTACACCGGTGCCGCCTCCTTCGTCCTCCCCGTCGCGACGATCGCCACGGCGCAGTTCGTGCTCTACGTGCGTCTGCTCGATTCGGCTCTCAGCGAGCAGACCACGGCGGAGTACGTGCGGACGGCGTATGCGCGCGGCAAGAGTCACGCGGCGGTCGTGGCCACCGAGATGCTGCCGAACGCGTTCCTGCCGATCCTCACCGTCGCCGGGCTGAACCTGGCCGGGCTGCTGGGCGGCACGATCATCGTCGAGCAGGTGTTCTCCTGGCCCGGCATGGGTGTCGCCCTGATCAACGCCGTCAGCCAGCGCGACTTCGCCGTCGTGCAGGCGGGGCTGCTCGTGGTGGTGCTGATCTTCGTGGTCGTCAACGTCGTCGTCGACCTCCTCTACTCGCTCATCGACCCGAGAGTGAAACTCGCATGACCGACACAGTGGCAATGGCACAGGTGACAGCGGTGACGCGCCGTCGACCGCGACTCAGTCCCCGTCAGGGGCGTCGGCTCTCCACGATCGGTGGCGCCATCGTGGTGCTCGTGATCCTCGCCATCGTCGGCGTGCATTTCTGGCCGGGCTTCGACGCCTTCAGCCAGGATCTCGCCAACGCCCGACTGGGACCCTTCGTCGACCCTGAGCATCCGCTCGGCACCGACGTCGTCGGCCGTGACCTGCTCAGCCGGGTCGCCGCCGGGGGACAGACCACGCTGCTGATCACCGCCGCGATCGTGCTCGTCAACTTCGTCGTGGGCACAGTGCTGGGGCTGCTCGCAGGCTTCTTCGGCGGCTGGGCGGACAACGTGATCGCCCTGGTCACCGACGTCAGCCTCGCGCTGCCGGCCGTGCTGCTGCTCATCGCGCTGTCCGCGATCTTCGGTCCGAGCGCGCTCCTGATGATCCTCGTCCTGGGCCTCACCCACTGGATGAGCTTCGCCCGCCTCGCCCGTGCGACCGCGCTGTCGCTCCGCGGCCGCGATTTCGTGATGGCTCCGCGGATGCTGGGAGCATCCGCGGCGCGCATCATCCGGACGCACATCCTGCCGCACGTCCTCCCGCAGATGTTCATCGTCGCGGTGACCAGCATCGGATCCGTGATCCTGCTGCAGGCCGGCCTCGACTACCTGGGCCTCGGCATCCAGCCGCCCGAACCCACGTGGGGCGGGCTCGTCCTGGAGGGGCAGAAGTACATGCGCCTGTCGCCGTGGCAGGTGATCCTGCCCGGCCTCGCGATCTTCCTCGTGGTCGGCGGGACGACGTTCTTCAGCCAGCGGTTCACGGCGGAGAGCACCCAGCCCCTCCGAAAGGTGCGGTGACATGCCTGCAGAGAAGATCGAGACGCCGCCGCTGCTGGAGGTGCAGGGGCTCGTCGTCACGACGACCGGGCCCGATGGCGAGACCGTTCGCCTCATCGACGATGTGTCGTTCACCGTGAACGACGGCGAGGTCGTCGGGATCGTCGGGGAGTCCGGCTCCGGGAAGAGCCTCACGATGCTCGCCGTGATGGGCCTGCTGCCGTACGGCCTCGATATCGCCGAAGGGGCGATCAGATGGCGCGGCAGGGACATCGTCGGTCTGGGTGAACAGGCGATGCGCGAGATCCGCGGACGTGACATCGGCATGATCTTCCAGGACCCGATGACGGCGCTCAACCCGCTGCGGAGGATCGGATCCCAGCTCGCGGAGGCGATCCGTCTGCATCAGAAGGTGTCGCGCGGCCAGGCCAGGACCCGCGTGCACGACCTCCTCGGCAGAGTCGGCGTGAAGGATGCGGCGAAGCGCGCCAGAGCCTACCCGCACGAGTGGTCCGGCGGCATGCGCCAGCGCGCTGTCATCGCGATGGCGATGGCGAATGACCCGTCGCTGCTCATCGCCGATGAGCCGACGACGGCGCTCGACGTCACCGTGCAGGCGCAAGTCATGCAGACGCTGGAGAAGGCGCGCGCCGAGCTCTCATCCGCGCTCATCCTCATCACGCACGACCTCGGGCTCGCGGCCCAGAACGCCTCGCGCATGCTCATCATGTACTCCGGCCGAATCGTGGAGACCGGCGCAACGCGCGACATCTTCCTGTCGCCGACCCATCCCTACACGCAAGGCCTGCTGAAGAGTCAGCTCACCGAGCGCGATGAGCGCGCCTATGCGATTCCCGGCAACCCGCCCTCGCCGCGGCTGCGGCCGCCGGGATGCGCGTTCGCGCCGCGCTGCGAGCTGTCCCGCGGGCGCTCGATCTGCGTCGAGGAGCGCCCCCTGCTCGAGCTGCGCGCGAACGGTTCGTGTTCCGCGTGCCACTTCTCCGACGAGGTGGGCGCTGCCGCGCCCGTCGGATCTACCGGATCGGAGGCACGATGACTGACGCCCAGACCCCGGAGCCGCTGATCGAGGTCACCGACCTGCACGTCACCTACGGCCGTCGCGGAGCCGTCCGCCGCGGACGCGGAGTGCAGGCGGTGAAAGGCGTGAGCCTCACGCTGACCGCCGGTCGGACGCTGGGACTCGTCGGAGAGTCCGGTTGCGGGAAGTCCACGCTGATCCGCTCGCTCTTCGGGCTGAGCCCTATCTCGTCAGGGAGCATCCGGGCGTTCGGGCAGGACATCACGCGGATCCCGCCGCGGCAGCGCCGCCGGTTCGGCGGGCGCATGCAGATGGTGTTCCAGGATCCGTACTCGGCTCTGGACCCGCGGATGACCGTGCATGAGATCGTCGCAGAGCCGTTGCGGATCACGGGGGCCTACGACCGCACGGCGATCGATGACCTGCTGGATCGGGTCGGTGTGAGCGCCGAGATGGCGGCGCGGCGCCCTGGAGAGTTCTCCGGAGGGCAGCGGCAGCGGGTGGGCATCGCCCGAGCACTCGCGCTCAACCCGAAGGTGCTGGTGCTCGACGAGCCGGTGTCGGCCCTCGACGTGTCGATTCAGGCGCAGATCCTCAACCTGCTGGACGACCTGCAGAAGGATCTCGACCTGTCCTACCTGTTCGTCTCGCACGACCTGTCCGTCGTCCGTCACGTGGCCGACGATGTCGTGGTCATGCAGGCGGGCCGGTTCGTCGAGGAGGGCCCGATCGAGCAGGTCTTCGACCACCCGGAGCACCCCTACACCCGCACCCTGCTCGATTCGATCCCCCACGTCGACTTCGCCTGAGAGGATCCGCCATGCCGCTGAGGATCGATCCGGGATCCGCGCCCGCACCCTCGACCGTGGTTCTGCGCGATGCCGCGATCCTCGATGTCGAGTCCGGCGAGGTGTCGGCGCCGCGCACGATCGTCGCGCGGGGCGGGGACATCGTCGAGATCTCGAGATCGACGCGCAGCGTCCCGGGCGCGGCCGAGTTCTCGCTCGCCGGAGCCACGGTGCTGCCGGGCCTGATCGACGCCCACGCGCACGTCACCCAGGCCTCGGGCGATTTCGCCGAGATCCTCTCCTGGTCGCCGGGCTATCACGCCGCGCGCACCGCGCGGGAGCTGCATCGCATGCTGCTTCGCGGCTTCACCACCGTGCGTGACATGGGCGGCGCAGACACGGGCCTCCGCCGCGCTGTCGAGGAGCGGCTCATCACGGGCCCGCATCTCAAGGTCGGCGGTCCGATCTTCGCCCCGACCGGCGGGCACGCCCTCACCCGGGTGATCGACGGCGAGGTCGACGTGCGGCGGGCGCTGCGCGCGGAACTCCGCGACGGCGCCGACCACATCAAGCTGACGCTCTCGGGCGGAGTGATCTCGAAGATGCGGATCGACTCGCTCGGATTCTCCGAGGCAGAGATCCTCGCGGCGGTCGACGAGGCGCACCTGGCGCACCGCTACGTCGGCGCCCACGTGTACTCGGCCGAGTCCGTGGCCCGGGCGCTGCGCCTCGGAGTGCGCACGATCGAGCACGGCAATTTCCTCGATGACGAGTGCGTCGCGCTCTTCCTAGAGGAGGACGCGTTCTACGTGCCGACGCTCGCGACGTTCTGGGCGATCGTCGAAGGCCATACCGGTCAGCACCTCGACGCGGCCAAGCGCGCCGCGGTCGCTGAGGTCTTCGAGCGCGGCCTCGAGTCGCTCGCGCTCGCGGATCGGGCCGGAGTGAAGATCGGGTACGGCACGGACCTGCACGGCGAAGGGCTCGCGTTCCAGCTCAAGGAGTTCGCGATCCGCGGCCGCGTGCAGGATCCGCTCGCCGTCATCCGCTCGGCGACCGTCGTCGGCGCGGACATCATCGGCGAGACGGGACGCATCGGTGTCGTGCGCGAGGGAGCCCGTGCCGATCTCATCGCGGTGGCGGGCGACCCGGTGGAAGATCTCTCCGTGCTGTCCTCCGGGGACGCGCTGCGATTCGTGCTCACGGGCGGGGATCCGATCCCGCGCGGCTGATGCCCGGTCCAGGTCCGGTCCGTGCCGGTCGTGCCGGTCTTGCGTCAGACGAGCACCTCGGTGCGGGCTCTTCCGCCGAGCCGAGGCGTGCGGAGCGGATCCGTCGAGCCAGGCGGCAGGAACCAGACCTTCGCTCGCACGCCGATGCCCTCGATGCGGATGTCCCACCCGTTGTCGTGGATGAGGTGATGACAGGTCTCGCAGAGGAGCACCCCGTTGTCCAGATCGGTGCCGCCGTGATCCCGGGCCCACCACTCGATGTGGTGGGCTTTCGTCATCCCGGGCGGTAGTCCGCAGAACGCGCACCCGCCGTCGCGTTCGGCAAGCGCGAGTCGCTGGGACGCCGTGAAGAAACGCTGTCTCCGCCCCCAGTCGAGGATCTCGCCCTTCGTTCCGCACACCCAGGGGATGACTCCGCCGCCGGCGGCCATCCTCCGCACCGTCGTGGCGCTGACGGGCTGCTCGATGCCGTCGATGAGGCCATGACCGGTGCCGCTCATGAGGTCGTCGAGCCCGATGCGCACGACGACGCTCGCGCCGTTGAGGGAAGAGGTGCTCTCGCAGGTCAGCGCGTGCTCGGCGAGGTGCACGAGCGCGTCGGCCTGGATGGCGGCGACAGAGCGCCGGTCCGCCTCGGGAGCGGATGGGTCGCGCCCGTCCCGCTTCGCGGCGAACTCGGCCGAGACGAAGCCCTGGATCGCGGCCTTGACCGGGGCGCCCCGCGCGGGGTCGAGGGCCGCGTTGATATGGAGCATCCCGTCGCGCTCGAACATCGATAGCGAGGCCCTGGCGCGCAACTCGTCCTCGCGAGGGGCGACGCCGTCGGGATCGAGCTGCGCCTCCAGGCGCGTGATCATGGTGCGGACGCCGTCGTGGGACAGCCCGGGCGCCCGCTCGATGAGGGTCCGCTCGGCGTCCGCCACCCGCGTCGCGCCGATCGCGAGCCGGATCTTCTCCAGGAACGTGATGATCGCGCTCGCCGAGGCTGTGCTCAGCCGCCCTTCGTGCACCGCGGCCTGCACGAGCGGGAACCGCGAGGGTCGCGTCTCCCCGAGGAGGTTCGTCCGCGGGGCGATCGCCTCTCCGACCTTCACCAGTCGTGCGGCCTCTCCTGTGGAAGCACCGGTCGTGGTCGCGATGAGCTACGCCGCATTGCGGAAGCCCTGCTGCTTGGCGAGCGATTGCGGGCCGAGCTCGGCGCGGGACTCGTACGAGATCCTGCTGCCGACCTCGGAGTGCAGGCCCTCCGAGACCCGCTTCACCAGACCGAGGGCATCGTTGACGGCCAGCATCTGAGCGCGGCTCAGGTCCGCAGACGTCCGAGCAGCACCCCACGCATCCTGGAGGACGCGTGTCGCCTCCAGGAGCGGATCGAGTGTGCTGGTCATGCTTCGATTCTACCGATTCTAGAAGACACCTTCGAAAGTTATCCACAGGGGGATGAGCTCCGTGAGGGGCGAAAGCCAAGACGCGATCGGTCGGATCCTTCGCCAGGATCAGGCCCGATGTGCGCACTCGCGGAGCGTTTCGGGCGGATTTCGTTCGGGCGCGCAGAGGATCCAGAATTGTGAGCTGCACCCCAAGCGATTCGCTATTTAGCTCAAGTGCTAGATTGCAAGCATGAACGACGCGGAGAACAGCGCCTTCGAGGCTCTCGCACATCCGACGCGACGGCAGATCCTGCAGGATCTGAAGGGCGGCGAGCTCGCGGCTGGAGAAATCGCGGCGCGATTCGCTGTGAGTGGTCCGACGATCTCCCGGCACCTGCGGATCCTTCGCGGGGCTGGTCTCATCGTGGAACGCAGAGACGCGAACCGGATCCTCTACTCGCTCGCCGGTGATCGGCTCGCGCTTTCGATCGGCGACTTCCTCTCGACGGTCTGTCCCGAGCAGATCGTCTTGCGCGAGGTGCGAAAACGGCGTGGATCCGAGATCGACGTGGAGGGCGCGGACGACGCGTCGCGGGTGGCGCTGTGAGCGTCGTGCCCGGTGTCAGAGCGCACCTGCGTCGCCGTCTCCTCGTGAGCTACCGTCTCGATCCCGAAACGGCGCGGACCCTCGTGCCCGCGCCACTGCGTCCGCAGCTGGTGAACGGGCAGGCGCTCGCCGGATTCTGCGTGCTGGGGCTCGACGGGATCCGACCGCGTTGGGTACCGGCGCGTGTGGGGCTGCGCTCCGAGAATGCTGCCCATCGCATCGCCGTGGAGTGGGACGACGATGGTGTGGTCCGCAGCGGGGTGTACATCCTGGAGCGGCACAGTTCGGCGTGGCACCCGGTGCTGTTCGGGGGTCGGTTGTTCCCCGGCGTGCACCGTCGGGCACGTTTCGCGACCGACGAACGCGGCGATCGCTATGCCATGACCATGGACGCAGAAGGGGAGCACCTCGCTGCGGATGTCGAGGTCGGAGGCGCATGGGCGAGCTCGGTCTTCGCCTCGGTGGAAGAGGCGTCGGCGTTCTACCGCGCAGGCCGGATCGGATGGTCGCTCGGACACGACGGCGTCACGCTGGAAGCCGTGGCGCTCGCCGCGGAGGAGTGGGCCGTGGAAGGGGCGCGGATCAGGGGCGTGCGCTCGTCGTTCTTCGACGCGCTGCCGGATGGCGCCGCCGAACTCGACCACGTCGTGGTGATGAGAGACCTCGAGATCACGATGGAGGCGCCGATCACGGGCGCGCCCACGGGCGCGCCCACGGGAGCGCGCGCGGCGGCCTGATGCGGGAAGACGGCTCCTCGACCGGGGCGCCGCGCCTGGGTGGGCAGGGAGCGCCCACGCGCGGGGTCGGTGCCCCCGGCCGGGAGCTCCTCAGCGCTGCCGCATCGCGCCCTCCGTGGAGACCGCGGCGCCCGCCAGGCGCGAGCGGTCGTCGGCGTCGAGGGCGCGCAGATCCGCCCCCTTCGTCTCGCGCGCGGCCGCCACGGCGACGAGCGTGATCGCACAGGCGATGGCCACATAGATCGCGACCGGAACGCTCGATCCGTACTGCGCGAGCAGGCTCGTCGCGATGATCGGCGCCAGCGAGCCGGCGAAGATCGACGTGACCTGGTAGCCGAGACTCACGCCCGAGTAGCGCATCCTGGTCGGGAACATCTCGGCCATGATCGCGGGCTGACCCGCGTACATCGCGGCGTGGAAGACGAGCCCGAGGGCGATGGCCGCCCAGATGACGATGGGGTTGCCGGTGTTCATCATTGGGAAGGCGAAGAAGCCCCAGACGGCTCCGAGGAGGGCGCCGGCCGCATACACGGGCTTTCGGCCCCAGCGATCGGACAGTCGCCCGAACAGCGGGATCACGAGGAAGTGCACGACGTGGGCGCCGGCCAGGATGAGAAGCGTCGCCGACGTCGCCTCCTTGACGGTCTGGGTGAGGTAGACGATCGAGAACGTGACCACCACGTAGTAGAGGATGTTCTCGGCGACGCGCAGGCCCATCGCGACGAGCACGCCCCGCGGGTAGCGGCGCACGACCTCGAGGGGGCCGAAGCTCTTCGCGGCCTCCTGCTCCTGGGCCTGCTTCATCTCCAGGAAGATCGGCGCCTCGGTGACCTTGGTGCGGATGTACCAGCCGATGAGGACGATCACGGCCGATAGCCAGAACGCGATCCGCCAGCCCCAGCCGAGGAACGCGTCCTGCGGCAGGGTCGAGGAGAGCGCGAAGAGGACGAGCGTGGCGAGCAGGTTGCCGACCGGCACCGCCGCCTGCGGCCAGCTGGCCCAGAAGCCGCGCTGTTCGCGCGGGCTGTGCTCGGCGACCAGGAGCACGGCTCCGCCCCACTCGCCGCCGATCGCGAAGCCCTGCGCGAACCGCAGCAGGACCAGCAGGGCCGGAGCCAGGTACCCGACCTGCGCGAAGCCGGGCAGGCAGCCGATGAGGAAGGTGGCCGCGCCGATGATCAGGATGCTGGCCTGCAGGAGCTTCTTGCGTCCGTACTTATCGCCGAGGTGCCCGAACACGATCCCGCCGAGCGGCCGGGCGATGAAGCCGATCGCGTAGGTGACGAACGCGGCGATGATGCCGCTGAAGGGGTCGTCGGACGGTGGGAAGAAGACGGTGCCCAGGACGAGGGTCGACGCCGACGCGTAGAGGAAGAACTCGTACCATTCGACGACCGTGCCCGCCATCGAGGCGGCCACGACCCGACGCAGGCCTGAGGGGGATGCTGTCTCGTACGCCATGTGTGTGCTCCTTTGCACGCTCGGAGACGTCTGTCGGTTCTCCAGCCTGAGCCGATGCCGTCGATGCGACAATGCCCATATGCGGCGGACGGAGTGTGCAGGAATGCACACTGTCAGGCCGGAAGGCATCCTGTCAGAGCACGCCGATGACAAGTCTCCTTGACATGCCAAACTGGTGGACGTAACCTCGCTCCATGACAAGCGACCTTGACATGGAGGGGGAGTCTCCCTCCGAGCTGCGGCGACGCCGCGGGTTCCAGATCCGCATGTGGGTCGGGTCCGGGCTCTTCGTCCTGACCTTCTTCGCGCTCTCGGCATGGGGGCATCAGCCCACGCCGTGGCGCTGGGTGCTGGTGGTGCTGCCGTTGATCCCGTTCGTGTGGATGGTGGCTGCGACCGTGCTGCGCGTGCGTCAGATGGACGAGTACCAGGTGAAGCTGTTCTTCCCGGGCCTTGCGGTCGGGTTCGTCGTGGCCATGCTGGTGTCGGTCGTGTTCGGAGTGCTCAGCTCCGCTGGTTTCGCGGTGCCGAACGGAGGATGGCTCATCTGCATCGCCGGCGTGCTGTCCTGGCAGATCACCAACCTCTTCACCGGCGCGCCGAACGCCTGATGCAGAACAGCCTCCGCGCCGAACGCGAAGAACGGGGATGGACCCAGGCGGCGCTCGCCGAGCGGCTGGATGTGTCGCGCCAGACCGTGGTCGCCCTCGAGACCGGGCGGTACGACCCCTCCCTTCCGTTGGCGTTCCGCATCGCCGACCTGTTCGGCAAGCGCATCGACGAGCTGTTCACCCCATCGACCACGCCGGCGCGAAACCGGTAGGAGGGCTGTCGCACTCGCCACGGCGGCATAGGCTGACCGTGATGTCCGCCTCCGCCGAGTCGCTCTCCGATGCCGCCGTCCCCGCCTGGCTGCGGGAGCGGGGCGTGCCGGGGATCGTGGATCTGCACGTGCACTTCATGCCAGATCGGGTGCAGCAGAAGGTGTGGGGGTTCTTCGACCGCGTGGCCGAGCGCGGCGCGCCGGCGTGGCCGATCCGCTACCGCGGCACGGACGAGGAGCGCGTCGCACAACTGCGCGCGATCGGGGTGAGCCGGTTCACGACGCTCAGCTACGCGCATCGTCCTGGCATGGCGCAGTGGCTCAACGACTATGCGGCGGAGTTCGCGGCGGCGTATCCGGACGCGATCCCCTCGGCGACGTTCTACCCGGAGCCGGGTGCGGGACAGATCGCGGAGCGCGCCCTGGAGCGGGGTGCGAAAGTGTTCAAGATCCACGTGCAAGTCGGCGACTTCTCGCCCCTGGATCCGCTCTTGACCGAGGCGTGGGAACGGGTCGCGGCGGCAGCGGCCCCGGTCGTGATCCACTGCGGGGACGGGCCGCACGGGGGCAGGTACACGGGTCTCGAGCCCGTGCGCGCACTCGTCGAGAGGCATCCTTCGCTCGTGCTCGTCATCGCGCATGCCGGGCTTCCCGACTATCTCGGGTTCGCCGAACTTGCC
Organism: Microbacterium sp. MYb64; assembly: GCF_002979495.1. Taxonomy (NCBI): domain Bacteria; kingdom Bacillati; phylum Actinomycetota; class Actinomycetes; order Micrococcales; family Microbacteriaceae; genus Microbacterium; species Microbacterium sp. MYb64. The sequence continues at coordinate 146,848 of NZ_PCOW01000008.1, read as the reverse complement.
GCGCGGCATCCGAACGTCTACCTCGACACGACGATGGTCGGCACGTCCTACATCGAGCGGATCGCGCCGCTGCCGTCCGGCTACGCGGAGAGGCTCGCCGACCTCGGGCCCAAGGTCGTGCTCGGCACCGATTTCCCCTCGATCCCGTACCCCTACGCGCATCAGCTCGAGGTGCTCGACGGCTGGGGTCTGGGCGATCGCTGGCTGGCCGACGTCCTCTGGAACACCCCGCGCCGACTGCTGCGGATCGAAGGATCGGGACCCGAGCCGTCCTCGGCAGATCCGTCGCCGATCCCCGCGGGCTGATCAAGAGCGGCCATGTGCGCCCTCCGGCGCCGCGCCAGGAGGCTCTCGAGCGCGAGAGGTGCGGCGATGCCGAGGAGGACCAGCGCGAGTCCCGCGAGCTGTCGTCCTTCCAGGACCTCTCCGGCCACGAGCACGCCCAGGAGCACGCCGGTCACCGGGTTGAGCAGGCCGATGAGGCCCACCGTGCCCGAGGGCAGGTGCTTCAGCGCGGCGAACCACGCGACGTTGGCGAGGGCGGTCGCGACCAGGGTGAGGTAGCCGTAGGCGGCCAGGCCCGCGCCGTCGACGACGGGCGGCGGGCCCTCGACGACGATCGCGAACGGGATGAGCGCGAGGCCGCCGAAGACGAGCTGCCAGGCGGTGGAGGGCAGGATCCCGACCTCCCCGTTCCAGCGCTTGGCGAGGATGAATCCGACCGAGGACATGGCCATCGCGGCGATCGAGGCGATCACGCCTCTCGGGTCGACGGAGGTCGCGGTGCCGAGCAGCATGAGCGCGACACCGCCGATGCCGACGAGGGCGCCGAGCATTCGCAGGATCCCCGGACGTTCGCGCAGGATCGCCCATGCGGCGACCGCGATCGCGACGGAGGAGGTGGCCATGATCGTCGACGCGATGCTCGTCGGCAGCAGCTGCGCCGCGGCATAGACGAGCACGAAGAACGCGCCGACGTTGAGGGTCCCGAGAACGGCGGACTTCCACCACCACGAGCCTCGGGGGAGGCGCCGGACCAGCGCGAGGAGCACGAGCCCGGCGGGCAGAGCGCGGATGGCCGCGCCCCAGACGGGGGCATCCGGGAGCCACTCGCGCGTGACGAAGTAGGTGCTTCCCCAGGCGATCGGCGCGATCATCGCGACGGCGAGCCATCTCCGATTAGTTTCCATGGAAGACACTATAGCTTCCTCGGAAGATATAGTGAAGGGGTGACGGACATCGAAGATCAGGTGACGCGGATCCAGCAGGCGTGGCGGCGAGAGCGTCCGGACCTCGACGTGACCCCGATCGGCACGATCGGACGGCTGCACCGGCTGGCGCTGGCGCTGACCGAGGAGCTCGTCGGGGTCTACCGTGCGCACGGACTGTCCGAGGGGGACTTCGACGTGATGGCGGCGCTGCGCCGTTCGGGGGAACCCTACGAGGCCAGTCCCACGGATCTCGCCGCCTCGACGATGATCACGAGCGGCGGGATGTCCAAGCGCATCGACAGACTCGAAGGAACGGGGCTCGTCACTCGCCGGGTCGGATCCGGCGACGCGCGAGGCCGCGTCATCGCCCTGACGGCAGAAGGCAGGGCGCTGATCGACGCCGCCTTCGCCGATCATGTCGCGAACGAGCAGCGGCTGCTGGCGATGGTTCCGGCGTCGGAGCGGGCGGCGCTGGAGGCGACGCTGGCCGGGTGGCTCGCGCACTTCGAAGCGCGCGACTGACGCCGGCCGGAGTGCTGCGGCTCAGCCGGAGCACTCCTGGGACTGCTCGGTGATGATCCAGTCGCCCGCGGGTCGCGTCATCACCACGGTGCCGCAGTTGCCCGTCGCGAGGTAGGTGACGAAGAGCGTCGCGTCGGTCGCGGTCTCCTGCTGCACGGAGATGTCGACTGCTGCATCCTGATTCAGGGCTCGATAGAGCTCCGCCGAGACGACGATCATCTCGTCGCAGCTCGAGACGCGGATCGGGCCGCGCTCATTGAGCTCGGCAATCATCCGTGTGGCGAGCTCGGGGGAGAGGGCTGCGCACGACGCCGCGGCGTCGGGGATGCGCGATGTGTCGAGCCAGGCGCGGAACGCGTCGGCGGCGCCCTGACGCGGGGGCGCCGTCTGGGCCGCAGGCTCGGGATCCGTCGATTCGGCCTTCTGCACCGTGACGCCGCTGGGTGCTGCGGTGTCATGCGGGCTGTCCTCGATCGGGTTCGCCGTGCATGCGCTCAAGAGGAGGGCTGCGGCCGCAGCGATTCCGATCAACGCTGCGACGCGTCCGTTCCGATATATCACTGTTCAACCCTCGCACGTCGAGACGGACGGCGCGAGCCGCCGCGGCGGTCTTCAGCCCGCGTTCACCGCAGACCGGACCAGACCGGGAAGTCGGCTCGCCCCCCAGACGAGCGCTCCCGCCGCGCCCAGGACGGCCAGCAGCCCGAATCCCGTCAGCGCGATCGTGCCGGCGCCGCGCTCGGGCAGGAGGAATCCGTAGGGCACCCATCCATCCGTGGCGCCCCGCACGAGGACCACCACGAGCCAGAGCACGGGGTAGGGAGCCAGGATCCACAGACGGGACCACCGCATCGGCCCGCGGTCGCCGATCAGCAGCCAGTCCAGCGCCAGGAGTGCGGGGAACACGATGTGCAGAGTGACGCTCACCCAGGGCGGAGCGGATCCGGTCCCCGGAACCAGCCCGTTGTAGATCACCGCGACCAGCAGCATGCACGCGGTCGCGACTGCACGAGCCTCGACCAGCCAGCCCGGCACCGCTCGGCCGGCCATGCAGCGAGCCCCCACCAGGATCAGGACGACCGCGGTGAGCAGGCTCGTCAGATTCGTGAAGAAGCCGAAGTAGTCGAACGGGTTGAACCCGTTGACGGCTCCGCCCTGAAAGAAGGTGAGGAACAGGATCGCGATCACCGCTGCGCCCTCGACGAGGCGCACTGCGCCGACGACTCGCGCGCGGTGGGGCGGCGCGGGCGTCGTCATCATGGTGCGACGATACCGGGTCCTCGGGACCGGCTTCCGGGAGGGGGACGACGACCGTGTTCGAGGTGTTCGTGCCGCCGAGCAAGGTCATTTCTGTTCCTCGCGTCACCTTCACGAGGGAACGAACTCCTTCTATGAGGCAGGACGGTGGTGACTCGGCCACCGCGACAACTGGGGAGTAGATATGGAACAGCTCGGCAACGAGAGCCCGAAGAGAGCTCTTTCGCGGCGCACGGTCGTCAAGGGGGCGGCGTGGTCGCTGCCGGTCATCGCCGCAGCGGTGGCGGTGCCCGCGTACGCGGCATCGACCAGCGTCGTGATCGATCCGGAGGGCCAGCCGGTGCCGACCGGCGTCTGCACGCCGCTGGGCGTCATCAGCTTCAAGATCACCAGCAACGGCGCGCCGGTCGCCGGCCAGGCGATCATCGTCACGCTGCCGCCGGCGGCGCCGTCCGGTCAGTCCTCGTTCCACTGGGACGACAATTCCACCGCACCGAAGACCTTCACGTCGGATGCGAACGGCATCGTCGACCTCACGAACCGCATCGTGACGAGCTCCACGCCCGGTACCTACACGGTCCTCGGCCAGGTCGCCCCGAACGGCGCGACCTCGAGCATCCAGGTCATGGTCTCCGGCGTGTGGATCGGCGCATCCCAGGGCTACGTCGGCACGGGGATGCACGCGGTCTACAAGAACACGCCCGCGGACCTGAGCAACCCTGGCACGCCCGACTACTACTCGTACTGCGTCGAGCACAACGTGACGGCGAAGCCGAACATGGCGGCGACGACGGGGGATCTCTCCGCATTCCTCGGCGCGAACTACCTCACCGGGAGCGCCGACATCTACAGCAAGGTGCTCTGGATCATCCAGAACAGCTACCCGGGGGTCACTCTCGCCGCGTTGACCGCGGCCGTCGCCGCCAACGCTGCCGCCGCCGGACGCCCCTTCACGACGCCGCTCAGCGCGAACGACGCGATCGAGGCGACCCAGTACGCGATCTGGCGCTACACGGACCTGACGTTCGATGCGAACTGGAGCTTCGAGACGCCCAACTCCGCGGCGGTCTACTGGTATCTCATCGATCAGATCAACGCGGGCAACCGCGGTGTCCAGAGCGGCATGACCGGCCTGATCACGGCGGAGCCGACGACGGTCTGCTCCACGCCGACCGGTGGCAACCACGCGCAGTGCCAGATCCTGGTCGTGCCGGCCTGATCTAGCGCGCATCGCAACCGCGATGGCGGTGCCACCCGGAGTCTTCCTCTGGGCGGCACCGTCACCGCCGGTCGGATCCTTCCCGCTGCGAAGATCCGGATGAGCCTCGTTCCTGGGAGGGATCGTGGACGGTCGTACCGACGCCGAGCTCCTCGCCGCATTGCGCGGCGGTGACAAGTATGCGTACGCGGCGCTCTGGGAGCGGCACTCCGCTGCCGCCCAGCGCTATGCGCACCGCCTGTCCCCGTCCCGGGCGGAGGATCTGGTCTCGGAGTCGTTCCTCGCGATCTACCAGCAGGTGACGACGACGGATGCAGGACCGCAGTTCGCGTTCCGGTCGTACCTGAAGACCGTGATGCGCAATGCCGCGATCCGCTGGTCCAAGGAAGCCGATCGGCTCGTCCTCACCGACGATCTCGAAGGCGTCGATGAGCGCGATGCGCTCAGCATCGCGGAGTCCGACAGCGACGCGGGGGACGTGCTCGCCGCGCTGCAGGCGCTGCCGGAACGATGGCAGCGCGTTCTGTGGCTGGCCGAGGTCGCGGAGGCCGGGCGCCCCGAGATCGCGCGCGAGCTGAAGATCAAGCCCAACGCGGTCTCGGCTCTGCAGCGCCGGGCGCGGACGGGGCTGAAGTACCAATGGCTGACCCTCCAGGTCCCCGCGGCCCTCCGCAATGACGAATCCCATGCCGCGCGGCTCTTTCCGCAATACCTGACGGAGCCCGCGAACCGGGCGGTCTCCGCCGAGGTGAACCTGCACGTCGCCGAATGCGCAGACTGCCGTGTGCTGCTGCACGAGACGCGGGGTGCGGCTGCGCGCGTCGGCGGTGGCACGCTCGCAGTGCTGCTGGGCACGGCGGGGATCGGCGCGGCCACGGCGACGCTGTCGTCGGCGACGACGGCCACCGCGCTCGCTGTCGTGGCCGGCGCCGGAGCCGTGGCCTGGGCGATCGGCGGGGGAGTGGCCGCCGTCACCGCGGGGGGCCTCGTCATCACGTCGTTCTTCACCGTGGGTCCCGCGGAAGCCGTGCCGAAGCCGACACACGTGCAGACGGCGCCGGCCGCCCCGCAGGCTTCTGCTCCTTTCGTTCCTGGTCCCTCCGCCGCACCTCCGGTGATCGTCGAACCGGTCGGGCCGGAGGTCACGTCGGGGCAGATCGATCCCGCCGATCAGGCCATCGGTCTGACCGACGATCCTGCGCACTTCATGCCGGGGTACCAGCCGCGCCCTGCTGCCGCGAGCGGCGTGCCGGACCCCGCGCCCGCGTCGGGACCGGGCACTCCCTCCGAGCCGACCTCGACGCCGACGCCGTCGCCATCGCCCGGCCCAGGAAACTCGACGCCGTCCCCCGGCATCACCAGCCCGACGGCCTCGTCCGCCTACATCTCCCCTGTCATCACCGGCAAGACGGCACCGGGCACCCAGGTCGCCATCCAGCTCGCCACGCGGCGCTACAGTCCGACCGTCGCGCCAGACGGCTCCTGGACCTTCGACAGCCGAGGACTCGAGCTCGGTGCCGGATCGTACGCCTACCAGGTCTGGGCCTACACCGATGCGTCGTCATCCCCTGCCGTCGACGGCACGTTCACGGTGCTCCCGCTCGAGGTCTCCGGATTCGAGAACGTCACCGGATTCGAGGACCTGACGGTGACCGAGGCGAAGACGACGGGACTCGTCGTGGAGTTCAGAGGCCCGCCCAGGGGTGTCGTCTATGTGCAGACCATGGAGGGCAACACCGGCCTCGTCGCGCTCGACGACAACGGCTATGCGAAGCGGCGACTGCTGGTGAACTCGTACGGCTGGTACTGGTTCAACATGAGCTACTTCGACCCGGATGGTTACTGGGGTCCGATCTGGGAGCACAACCTCGATGTCTACGATCCCGTCGCCGTCTACGATCCGATGGGTCCTGCCCCGGAGGACATGACCTTCTCCTTCGTCGTCCCCTGATCCCGTGCCCCGCGACCGGGCGCGCGAGTCGGCGCAGCCTGACCGAGCCCCCAAGCCCCGGCCGACGTGCTCGCCCAGCCGCTTCCCGTCGCGGGAGGCTGCACCGACAGGATCAGCGGGGTCGGGGGAGGACTCCGCATCTCCTATGGACAAAGGAGCGCCTGAGGACGAAAAGGTGACGCGGCGGGCGACGCGCACATGGATGCGGGGAGGAGCAGAACGCTCCTCCCCGCATGTCCTCCAGTCGGTCCAGGCCGTCCTTCGGCTCGGCCGCAATGAGGTGGCGGCGAGCGCGAAGTCCGGGTGGGGACTCGATGAGCATGAGACCTGGGACGACGGCTGCGTTACCCCCGTAGCCGCCTGGAAGTCGGGCGTGAAGCCGTTCGCTCATCGGCCCGCCCATCCTGTCAAGGTGCTCCCGCTGCGGGAATGGCCGAAAGTCTAGAGATCACTGGACTTCTGGCCAGGACGCGCCGTCGCGAGGAGCGCCGTCTCCTCAGACGAGGGGGAACTGCACCTCGAGGACCCACGCCTTGTGCACGGAACCGACGGTGAGCTCGCCACCGAGCTGGTGCGCCCGCGCCGTCATCCGCATGATGCCGTAGCCGCCGGAAGGGAGCACATCTCGTGCGGCCTTCGTCGCCAGCGGGCTGCGCACGGACATCCGCACGGTGCCGGATGTGACGCGCACGGTGACCTCGACCGCCCCTCGGCCGCCGTGCTTGAGCACGTTGGTGATCGACTCGCGCGCGATGCGGGCGAGTGCCGCGTCGATGACGCGGGGAACGCGGGGGTCCGCGGCATTTCCGTCGAGGAGGAGCGTCGCCCCCACGCCGTGCAGCTCCGATCGCGCGCTCTCGAGGGCGTCGGTCAGGCTCTCACGAGGCGCCTCGGCCAGCACCGCGGGGCCCTTCGCCTGTTCGACGACCCGGCGCAGATCCCCGAGGGCCTTGTGCGCGGCATCGCGGATCGTCTGCTGGGACTGTTCGCGGAGCTCCTCGTCGATGGGCTGCTCCAAGACCCGGGTGTACATCGCGATGACGGTGAGGTCGTGGGCGATGACGTCATGCAGTTCGTCTGCGATCCTCTGCCGCTCGGCGAAGGCGGCCTCCTGTTCGGCCAGATGCTGCGCGCGCAGACTCTCCTGGAGGCGCCGCTCGCGCGCGGAACCCACGGTGAGCAGATAGCCGACTGCTCCTGAGACCGTCGCCACGACGAGTGCTGCGGCGACGTTGGTCAGCGTCAGGCCCGGCACCGCGAAAGTGGCGGCGGCTGCGCCGGAGAGCAGGAAGCCGCCGACGAAGGCCACCAGCAGCGGCCTGGTTCCGGTCCTCACGACACAGCCCATGGCGACAGCCAGGGCGACGATCGCCGCGCCCTCGTTCGCGACGGCGAAGGAGACGCACATCGCGGACAGGAGCATGACGACGGCCAGGAACGGCGACCACGCGAAGAGGGCGAACACCGCGGTGAGGGCGAGCTGGAAGATGGAGGAGACGAGATCGTCCGCGGGGGAGACGATCACGAGGACAAGGCTGATGACGACGCCCGCGGAGGTCAGGGCGAGCAGCGTCAGGCGTTCGGCCGTCACGAGCGGCGTGGACGCCCCGAGCCGGAGCAGCCGAGCGACCCGATGGGCCGGTGGCGACGGTTCGGAAGACATGGCCCTCATTATCGCGGGCCGTTCTCCCTGCGCCGTGAAGGTCGCAGGTGAGGCGCTGACCCACCTCGCCTGCGACACCACCACTAGTTGCAGACGCCGAACGTCTTGCAGAGCCAGTCCCAGATTCCGGTGTAGGTCGAGACGATGAACATGGCGCACTTCCTTCGCAGATTTGAGCCGGGCGTCGGGTCGCTCGGTCGGGTGTCTGCATGCTGATCCGTACGGGAAGTGCGCACATTGGACCATTGGCCAGCCCTGCCCAGACTTCTGGCCAGTCCTTTTCTGACCTTCGGAGAGCACGCGCGCGCGTAGTCTCGGAGAATGACCTCGACGACCGCGCTGATCGCCGATGACGATCCGTTGGTGCGGCGAGCTCTCGCCGTGTTCCTGACCACGGCGGGCATCGACGTCGTGGAGGAGTCTCCGGACGGCGCTCACGCGATCGCGGCCGCTCGGCGCCTGCGCCCGGACGTCGCTCTGGTGGACGTGCAGATGCCCGGCGTCGACGGCGTGGCGGCCACTGCAGGGATCATCGAGCACTCGCCGGACACGAAGGTCCTGGCGATCACGACGTTCGGGTCGATCGAGTCGATCATGCCCATGCTCCGTGCGGGAGCCTCCGGCTACCTGCTCAAGGACACCGATCCCGAGGACATCGTCGCCGCCGTGCACGGAGTGCTGGCCGGCAACGGCGTCTTGTCTCCGCGGGTCACCACCCGGCTCATCGCCTCGATCCGCGAGGTCTCGACGCCGGCCGTCGAGCCGCTCGCGGAGTTCGAGGTGCTCTCAGACCGGGAGGTCGAAGTGGTCCGGCTCCTCGCTGCGGGCCTCTCCAACGCGGAGATCGCCCTGGAGATGCACGTGTCCGAGGGGACCGTCAAGGCCCACCTCGGCAACATCATCGCGAAGTGGGGCGTCCGCGATCGCGTTCAGGTGCTGATCCGCGCCGCCCGTTCCGGGCTCGTCTCCTTCACCTGAGCGCCCGGCCATCCGTCTCATCGGTTTGGACGATCGTCTAGCGATGTCTGCACCTTCGTCCTAGCGCCTGGTGCCGCGCGCTCGCGACGATGAATGCAGGCGCGTTCCCGTTCGCGCCATGTCTGCATGTCTTGACGAGACCGACACCTGATCGAGTGTCGTGAGACCGTGCCGCAACGAGGAGATGACAGATGACCGACCCTCGACATCAACTGAAGTCGGCGACGTTCGCCGCGATCGGTCTCACGGCTGTGCTCGTCCTCACCGGGACAGCCATGACCGCGTACGCGCTCGTCGGACTGGAGCGCGGCTCCAGCCTGTTCACCGCGACACTCTTGTGGGCGCAGGTGTTCCTCATGGCCGGCGCCGTCATCGGCGTGGGCGCCGTGTTCCTGAAGCTGATGTGGCCGGCCGCGAGTCCCGCGGCATGATCGCCGCTCTGAGAAGGATCCGTCTGCTCTGCGGGCTGATCGCGGTCGGAGGTTTCGCGATCATCGGAGTGAGTCATCTCGTGGCGCTGCTCACGCACGCGCCGGGAAACGGGTTCCTGGGCGCCGCGGAGCCTGCCGTCTTCATCGTCGCGTGCACGCTGGTCGTGGCCGCGGTGATCTCGATCCCCTACCTCCGTGAGACGACGCACCCCGGTGGATCCAGGGGATCCGCGGCCACGAAGAGCCCGGTGACCCGCCTCAGCGAGGACAGCCTGCGATGAGGCAGCTGTCCGAGTGGTTCAGCTTCAACGGCTCGGTCTCTGTGCCGGTGACGTGGCAGGGGTGGGCGACGCTCGGCATCGCCATCGCGGCGGTCGCGGGCGCGGCCTCGCTATGCGTCCTGCTCGCGGGCGGCTCGGTCTTCCACTGAGACCGACGTCTGGCGCAGCAGCGCTCCTGGCGCTGCTCGTCTATATACTCTCCTATATAGATTCGGCGAAGGAGGAACCATGGCAGTCACATCCATCGACATCAACCCTGACGAGTTGAAGCAGGCCAAGGAGCTCGCCGGCACATCTACCAACCGCGAGACTGTCGATCTCGCACTGCGCACGCTCATCGCCGTTCGTCGCCAGCCTGCCGCCGTCGAGCGCATCATCGGCCGCACGTTCGCCCCGGAGCAGATCGACGCTCCCACGATCGCACCGGCTGCGGCGCGTACATGACGACGTACCTCGTCGACAACAGCGTCTGGCAGGGGGCGGGCTCGAGCAGAGCGATCGCCGACAAACTGCGATCGCTCTCTCCGAACCACCTCATCATCACCTGCCCTCCGCAGGTGCTCGAGTACTGCCATTCCGCGCGGGATCCTCACGAATACGCGGAGCTCCGGGAGGACATGGACGAGCTCCTGCCGGCGTGGGAGCACCCCGATGAGCAGGACGCCCTCGACATCCAGCAGGCGCTCTGGGAGAGGGGACTCGTGCGCGCGGCCGCAGCGTTCGACTGCCTGATCGCCGCCTACGCCGTCGCCAACGATGCGGTGATCCTGAACTCCGATCACGACTTCGGATACATCGCGCTCGCGACCGACGGAAGGGTCCGGCAGGAGTACATCGCGGCCTGATGGCCGCGAGCGAGACGGGGCCGAGCATCCGCGATCGCCGATCCCGTCGTCCACATCCCGCAGGGCAAGCGCGATAGGTTTGAGGCGTGTCGAGTCCCGAGTCAGACAGGTCAGGGGTTGACGGTCCCACCGCCAGCCCCTTGAGCCGCTGATCACGACGCCCACGATCTGAGTGGGCCGATGTCTGGACTGCCCCTGGGCGCCGGCCGTGGTGACGAGATGGACCATCTCCTGATCACTCACCTCGGAGCACTCGATGCCTTTTGCCCTCTATCTGCTTGCCCTGGCGGTCTTCGTCATGGGAACTTCGGAATTCATGCTGGCGGGACTGCTGCCCGCGATCGCAACCGAACTCGACGTCTCGGTCGGCACCGCCGGCCTGCTGAACTCGGCGTTCGCGGTCGGCATGGTCGTCGGCGCGCCCGTCATGGCGGCGTTCGCTCGCCGCTGGCCGCCTCGGCTCATGCTGATCGTCTGCCTTCTCGTGTTCGCGGGGAGCCACGTCATCGGCGCGTTGACACCCGTGTTCTCGCTTCTCCTCATCACCCGGGTGCTCGGCGCTCTCGGGAACGCCGGATTCCTCGCCGTCGCGCTGAGCACGGCAACCACCCTCGTGCCGGCGGACCAGAAGGGACGTGCCCTGTCGATCCTGCTGTCCGGCACGACGATCGCCACCGTCGCCGGCGTCCCCGCGGGGGCGCTGCTCGGTACCGTGCTCGGTTGGCGAGCGACGTTCTGGTCGATCGTCATCCTGTGCATCCCGGCGGTCTTCGGGATCATCCGGGGCATCCCGCGCGATGTCGGTCAGGCCGCGGCTGGTGGGTCCGCGCTGCGGCTCCGTGCGGAGCTCACCGCGTTGGCGACGCCGCGGCTCATCCTGGCGATGATGCTGGGCGCGCTGATCAACGGTGGCACCTTCGCGGCGTTCACGTTCTTCGCACCCGTCGTGACAGGGACAGCCGGTCTGGCTGAAGGGTGGGTTTCCGTCGCACTGGTGATGTTCGGCATCGGCTCGTTCCTCGGGGTCACTATCGCCGGGCGGCTGTCGGATCGACGACCCAGGGTCGTACTCGCCATCGGCGGGCCGCTGCTGCTGACGGGCTGGATCCTCCTGGCGTCGGTCGCATCGCATCCCGTTGCGCTCTTCGTGCTGCTCCTCATCCAGGGGTTCCTGTCCTTCGGCGTCGGCAGCACCGTGATCACGCGTGTGCTGTACGCGGCGTCGGGGGCGCCGACCATGGGCGGTTCGTATGCGACCGCAGCCTTGAACGCGGGAGCCGCAGCAGGGCCGGCGCTGGGCGCGATCGGGCTGACGACGGGCGCGGGGCTGTCCGCACCGATATGGATCGCCGCGGCTCTGACAGCGGTCGCTCTTGTGATCATGTGCTTCGCCGGCCGGGTGCTCATGACGACAGCGAGTGAGGCCAGGGAGTAGCTCACTCGATGCGAGATGGCAAAGCCGGTCGCGGCGATCTTCCAGGACGGAATGTCGCCGATGCCGGATCCCCGCTAGGAGCGGATCAGGAACTCCACACCGTCCGGGTCGCGGAGGATCATCGCTCCGGTCGGGCCCGCGCCGATCAGCGTGGCACCGAGGGACGTCATGCGCTCGAGCTCGTCCGGGAGCTCGAGCGGATCGACCGCGAGCACGAACACCTGACGTGAAGGGTCGCGCGCGGGGTCGACCTGATCGCCGCTCCAGGCCAGTTTCGTGCCGCCGGCGGGTGACTGGATGGCGGTCTCCTCGTCCTGGTCCCAGACAAGGGGCCAGCCCAGCGCATCGGACCAGAACCGGCCGGAGGCTCGTGTCCCTTCGCAGGTGGCTTCGCCGAGCGGCCCGCACCCGTCCAGATACCGGTTCTGATCCTCGATCACGCAGAACTCGTCTCCGGTCGGGTCGGACATCACCGCGTAGCTGCCCGCAGGGATGTTCCCGCTTCCGAGCCGTCGGCCGCCGGCGTCCTCCGCCGCCGCGATCGTCTCCCGTTGCGTGCGGTCGACCCGGCTCAGATGCAGGTGCACGCGGTTCTTGAGCGGAGAGTGCGCGCCACCCCGACCGAACCGCAGACCCACCTGTGTCGGCGTCCCTGCCAGCAGGATGCCGTCCGGGTCCTCCAGCGGAGAGCGCTGGAGCATGGTCGTCCAGAACGTGGCAGCGCCGGAGGGATCGGTGCCGCGGAACATCACGGATTCGAGTTCCAGCGGCATGGGTCGAGCGTAGCCTCCCGCGGAATCCGCAGGACCCGCCTACCCGTCGGAGAGGCGTGCGTACGCGTCACGCACGGCCGATCGAAGGAAGCTGTCCGGCCAGAGATCGTGAAGCTGTCGCCCCAGGCGGACATCGGAGGGAGCGACACCCGCGTCGTGAGCGGCTCGGATCTCATCGGCAACGGCCTGCAGCTGTGTCGCCTGCGTCTCGACGAAGGCGCGATCGACGGCGGATCCGTGCCCGGGCACGATCACGTCTGCGGAACGGATCTCCTGCAGCAGGCCGCGGAGTGCTCCCGGCCACTCGAGCGGAAAGGAGCCGGATCCGAACATCGGAGGGCCCGATTGCTCGATGACGTCGCCGAGGAACCACACCCTGGCGTCCGGGACGAGGATCGCGAGGTCGGTGTCGGTATGGCCCGGCGGCAACGGCAGAAGCTCGACGGCCCGTCCGCCGGGTTCGATGCGCAGCGGTGCGTCGACCAGCATCGTCGGCGCCGTGAGCTCGACGTCGGCCCACTGCTTGTCGGGCTCGGACTCGGGCTGATTCCGGACCTTCTCGAGCCGGCGCTCCTCGTGCCGGGCGAAGTGGTGGGGAATCCGGTGGTGCCCGTAGACCGGGATGCCCCGGGCGACGAAGACCTGGTTCCCGAACGTGTGGTCGTAGTGCGCGTGCGTGTCGACCGCGGCGACGACCGGGAGCGAGAAGTCCTCGGCCACGTCGCGGAGGATCTCCTCCGCCTCGGCGGGATTGCCACGGGTGTCGACGATCACGAGCCCCGTGGGGCCGACGACCACTCCGATCGAGATGTCGAGCGGCTGGTAGCGGCGCTGGAAGACGCCGCTGCCGACACGGATCCAGTCATCGTTCATGTGCGGATGCGCCTTCCCCCGCGGGGCGCGGGGCGAATGCCCAGGCGACCATCTCCCGAAACTCCTCTCGCCAGAAGGGGTCTCCGTGGGCTCCAACACGCTGGCGGGAGACGACATCGGCCCCCGCGCTACGGCGAGCCTCCGCCCAGCGGAGGGCGTTCTCCCGGAAGAACGGCTCGTCCCTTCCGAACACGAAGTATGTGTTCGGCAGCGGGGGCAGCAACGTCGATGACGGCCGGTACCCGCCACCGGGCGAGGCGCACAGAACGGTTCCGTAGATCTCTGGATGACGGATCCCCATCGCCAAGGCAAGCTCACCGCCGGCGGAGGCTCCGTACACGGCAGTACGTCGGCGTGGGAACGACACGTCGAAGCGCTTTCGCACCCAGGCCTGCACCTCATCGACGAAGAAGGACTCGTGCGCCGCAAAGAGCTTCGGATCGAACGAGAACTCGGCGTTGCTCGTACCCGCCACATACTCCTGGATCCGACGAACTTCGTCATCGACGCGGTGGGTACCGATGACAAGCACCGGAGGCAGATTCCCGGTTTCCAACAGGCGCCCCCAGGGCGCGGTCAACTGGCCATCGGCTGCGTACACGACAGCGGCAGGCGCAGACGCCGGAACATACGCACTCACCCGCCGTCCGCCGTCGAATCCCAAGGTCTCCGTAACGAGCGACCCAGAGGACAAAAGCATGAGCTCAGTGTCCGGCGGCCGTCATCGGTCGTCAAGCCGTAACGCGGCCCCAGAGGCGCGAGGTCCTTCCGTCTTCACTCGTCGGACCGGCGCAGCACCGGCACAGGTTCTGCGGGAGAGGCGTTTCGTCTCGCTGTGCTCGCTCAACGACCGGATGCGGAGCATCGGCGGAGCGGGGTTGATCCCGAGATCACCGGAAAAAGGCGAAACCCCCGCGATGTAGAAGCTACGCGAGGGTTTCTAGGGTGATTGTAACGATCACCCTTGTGGCTCCGACGGGCGTCGATCCGTGACCTCGTTTTCAGTTGGATGCAGCGGGGTCGTGGGTACTCCTTAGTCGCCGTCTGGCGCGAGATTCCGCGGAAGTCGTCGTGGTCGGCCGCGACTGGTTTGGGGTCGCTTCAGTGGGGCAACTGGCGCGAAAGACAACTGCCCATGTTTGGTTCCCGCGGATCAGCTGCTTGGGACGCGGAGGATCTCAGCTTCGATGGTCGCCCTTCGCATTTGCGCTTCCAATAAGAAGCCTCGACACGATGCTCACCGCGTGTTCCATGTCGCGACGCTCTATCTCCCCTTCCCCACCGCCATGGACCATTGCGTTTCGGTAAGCGCGAAGGCGCGCAATAAGTTGACGTTCGCCGTACGCAATCAGTGTCCCTTCCTTCTCGGCCTTCACCCATATTCGTTCCTGTAGTGAAGTTGAGTTCAATTGAGAAATTGCGAACTCAATTCTCTTCGTCTGGGCATCGTTGAGGCCTGTTATAGCACGGCGGCGGAGCGCTCGGAGCTCAGTCTTCCGAAACGGTGGAACGCCTGCGACATCTGCCGCGTAGTACTCCAGTGCTTCCCAGAGGGCGGAGACTCGCAACGCTGTCGGTAGTTCTTCGTTCGCGGCTCGTCTAAAAGCTGCATATGAGTTCTGGCTTTGCCAATCCCTCCGTGGAGCTGGCGTATTGATCAGCGCATCGGCAACAGCTGGAAAATCTGGATGCGAAGTGCTTCGCAGATCCCGTAGCCAGCTGCGGTGGGATCGAACTCCGGTTACGAGGACCGCGGGCGCGAGGTTTGGTTTGCCGCGAAAGTTCGCTCGTGTAAATTGCTCAACGGGCCTTTGGTTACGCGCCGAGCTCCCGTTGCGCAACAGGACAACCAGCCAATCAATCGAGCTGTTGATCCTCCGGAGGCCCGCTTTCTCAGCGTCTGACATCCAGCTTTGTGCATGGACATAAGTGACGGCCAATGCTCCCGCTTCGGCATACGTCTTCTGGAGATGGTCGAGGGCCTCTCCATGCTGGACAAAACGCGCCTCCCAATCACGGCTGAAGGGGATCAAGCGAACATCGTTCGCAATTGGGATTGGGGCCCCAATATCGCAGCCGACGATGGGGACTGCAATTTCGAAAAGTTCGGCGGCTGGATGGAGACTTGTGTCAATTTGGATTCGCTCACTTGCGAACCCAGCATCGCGTACAAGCATTTGCATGAGATCTGGTGGCGGCACATTGTGTGTTGCCCAGGGCGCTACGCCTTGTTCACGTAGTTCGGTCATTCCGAAGAGATTTAGGGTTAACCGGTTCCCGGTCCTCGTTGCATCTGTAATCGTGCCTGTGAAAACGGGGTCTGTGTCGTTGTATCGAAGTGCATCGACGCGAGCCATGAAATCGAACTGTGGAAGAGGTGCGCCTTCGAGAATGATGATCGCGCTTGGCACTCGTTCATGCTCGGTGATCTCCAGCCTGGTGACAAACTCCGTTAGGTCCACGTCGCCGCACCGAACCGTCACTCTTGGTTGGGCGATTCTGCTTTGAAGAAGCGGGTCGAGCTGAATCGGCTCTGAGGTCATGACTCCTCCGAACGGGTTAGCCGCACCTCAGCTGCGCTCATTGCGGCGCTCAAGCACTGCACCATCAGGGCGGCGATTGCGACTGTGATGGGTAGTGAAGGTGGCTCGCTGTTCCTCCCATTCACTAGTGCTCGGGCTTTCGGCGCCATAGCCATGAAAGCGTCGAGAGCCGCCTGTCGCTGCGGGGGATGCAGAGTCTCGGGGCGCTCGTCCCAAGCGTCAAAGGCATAGAGTGAATAGGTCAATGTAGCCTCAGGGAGACCAACCACGGATGCGCGTTGGGCGCATTCGAGCCAAACTTCATGTGCAGGCCGTTTCCACTCGGATTGGATGCCCATATTTCCTGCATCAGAGGCGGGTATCGCTTGTCCGACTCGTAGCAATAGACTTGCGCCGTCTCTGAGCATTGTGAAGCCGCCCGACGTCCACCAGTAGTCCAACCTGGCCTGGTCATCAGTGATGATGATTTCTGCCGATGTGGGCTGGGATAGGGTGTCAAGTGAATGCGTCAATGCCTCGAACGCCGCGATGTATCCCAGCCTGAATGCCAGTGGGTCGTCTTCGTCCAGCGCGGCGAGGATTTCGGGGCCGGGCGGCCATGTGATGGTTGACTCATCGTCTGAGCTGTCAATTCTAGCCCATTCGGATGAAATTAATGCGAACCATTGATCGAGATCATACGCGATGGATTCATCTGTGATTGCTTCGGCGAGAGCGCGGGACCATCTGCGCTCAGTCTTTCGCGCGAGTGTTGTCGAGGTGAGAAACAGTCCCACGAGATCGAGCGCTTCCCATGTCGGAACGGCAGCGAGATGATCTTCAGATATGGGTGGCTCGGGGTTTCCTTCTGAACCTGCGTGCGTGTCTTGCTGTTGCTCTGGGAGGATCGGGGGCGGAGCGTCGATCTCGGCGTCAATGTCGGGCTCACGTTGGGAGCGCGCAGGTGCTGGCGAATTGCTCCCCGGAATAGTTGAGGAGACATCAATCGCGCGGGAAATCGCAACTGACAAGAGCGGCAGATCGGGGAGGGATAGATCTTGGATCTCGATTCCTTGGGTGCCATCATCGTTTGGGCTGATCCGAAGTAGCGCGGGAAACCCGAGTGCCACTTCAGCTGCAAGGCGCTTAATGACGAGCACGGCCGAGGATACCTCGTGGGAGACCGCTCGTAATAGTGAGTATTGGTAAGCGTGCGCGGCGTTCGTGAACTGAGAAACGCCTTCGTTGAGGGTGATACCTCCGTCACCGGGGATCCCAAGCCATTTCAGAGCGGTGGGAGTGAGTATCAACTCTTTGCGAACTTGCCCAGGCCGACTGCTTCGTGCTTCAAGCGTCACCAGGGGTGTAGAATCGACCAGCGATCGGGAGCGCATTCCGCGCGACAGATTGATCCATTGGCTGCCGCCCTTCGCTTCGACATCTTCGGCGAGCATTGCAATCTCTGGTGGGGCAGCAGCAAATGGCTCGGAGTACAGCGACAGTGCGCGGAGTGCGGAGAACAGGGCGATATTGATCTTTTCGAGATGTATCGGATTCTCTGATGTGGCCACAGTGAGTTGTTGCCACGACTCAGCGAGGTCATTCCATTTCGATCCTTGCGTACACCAGTTGACTAGCCGAAGCGCAGCCTCCACTTCTGCATACTCCGCTTCGGAGAGTTCGCGAATGTGCTCCAATTTGCGCTCTCGACCATCGTTGATTACTCGTGCGACGGCCCAGCCCATGCCTGGACGTTCAGTTTCCTCAGTCACGCAAGGATCCTATGATGTGCGACGTGGTTTTCGGCGTCGCTACGTGCCGAGCCACCACGAGGGCGAGCGCGTAGACCTATCAAGGGTTTTGTGTTGTCCCCCAATCTCGCCGCCACTACGTGAACGATGTGACTCTTTGCGACGGGGCAATCCGCGACCGCGTGCTTGAACGGCATTGCAGCGCGGTGCCGTTCTGAACGTGCGTGCAGAGATCTCCAGTGGCGGTTCTTGGCTGGGCCTCGTATCTCTGCGCGGCTGAGGAGCGCCCGGACCGCACAGCGGAGTGAGGACCGGACGCACCGCAGGCGGCGCGGCCGGCCGGAGGCCGGCCTTGAACGAGTAAGAAGGTTGTCGCAGATCACGATTGCGGTTGTCGGTCGCCACCCTCCGTGGGTCGGCGAACAGCGCCGAGAGGAGAGCCTCGACGTCAGCACCGTGCGGGCCCGGACCGCCTCAGCGAGTGCTGAGGGTCGTGTGCAACAGGTCGTCGCACGCGCAGTCCGGCCCATTCGGCTACTGATTCTCCGACGGCTCGTTGGAGAATCGCCCGGCAGGCTGCTAGACAGCGGTCCGACTACCGGCGCGGCACCGGCACAGGTCCTGCGGGCGAGGCGTTTCGTCTCGCTGTGCTTGCTCGACGGCCCGGGGCTTCGCTTGCTCGACGACCAGGGCTTCGCTCGCTCAACGACCGGAGGCGGAGCGGGAGTTGATCCCGAGATCACCAGGGAAAAGACGAAACCCCCGCGATGTAGAAGCTACGCGAGGGTTTCTGGGCTGATTGTAACGATCAGCCTTGTGGCTCCGACGGGCGTCGATCCCGTGACCTCTCGATTTTCAGTCGAACGCTCTACCAACTGAGCTACAGAGCCGCACAGACCGGAAGGTGGAAGCTTCTGACCTGCGTCCTAGACGACAGGCCTTTCCGAAGAAAGGCCTGTCGCTTGGAGCGACCCTGACGGGACTTGAACCCGCGACCTCCGCCGTGACAGGGCGGCACGCTAACCAACTGCGCTACAGGGCCAGAACTATGAAATTGTATCGGAAAGAGTGACCCCAACGGGATTCGAACCCGTGCTACCGCCGTGAAAGGGCGGCGTCCTAGGCCGCTAAACGATGGGGCCGGAGGCGAACCTCGGGGGTTCCCTTGCCGACGCTCAAGCATAAGGGGTTTCTGAGGCAAAACACCAATCGAGAGCGCGTCGTTCTGGATCCCGGGCGTGTCCGGGATCAGAATGAAGAGTGGTCCCGTCCCGCCGTGAACGCACGATCAGCAGATGACGATCCGAAGAATTCCCGATCCCGAGCGGGATCCGAGGGTTGCGAAAGATGCTGATGTTGTTAGTGTGACATGAGTGAAACCGGCGAAAGGGAGCCGCGTGAACCATCCGAACATCGAAGACGCCCGCCGACCCGGACAGGCGTCGCTCGTTCGGCGTGCCCGCGCGGCACGCCAGGGACGCCGTCGCAGCGGCGCCGTGCTCAGCATCGCCACCGTGGGTGCGCTGATCCTGGGCCTCTTCCTCGGCGCCCCTGCCGCATACGCCGACGACTACCCCAGCTGGGACGACGTGCAGGCGGCGAAGGCCAACGAGGACGCCGCCGCGAACGAGGTCGGCCGCATCCAGGGTCTCATCGCCTCGCTGACGCAGAACGTCGCCGACACCAAGGCTGCGGCCGAGGCCGCCGGCAATGAGTACTTCGCCGCGCAGCAGGCGCTCGACGCGCAGGCCCGACGGCTGGCGGATCTGCAGGGGCAGGCCGACACCCAGAAGAAGGTGGCGGACGACACCGCCAGCAAGGCCGGCCAGATCGCTGCGCAGCTCTCGCGCGACGGCGGCGACACGACGGCTCTGCAGCTGTTCTTCTCGAAGTCGACGGCCAACACCGACGAGCTCCTGCAGCGCCTCGGACAGATGGACCGCGTGCTCTCGGGCACGCAGGCGATCTACGACAAGGCCCTCGAGGCGAAGAACACCGCACAGTCGCTGACGGACCAGGCCACCTCGGCCAAGGTCGAGCGCGACCGCCTCGCGAAGATCGCCGAAGAGAAGATGCAGAAGGCCCAGGCCGCGGCCGACGCCGCTGCCAAGGCTCTCGCGAACCAGCAGACGTACCTCGGTCAGCTGCAGGCGCAGCTCGCTGCCCTGCAGGACACGACGGCCAAGACCGTCGCCCAGTACCAGGCCGGTGAAGCGGCCCGTGCCGCTGCAGAGGCCGCTCGTCAGGCGCAGCTCGCTGCTGAGCGTCAGGCCGCCGAAGAAGCAGCCCGCCAGAACGGCGGCGGCGGGGGCGGCAACAGCGGAGGCGGCTCGGTCGGAAGCGGCGGCTGGGTCCGTCCGTTCGGCGGCTATCAGTCCTCCGGCTACGGCTACCGCGTGCCCGACTGCGACGTCTGGGGCTGCTCGTCCAGCTTCCACGCGGGCGTCGACCTCGCCGACGGCAGCTGCGGCTCGCCGATCTTCGCGGCGCATTCCGGCACCGTCGTGTACGCCGGCTGGAACGGCGGCTACGGCAACTACATCAAGATCGACAACAGCGACGGCACCGGCCTCGCCACCGGCTACGGCCACATCCTCAACGGCGGCTACAACGTCAGCGGGGGAGATTGGGTCAACGCCGGCCAGGTGATCGCCTATGCGGGCAACACCGGCGGATCCTTCGGCTGCCACCTGCACTTCGAGGTCTACCAGTGGGGCAGCACCATCAACCCCATCAACTTCATGGAGAACCAGGGCGTCTACATGGGGTGATCCCTCGGATCCTTCACCAGAAGACCCCCGGGCCGCTGAGCGGCACCGGGGGTCTTCTGTTCGTCTGCGTCCGAAGGCTCAGTGACCGTCGTTCTTGAAGCGCTCGATGGCCTCGTCGAGGATCCGCTGCGCCTCGGCGGCGTCGCCCCACGCGTCGACCTTGACCCACTTGTTGGGCTCGAGGTCCTTGTAGTGCTCGAAGAAGTGCGCGATCTCCTTCTTCGTGTACTCGGCCAGGTCGCCCAGGTCCTGGATGTGCGACCAGCGCGGGTCCTTGCTCAGCACGGCGACGAGCTTGTCGTCTCCGCCGGCCTCGTCGCTCATCTTCAGCACGGCCACCGGGCGCACGTTCACCACGACGCCGGGGAAGATGGCCTGGTCGAGCAGCACCAGCACGTCCAGCGGGTCGCCGTCCTCGCCGAGCGTGTTGTCGAAGTAGCCGTAGTCGGCGGGGTAGCCGAAGGTCGTGTAGAGCACGCGGTCGAGGTGCACTCGTCCGGTCTCGTGGTCGACCTCGTACTTCACGCGGCTGCCGCGCGGGATCTCGATGACGGCGTCGTGTGCGCCCATGCGTGTACTCCTCAGGAAAGACGGTTGGATGCCGCGCACCAGCCTACTTGCGCACGCCCATGAGCGCCCGTCGGCGTCGGGGAACGGCGAGGAGCGAGCGCAACCCGGGTAGCGTGAGAGCGTGCCGTCCCTCTCTCCCGCCGTCGCCGAGATCCGCCGCGCCGTGCGCGCCGCGCTGGCCGCACTGCCCGAACCGCCGACCACGGTGATCGTGGCGCTCTCCGGAGGCGCCGACTCCCTGGCGCTGGCTGCCGCCACCGCATTCGAGGCGCGCGCCGCGGGCATCGGTCTGCGGAGCATGACGGTCGACCACGGGCTGCAGGACGAATCAGAGCGCGTCGCCGCCGAGGCCGCGGCGAAGGCTTCGGCGCTCGGCATCGAGGCGTTCGTGGAACGGGTCGTCGTCGCAGAATCAGGGGAGGGGCCTGAGGCCGACGCGCGGGCCGCCCGCTACGCCGCGCTGCGCCGGGTCGCGCAGGCCGAGGATGCACCCGTGCTGCTCGGCCACACCCTCGACGACCAGGCGGAGACCGTGCTGCTGGGGCTGTCCCGCGGATCCGGCGCCGGCAGCCTGCAGGGCATGGCGCCCGTGCGGATCGATGACGACGGCACGACCTGGATCCGTCCGCTCCTCGCCGTCCGGCGCGAGACGACGCGTGCGGCGTGCGCTGCGGAAGCACTCGAGCCCTGGGACGACCCGCACAACGCCGATCCCCGCTACCTGCGCGTGCGGGCCCGCGAGCGTGTGCTGCCGGTGCTGGAGGCCGAGCTCGGGCCGGGCATCGCCGAAGCGCTCGCCCGCACGGCCGAGCAGCTGCGCGAGGACGCGGAGGCGTTCGACGAGATGATCCACGAGACCATCGAGGACATCGTGGAGCACGCCGAAGCGGGGATCTCCGTCAGTGCCGCGGCCCTCGCCGCGAATCCGGCAGCACTGCGCAACCGCGTGATCCGCCTCGTCGTGCAGAGCGAGTTCGGCGTCGGCCTGACCCGCGCTCAGACCGTGGAGGTCGCGCGCCTGGTGACCGACTGGTCGGGCCAGGGTCCGATCGATCTGCCGGGCTGCACCGCCGCCCGCGCCGGCGGACGGATCGTGTTCGCCGCGCGCTAGGTGCGGGAGCTGGGGTCCGTGGATCCCTGGATCCGGCGGAACCGCGTCCGCGAGTGCACGGGTTGCTGTCGAGCGCACTGCTTCTTGACGCGAACAAGCCGCGCGCTCGACAGGATCCCGTGTGCTCGGCGGGATCCGCATCCGCCCCGAATACGACGAGACGCGGCTCCCCGGGGGAAGCCGCGTCTCGTGGTGGTCCTACTTCTTGCCGCCGAGAAGGCCGCCCAGCAGGCCGCCGATGTCGATGCCGCCCGCGCCGCTGGCCGAGGAGCCCTGCTGTCCGCCGCCGAAGAGGCCGCCGAGCCCGCCGAGGATGTCGCCCAGGCCACCGCCGCCCGAGGCCGAGCCCGAGCCCTGCTGCTGACCGCCGCCGAAGAGGCCGCCCAGGAGGTCGCCGAGACCGCCGCCGCTGCCGCCGGCCGAGCCCTTCTGGCTGTTCGCGATGAGCCCCATCACGATCGGGGCGAGCATCGGGAGCAGCTTGCCGAAGTCGATGCCGGCCGTCTTCTGGTCGCTCGTCAGGGTCTGCGCGACCTGGTCGGCGTTGTCGCCGAACACGTGCGAGACGATCTTCTGACCATCTGCCTCGTCGATGTCGTCGACCGACGCCGCTCCGGAGAATCCGTCGTGCTTGGCGAGAGCCGCCTCGATCGCGGAGGATCCCTCCTCGGTCTCGGCGTTCTTGGCGAGGCCTCCGAGCAGCGCGGCGCCGCCCTCCTGCACCGCCTGCCGCGCGACGTCCTCGCTGACGCCGAGCTTCTGGGCGATGTCGCCGATCGGCACCTGCTTGAGGATCTCGTCGATGTCCATGGGACTCCTTCCGTCCGCGGCGGGGGCTCGGTTCCCCCAAGCGCCACCCCGCCTCTCCGCTCACAGTAGCGGGCGCAGGACGCCTGCGGGAGAGCGGATCCGGTCGCGTAAGATCGTTCCATGCGCGCTGCGGACATCCCCGAAGACCTGACCGAGATCCTCGTCACCGAGGAGGAGATCCGCACCAAGCTCGATGAGCTCGCCGCGCGGGTCGCCGAAGACTACGCGGGCAAGGATCTGCTCCTGATCGGCGTGCTCAAGGGCGCCGTCATGGTCATGGCCGACTTCGCCAGGGCGCTGCCGTTCTCGGTGCCGATGGACTGGATGGCGGTCTCGAGCTACGGCGCGAGCACCAAGTCGAGCGGCGTCGTGCAGATCCGCAAGGACCTTGACACAGACCTGCACGGCAAGCACGTGCTCATCGTCGAGGACGTGATCGACTCCGGCCTGACCCTGAGCTGGTTGCTGGAGAACTTCGCCTCGCGCGGCGCCGAGTCGATCGAGGTGCTCGCGCTGCTGCGCAAGCCCGAGGCGGCCAAGGTCGAGATCGACTGCAAGTACGTCGGCTTCGACATCCCGCCGGAGTTCGTGGTGGGCTACGGCCTCGACTACTCCGAGCGCTACCGCAACCTGCGCGACGTCGCGGTGCTGGCGCCGCACGTCTACGCCTGAGCGACGGCGGAGAGAGCCGCGCCGCCCTGAACGAGCGGAGCGAGACGAAGGGTACGCCGTGGGCGAATCCCCAGGGGGGCGCTAAGTCTCTCGCGCTACGCTGATCTGATCATGGATGTCAAGAAGATCACGCGCAGCTGGCTCACGTATGTGGTGCTGATCGGTCTCTTCCTGGTCGGCGGGTTCCTGCTGATCTCGAACCTCGGATCCTCCTCGCAGGTGTCGACCAAGGACGGGCTGGACCTGCTCAAGGGCGGGACGGTCACCAAGGTGGTCAACACCGATGGCGACCAGCGCGTGGACATGACGCTGTCCAAGCCGTACAAGGGTGCGGACAGCGTGCAGTTCTACTACGTCCAGGCCCGCGCGGCCGAAGTGGTCAAGGCGATCGACGACGCCGCGCCCAAGGACGGCTACAACGACGCCGTGCCGAAGGCGAGCTGGTTCGACGGCTTCCTGTCGATCCTCATCCCCATGGTGCTGCTCGGCCTGCTCTTCTGGTGGCTGCTCTCCAGCGCCCAGGGCGGCAACAGCAAGATCATGCAGTTCGGCAAGTCCCGCGCGAAGCTCGTGAGCAAGGAGAACCCGACGGTCACCTTCGCCGACGTGGCGGGCGCCGACGAGGCCATCGAGGAGCTCCACGAGATCAAGGAGTTCCTGCAGGATCCGGGCAAGTTCCAGGCGATCGGCGCGCGGATCCCCAAGGGCGTCCTGCTGTACGGCCCTCCCGGAACCGGAAAGACCCTGCTCGCCCGCGCCGTGGCCGGCGAGGCAGGCGCCCCGTTCTACTCGATCTCCGGATCCGACTTCGTCGAGATGTTCGTCGGCGTCGGCGCCTCCCGCGTGCGCGACCTCTTCACGCAGGCGAAGGAGAACGCCCCCGCGATCATCTTCATCGACGAGATCGACGCCGTGGGCCGGCACCGCGGTGCGGGCCTCGGCGGTGGCAACGACGAGCGCGAGCAGACGCTGAACCAGATGCTCGTCGAGATGGACGGCTTCGACCCGAACGCGAACGTCATCGTGATCGCGGCGACGAACCGCCCCGACATCCTCGACCCCGCGCTCCTGCGCCCCGGCCGCTTCGACCGGCAGATCGGCGTGGATGCGCCCGATCTCAAGGGTCGCCAGCACATCCTCGAGGTGCACGCGAAGGGCAAGCCCCTCGCGAACGGCGTCGACCTCGAGGTCGTCGCCCGCAAGACTCCCGGCTTCACCGGCGCCGACCTGGCCAACGTGCTCAACGAGGCCGCCCTGCTGACGGCGCGCTCGAACGCGCAGCTCATCGACAACCGGGCACTCGATGAGGCGATCGACCGCGTCATCGCCGGACCGCAGCGACGCACCCGCGTGATGAAGGACAAGGAGAAGCTCATCACGGCGTACCACGAGGGCGGTCACGCGCTCGCGGCGGCGGCGATGAACTACACCGACCCTGTCACCAAGATCACGATCCTGCCCCGCGGCAAGGCCCTCGGCTACACGATGGTGCTCCCGCTGGACGACAAGTACTCCGTCACCCGCAACGAGCTGCAGGACCAGCTCACCTACGCGATGGGCGGCCGCGTGGCCGAGGAGATCGTGTTCCACGACCCGACCACGGGCGCCTCGAACGACATCGAGAAGGCGACGTCCATCGCCCGCAAGATGGTGCTCGAGTACGGCATGACGACCGAGCTCGGACCGGTCAAGCTCGGTACCGAGGGCGGCGAGCCCTTCGCCGGCCGCGACATGGGCCGCGGGCGCGAGTACTCCGAGACGATCGCCGAGCGGGTGGACACGCAGGTGCGCGCCCTCATCGAGCAGGCGCACAACGAGGCGTACGAGGTGCTGAGCGCCAACCGCGACATCCTCGACAAGCTCGCGCGCGAGCTGCTCGAGAAGGAGACGCTGGACCACAACCAGATCGCGGAGATCTTCACCGAGATCCGCAAGCTCCCCGAGCGGCCGCAGTGGCTCTCGAGCGAGGACCGTCCGGTGTCGCTGCTGCCCCCGATCGACATGCCGCAGCGCGTCGTCGAGGTCGGCACCGCGGCGACCGAGGCGGCCCAGCCGTCGACGGAGCGCCGGCCGGGCACCGCGGGTGGCGGGAAGCCGCGCCCCGCGACGGCCTGAGCGATGGCCGTCGATCGGGACCGCGTCGCGAGCCTGACCCGTGAGCTGCTCCTCGCGATCGGCGAGGATCCGGAACGTCCAGGGCTCAAGCAGACCCCGGCGCGGATGGCCGACCTGTACGCCGAGTTCTTCGCCGGTCTCGGCGAGGATCCCGGCGCACCGCTCGCGCGCACGATCAGCGTCTCGCACGGTCCGGCGCCCGACACCCTGCCCTCCGGAGCAGTGCTGCTGCGCGGCATCCGGTTCCGCTCGGTGTGCGAGCATCACCTGCTCCCGTTCGCCGGGCACGCGCACATCGCGTACCTGCCGGGGGAGCACGTGGTGGGCCTCGGTGCGCTCGTCAAGGTGGTCGAGATCCTCGCGTCCCGTCCTCAGGTGCAGGAGCGGCTCGGCGAGCAGGTCGCCGACGCGATCGCCTCCCACCTCGACGCGCAGGGCGTGCTCGTGGTGATGGACGCGGTGCACGGCTGCGTCACCATGCGCGGCGGTCGGCAGACCGAGGCGTCGACGCTCACGATCGCCGCACGGGGCGTGTACACGGATCCGGTCGCGCGCGCCGAGCTGATCGCCTTGATCGGGGCGGGTGCACGTTCGGTCGCCGACCCGTTCGCCCAGCCCGCCGAAGGGCACGACGCGTCGGGAACCACCGCATGACCGCGATCTGGGGGATCGTCAACGCCACCCCCGACTCGTTCAGCGATGGCGGGCGCTATGCCGACGCCGACCATGCGGTCGCGCACGGCGTGCTGCTGCGCGCGCAGGGTGCCCACGTGCTCGACATCGGCGGGGAGTCCACCCGGCCCGGCGCAGAGCGGGTGCCCGTCGCCGAGGAGCAGCGTCGCGTGCTGCCGGTCATCGAGCGCCTCGCCGCCGAGGGGGTGCCCGTGAGCGTGGACACTCTGAACGCCGTCACCGCGGTCGCCGCCGTCCGCGCGGGCGCGCGGATCGTGAACGACGTGTCGGGAGGCCTCGCGGATCCGGAGATGCTCGCGGCGGTGGCCGAATCGGGCGCCGACATCGCGCTCGGGCACTGGCGCGGACCGTCCTCGGACATGTACGCCCGCGCCGAGTACGCACGGGTCGGCCGCGAGGTGGCCGGCGAGTTGCGCGAGCGCGTCGCGGCCGCAGCCGCGGCCGGTATCGCCCCCTCGCGCATCATCGTCGATCCCGGCGTGGGCTTCGCGAAGACCGCGGGGCAGAACTGGGATCTGCTGCGCGAGCTCGCCGATGTCGTGGCGCTCGGACCGCGCGTGCTCGTGGGGACTTCGCGCAAGCGTTTCCTCGCCGACGCCCTGGGCGATGGCGCCGATGAGCGGCGCAAGGATCTGGCGACCGCCGTGACGAGCGCGCTCGCGGCACGCGCCGGGGCGTGGGCGGTGCGCGTGCACGACGTCGCCGCCACGCGCGACGCCCTCGCGGTGCTCGGCGCCTGGGACGGCTGAGCCCCTCACGCGAGCCCCGGTGCGGGTGCGGGGCCGTTCAGGGGACCGGACGTCCGCGCTTCGCCCTTCGCGGACAGCCGCGATCCGCGTCGGTCCCTCGCCGTAGGCTGTGAGCATGGACTTCCTCGACGCGATCACGCTGACCGGCTTGACGGTGTTCGGGCGGCATGGCGTGTTCGCGCACGAGCGCGAGAACGGCCAGGACTTCATCGTCGACCTGCGCCTGCACCTCTCCGTGCGTCAGGCCGCGGCCAGCGACGACGTCGCCGACACCGTGCACTACGGCGAGCTCGCAGAGCGGGTCGCCGCGGTCGTCGCCGGTGAGCCCGTGAACCTGCTGGAGACGCTCGCCACCCGCATCGCGGACATGGTGCTCGAGGACGAGCGGATCCACGGCGTCGAGGTCACCGTGCACAAGCCCCATGCGCCGATCCCGCTGAACTTCGCCGATGTGTCCGTCACGGTGCAGCGCGTGAGCCACGTGCAGCGCGAATGGAGCGAAGGATGACACCGACGCACCCGAGTCCGCCCGTCCCGCGCGGACGGCGCCTGCCCGCGGTCGACCCGCGTCCCGAGGAGGAGCCGGTCGAGGCGGTCGTCGCGCTCGGATCCAACCTCGGCGACACCTCGGCCACGATCGAGGAGGCCGTGCGGGCGATCCGCCGCCTGCCCCTCGTCGACGACGTGCGCGTCTCGAAGGTCTTCCGCACGGTCGCGCTGCGGCTGGACGGGCCTGATCCGGAGGCCCCGGAGTTCGCGAACGCGGTCGCGATCGTCACCACGCGCCTCGCCCCGCAGGTCCTGCTCGGCATGCTGCACGCGATCGAGGAGGAGCACGGACGCGTCCGCGCCCAACGCTGGGGCGACCGCACCCTCGACCTCGACCTGATCGCGTACGACGACCTGCGCAGCGACGACGAGCACCTGCTGCTGCCGCACCCGCGCGCGGCCGAGCGCGCGTTCGTGCTGGGACCGTGGCTCGACGTCGATCCCGACGCGGTGCTGCCGGGACGCGGCAGGGTCGCCGATCTGCTGGCCGCGCTCGAGGACGGCTCATGAAGCGGATCTCCCCGGTACTGCTGTCCGTGCTGGCGCTCGCCGGCGCGGCGGCGGGATTCCTGCTCGACCACGCGATGACCACCGCAGGCAGGGCCACGTTCACGCCGTCGATCCTGCTGTCGATCTTCCTCGTGCTGCTGGCGCTCGCGGTGCTGGCCCTCGCCTGGCCGATCCGGCGCAGCACGCGGTCGGCCGGGCGTCCGCCGGTCAACCCGTTCCGCGCGCTGCGGATCGCGATGCTCGCCAGGGCCTCGAGCCTGGTCGGCGCCGTGATCACCGGGTTCGGGATCGGGCTCATCGCCTATCTGCTCTCCCGCCCGATCACGCCGCCGATAGGCTCGATCATCGCGACCGCCGTCGCCGCACTCGTGCTCACGATCGCGGCGGTGATCGCGGAGAGCTTCTGCCTGCTGCCTGGAAACGGGCCCCACGACCCCGACGGCCTCACCGGGCCGCGCCTGGAGGACGACGATGACGACCATTCCCGAACCGCCGCAGATCCCGGGCACTGACCCCGTCGCGCCGCCGACCCGCGCCCAGGCGCGCGCCCAGTCCGCGAACGCCGTGCCGCCCGCGCACACGGCACCTGCGGCCGCACCGGTGCTCGACGACGGCACGTACCCTGTGCTCCGCACGCCCACGGCACGCGGAGCCCTGGCCCTCGACGGCACGTGGCACCAGATCTCGCCGAAGTACGTGATCGCCGAGGTGCTGCTGCGCATCCTCCTGCTCGCGGTGATCGCGGTCGGCGCCTACGCCGCCACGACCCTCCTCGCCCAGCCCTGGCCGTGGGCCTGGACCGTGGCCGGCGTGATCGCGGTCGTGATCCTGTTCGAGCTCGCGATCCTGCCGCGTCAGGCCAGGGCGATCGGCTACATGCTGCGCGCCGACGACATCGTCTTCCGCCGCGGGATCCTGTGGCAGCGCATGATCGCTGTCCCGTACGGCCGCATGCAGCTGGTCGACATCACCCGCGGGCCGGTCGACCGGGCCTTCGGGATCGCCAAGCTGAAGCTCGTGACGGCCGCCGCGACCACCGGCGTGGAGATCCCCGGCATGACCGAGGACGCGGCGGAGTCGCTGCGGGACACGCTCATCGATGTCGCCGAGATGCGCCGGACCGGCCTGTGAGCACGCCCGAGCAGCAGCCCTACGGCTCGCCCCCTGCACCGGGGGCCCCGCCCTTCCCGACCGCCGTGCCGGGTCGGGCGCCGGGCGCGCCCTCGCTCGCCGACGGCGAATGGCACCGGATGCACCCGCTCACGCCGCTCATGAAGGGCGGCCTGGTGCTGGTGATCGTGATCGGCTACCTGATCGCGAACCTGCGCGAGAAGATCGTGTACTGGTTCATCTCGCTGTTCACTCCGACCCGCGTGCCGGAGTTCGGCGGAGACCCGGTCGACTGGGTCCTGAACAACAATCTCGTGCTCGTGGTGCTGCTGGGCGTGCTCGCCCTGGCAGTGCTGCTCGTGGCGATGTTCTGGCTGATGTGGCGCTTCCACGACTTCCGCATCACCGAGGCGCACGTCGAGGTCCGCAAGGGCGTGGTCTTCCGCTCTCACCGCCGAGCACCGCTCGACCGCGTGCAGGGCGTGAACCTCACCCGCCCGTTCCCGGCACGCCTCATCGGACTCGCGAAGCTCGAAGTGGACGGGGCGGGCAACGACGCCAACGTGCCTCTCGAGTACCTCTCCACCGCGAAGGCCGAGTCGGTGCGCGCGGACATCCTGCGCCTCGCCTCCGGCGCGCGGCACGCCCGCGAGGCGACGCGCGGAAGCGGCGACGCGGCAGCGGCCCGCACGATG
Source organism: Microbacterium sp. MYb64 (assembly GCF_002979495.1). Classification (NCBI taxonomy): domain Bacteria; kingdom Bacillati; phylum Actinomycetota; class Actinomycetes; order Micrococcales; family Microbacteriaceae; genus Microbacterium; species Microbacterium sp. MYb64. The sequence continues at coordinate 116,781 of NZ_PCOW01000008.1, read as the reverse complement.
CGCGCGCAGCTCGCCGCCTCGATGGACGCCGGCGTCACCGGGCTGATCACCGGTGTCGACCTCGACGACATCGCGCCGGAGCACGTGCTGCGGATCCCCACGGGGCGTCTGGTCGGCTCGCACGTGCTGTCGGGGCTCACCTGGCTCGCCCTGTTCGCGGTGATCTTCGTGGGCGGCATGATCGGCACGCTGCCGGCGGTGCTCTCCGATGCGGGGCCCGCCGGAGGCGCGATCGCGATCGGCATCGCCCTCGCGATGGGCATCCCGCTGCTGCTCGCGTCGATCGCGGTGACCTGGAGCAGGATCGCGCGGGCGCTGCGCTACTCGATCGCGCCCACCCCCGACGGCGTGCGGATCACGTTCGGCCTGTTCACGACGGTGACGGAGACCATTCCACCCGGGCGCATCTTCGCCGTCGAGGTGATGCAGCCGCTGCTGTGGCGGCCCTTCGGCTGGTGGTCGGTGCGGATCAACCGGATGAGCGGCAAAGCCGCCTCCCAGCAGCAGTCCAGCCAGGCGCAGCAGTTCAACATCGTGCTGCCGGTGGGTGCGCGCGCAGATGTCGAACGCGTGCTGAGGCTGATCCTGCCCGATGTCCCCGCCGAGGTGCTGCCGCTGATCTGGGAGCAGGGCGTGCTCGGCCCGGTCGCCGACGATCCGTACACGACGATCCCGCCGCGCGCCTGGTGGCGGCGCCCGCTGTCCTGGCGCCGGCACGGCGCCGCGCTCACCGACTTCGCGCTGCTGCTTCGCCGCGGCCGGATCTGGCGGCAGCTGGCGGTGTTCCCGCTCGCCCGGCTGCAGGGCTTCTCGCTGCACCAGGGGCCGATCGATCGAGTGCAGGGCGTCGCCAAGGCGCAGGCGCACTCCGCCGTCGGCCCTGTGCGCGGCGACGTCTCGGGCCTCGACAGCCAGGTGCTGCTCGGCATGCTGAACACGCTGTCGGTGTCGGCCGCCCGCGCGGCCGCGGCCGACCGCGCGCATCGCTGGGCCGAGGAGCACGAGCCCGCGTCAGCGGGCCAGGGTCTGCTCACAGGCCAGGGGCTGCGCGCCGGGCACGACCTTCCGGCGGGCCAGGGGCTGCCTTCGGGGCACAGCCTTCCCACGGGGCTCGGCGGATCCGCGGAGCGCACCTCATGACGCGCGCGGGTCGCCTCAACGTCGGCATCGTCGGGGCCGGCCACGTCGGCCCCGTGATCGGTGCGGCACTCGGCGGCGCCGGCCATGCCCTCGTCGGCATCACCGCGGGATCCGACCCGGATCGCGCCGCAGCGGTGCTGCCGGGTGTCGCCGTGATGGAGGCGCCAGAGCTCGTCCGCACCTCGCAGCTCGTCGTGATCGCCGTGCCGCACGATCAGCTGCCGGGGCTCGTGTCCGGCCTCGCCGATCTCGGAGCATGGCAGCCGGGTCAGCTCGTGCTGCACACGGATCCCGCCTACGGGACCGACGTCCTGGAGCCGGCCGCGCGCGGCGGTGCGATCCCGCTCGCGGTGCATCCCGCGATCTCGTTCACCGGCACCACGCTCGACCTGCGTCAGCTGCAGGCGTCGTATGCGGCCGTGACGGCACCGGCGATGGTGCTGCCGATCGCGCAGGCCCTCGCGGTGGAGCTCGGATGCGAGCCCGTGGTGATCGAGGAAGCCGACCGGCCCGCCTATGCCGAGGCGATCTCGACGGCCTCGGAGTTCGCGCGCTCGATCGTCGGTCAGGCGACCGGGATCCTGCGGGGGATCGGTGTGGAGAACGCGGGCGGATTCCTCTCCGCGCTCGTCTCGTCGACCTTCGACCGGGCGCTCCGCGAGGTGTCGACGGACGAACGGCTCTGATCGCACCGCGGGTCCTCCCTCGCTCGTGGCCGGGGTCCCGCCCCGGGCGGGCGCGAACGCGCGCGCCGGTAGACTGATCGGCGACTTCCGAGGAGCCTTACCCATGACTGACGCGCCCGCGCCGACCCCCGACAGCAGCGACCCCTCGACGGACCCTTCGACAGGCTCAGGGACCGCGGAAGACACCTTCGAGCAGCGGGCGGTGCGTCTGGCCAAGCGCGAGCGGCTGATCGCCGATCGCGCGGACGCAGCCGGCGGCGCCTTCCCCGTCGCCGTGCCGGTCACGCACACCATCCCGCAGCTGCGCGCCGAGTACGGCGAGCTCGAGCCCGGTGCCGAGACCGGAGTGCTCGTCGGCGTCGCGGGCCGCGTGGTGTTCAGCCGCAACACCGGCAAGCTCTGCTTCGCCTCGCTGCAGGCGGGCGACGGATCCCGGATCCAGGCGATGATCTCGCTCGCCAACGTGGGGGAGGAGTCCCTTGCGCAGTGGAAGGAGCTCGTCGACCTCGGCGACCACGTGTTCGTGCACGGCGAGGTGATCTCCAGCCGCCGCGGCGAGCTGTCGATCATGGCCGACTCCTGGACGATCGCGTCCAAGGCGATCCTTCCGCTGCCGAACGCCTACGGCGAGCTCAGCGACGAGGGCCGGGTGCGCAGCCGCTTCCTCGACCTGATCCTGCGCGACCAGGCCCGCAGCACCGTGCGCGCCCGCGCCGCGGTCAACGCGAGCCTGCGCCAGACCTTCACGAGTCACGACTTCCTCGAGGTGGAGACCCCGATGCTCCAGGTGCAGCACGGTGGCGCCTCCGCCCGTCCGTTCATCACGCACTCGAACGCGTTCGACACCGAGCTGTATCTGCGCATCGCGCCCGAGCTGTACCTGAAGCGCGCCGTGGTCGGCGGCATCGAGCGGGTGTACGAGATCAACCGCAACTTCCGCAACGAGGGCGCCGACTCGACGCACAGCCCCGAGTTCGCGATGCTCGAGGCGTACCAGGCCTACTCCGACTACAACGGCATCGCCGATCTCACCCAGGAGCTGATCCAGAACGCGGCGATCGCGGTCGCCGGATCCACCCTGGTCACCTGGGCGGACGGCACCGAGTACGACCTCGGTGGCGACTGGGCCCGCATCTCGATGTACGACTCGCTGTCCGAGGCCGCGGGGCGCACCTTCACCCCGTCCGACCCGGTCGCCGACCTCATCGCGTTCGCCGAGGCCAACGGCGTCGACATCCCGCCGCACGCCACCCATGGCAAGCTCATCGAGGAGCTGTGGGAGCACTTCGTCAAGGGAGGCCTCGAGCGGCCGACCTTCGTGATGGACTTCCCCGTCGACACCTCCCCGCTCGTGCGCGAGCACCGCTCGATCCCGGGTGTCGTGGAGAAGTGGGACCTCTACGTGCGCGGCTTCGAGCTCGCCACGGGCTACTCCGAGCTCGTCGACCCCGTCATCCAGCGCGAGCGCTTCGTCGAGCAGGCGAAGCTCGCCGCGGGCGGCGACCTGGAGGCCATGCGCGTGGACGAGGAGTTCCTGCGCGCGCTCGAGCACGGCATGCCGCCGACCGGCGGAATGGGTATGGGCATCGACCGCCTGCTCATGGCCGTCACCGGCCTCGGGATCCGCGAGACGATCCTGTTCCCGCTCGTGAAGTGACGCATTCCGCGCGCCCTCATGCCGCCGCGCGGAACGACCAGCGCGGCAGCATGCCGGCATCGACGACCGCGCGCAGCAGCTCTGCGAACGTGAGCTTCGGGTCGACCTCCTGCGCCTGATCCAGGTAGCGAGCGGCGTGCGTCGATCGTCCGCAGGCCCAGGACAGCCAGGCGGCGGCCGCGAGCGGTCCGCCGCGCGTCTCCCGCGGCGCGAGCGCGACCGTATGTCGCACGAGCGCCAGCGCGACGCCCAGACGGTCGCTGTCCGGCTGTGGTCCGTCCCCGATCAGGATGCCGCCGATGTCCGACGGGACGGCGGTCGCTCTCGCCCCATGGCACAGCTGCGCGGCGAGCGCTCGATCTCCGCGGTCGATGCTGCTCGCCCACTGCACGAGGGCGACGTCGCGCAGCGCAGGGCGGTTCAGGACCCACACGAGCGCGGCCGTGGCGAACGGAGAGAGCGCCTCTGGCGTGTCCAGCGCCTCCTCCAGGAACGACGGCAGATCGTCCAGCAGCAGCGCGGTCTCGTGCGCTCTCGGATCCGCGCGCTCCGTGGCCGGCGGCCGGGTGCGCCCCGGCACGGCGGGACCGAGCACGCGTTCGACGGTGAGCAGCGCGCGACCGACCGATTCCGCAGCGAACAGCCCTGGCGAGGGCAGCTCGGTGCCGCTGAACTGATCCGGCGCGGGGCCCGCGAATCCGGGCACCGAAGGTGGGGACGGCAACTCCGTCAGCGGGTGCGGAGCGGACTCCGGATCCCGGTAGTCGGCCCAGGATCCGCCTCCGACGAACAGCGCCTCGACCACGCGCAGCTCGCACGCCTCCGCGCGCCCGATCAGCTCATCGACGAGGGCGGCGGCGGGGACGGCCCCGCTCACGGCCGCGCTGCCATCGGCGTACACCGCGATCGCGAGCGCATCCGTGTCCGGCACGCGGCAGGCCAGCCCGATCGCAGTCGCGGCGAACTCCGCCGCCGTCGGTCTCGGCGACGTGGATCCGGTGGTGCCCGCCGGCAGATCGAAGCGGAGCGCGCCTGCCGTGCGCGGGCCGCGGAACGGCAGCAACACGACGGAATCGCGCGGGGTGAAGCCGGTGAGCACGGGGATGGCGGCGAGCAGCTCTGCGGCGCCCGCGGCGTGAACGATGGTCGTCATGGATCCACCCTGCGGAGCGCGGCGGAACGCCCTCCGCGTCAGGAACGGAACAGTGCGGAAGAATCCCGCGGATCCCGGATGTGCGGACCGATCGTGCGGAGGGGCGTGAGGCCGCGGGCCGCACGTACGGCGCTCAACTCCGAAGGACGCTTGCAACTTGGCAGGACAGGATCCGCGGATCCGTCCTTCAAAGTTGCAAACATCCTGCAACCCCGCGCCCCAGGCAACCCCACGCCGCAGCCTCCCGCCGCCCCCTCTCAGCCGGCGCACCGGACCCACGGGTAGGATCGGAGCATGGACGAATTCTGGGTGGCTGCCGCGTGGTCGGTGATCCCCACGATCGTCGTCTGCATCGTGTTCTGGTTCGTGCTGCGCGGGATCCTGCGCTTCGATCGCACCGAGCGGCAGACGCACGCGCGCATCGAGGCCGAAGAGCGCGCCGCGCGCGGCCTGCCGCCCCGCTCCTCCTGACCTGAGCGCGCCGCGCGGCGGCTCGGTCCCGTACGGCTCCGAGCCGCGCCGGGCTTTGTCCTGCGCAGCCGCTACTGTGGACGAAGTCGCTGTCCGGCGGCGGTTTCCCGTGCGGAAGAGGCGGCATGTGGTCTCAGTCGTGGCCCTGGTGGGTCGGCGCCTTCGCCGTCGCCGTCGACCTGACGATCCGCGTGATCGCCATCATCGTCGTGCCGCGCAACCGGCGCCCCACGGCCGCCACGGCCTGGCTCCTCGCGATCTACTTCATCCCCTACATCGGGGTGCTGCTGTTCCTGCTGATCGGAAACCCGCGGCTGCCACGGGCGCGGCGCAAGAAGCAGGACCTCATCAACGAGACCATCGCCGAGGTCACGAAAGACCTGCACCTGGGCGTCTCTGACATCCAGATGCCGGAGAGCCTCGCGTCCCTGGTGCGCATGAATCAGCGCCTCGGCGCCCTGCCCCTGTTCGGAGACAACGGCGCGCACCTGATCTCCGAATACCAGGTGTCGCTCGACACGATGGCCGACGCGATCCGCGAGGCCACCGAGTTCGTGCACGTGGAGTTCTACATCCTGCAGTCGGACGCTTCGACCGACAACTTCTTCCGCGCCCTCGAGGAGGTGGCCGCCCGTGGCGTGCCCGTGCGGGTGCTGCTGGACCACTGGGCCAACCGTTGGAAGCCGCGCTACAAGCAGACCATCGCGCGGCTGGATGCGATGGGCGCCGACTGGCATCTGATGCTGCCGGTGCAGCCGCTCAAGGGGCGCACGCAGCGCCCCGATCTGCGCAACCACCGCAAGCTGCTCGTCGTCGACAACGAGGTGGCGTTCCTCGGATCCCAGAACGTCACCGACTCGACCTACAACCTGCCGAAGAACATCAAGCGCGGCCTGCACTGGGTCGACCTCATGGTGCGCGTCGACGGGCCGGTCGTCGGGAGCGTCAACGCGGTGTTCCTGTCCGACTGGTACAGCGAGACGGACGACGTGCCGGAGTCGGTCGCGTTCGCGCCGACCGAGAGCGGCAGCGGCGACCTGGACTGTCAGATCGTGCCGTCGGGCCCCGGCTTCGAGGCCGAGAACAACCTCCGGCTGTTCCTCGGCCTGCTGTACGCCGCCAAGCGCAAGATCATGATCGTGAGCCCCTACTTCGTGCCGGACGAGGCGCTGCTGCTCGCCGTCTCCACGGCGTGCGACCGCGGTCTCCAGGTCGAGCTTTTCGTGTCGGAGGAGGGCGACCAGGCGATCGTCTACCACGCGCAGCGCAGCTACTACGAGGCGCTGCTGCGGGCGGGCGTGCGGATCTGGATGTATCGCAAGCCGTACATCCTGCACACCAAGAGCCTGACGATCGACGACGACGTCGCGGTCATCGGATCCAGCAACATGGACATGCGCTCCTTCGGTCTGAACCTCGAGATCTCGATGCTCGTGCGCGGCGAGGAGTTCGTACGGGAGCTGCGCGAGGTCGAGGACCGGTACCGCTCCCTCAGCCGCGAGCTGACGCTCGAGGAGTGGATGCAGCAGCCCCTGCGCTCCACCGTGCTGGACAACCTGGCCCGGCTCACCTCGTCGCTGCAGTAGCCCAGCGCCGGGGTGCGGCCGGCCGGCGGAACGTCGTCGAACGAGGCATGGTGACGGGCATCCGTGCTGGATAGCATGAGCGCATGAGGATCCGCACCGCTCTGGCCATCGCGGCGCTCGCCGCCTCCGCGACGATCGCCCTCGCGGGCTGCGCCCAGCTCGAGCCGGTCGGACCGCCAGTCCCCACGGCCGAGTCGACCTCGTCGCCCGAGCCGTCCACGGATCCGACGGCGGCCTGGCTCGACGGCGGGCGCGGGATCGGTCTCGTCACCTACGGCTCCTCGTCCCTCGCCTGCACCCCGGTCGTGCAGGACGTCAACGCCGACGGGCAGACCATCACGGTGACCCTCGCGGAGCAGGATCCCACCGTCGCCTGCACGGCGGACTTCGCGCCGCGGGCGACGTTCGTCGGAGTGCCGGAGGGCGTGGATCCGACCAAGGACGTGACGGTGTCGTTCGACGGCGGCGGGTTCCAGGGGCGGCTGCCGCTCGCGGGCAACAGCGTGCTCAGCTCCGGCGGGAGCAGCGACGGCAAGCCCAGCGCCGGCTGGTTCTCCGACAACGGCATCCTGCTGCTCACCTGGGGTTCCTCGACGTGCCGCCCCGTCGTGAGCGATCTGGTCGAGAACCAGGACAAGAAGGGGGCCACGGTCACCTTCCAGACCGACCCCGCCCAGATGTGCACCATGGACTTCGTGCCCCGGATCACCGTGCTCGGGGTCGAGGCGCCCGCGGATCCGACCGGCTACTCCCTCACGCTCAAGGGCGACCACCTGGACGGCCAGGTCTCGGTCATCGGCTGACGCCGGATCAGGCCGGGCTGATCACGTGCCCGGCCGGAACGGCCACCACAAGCGCGCCAGGATCGATGCGGCAGTGGATCCGCACCGCCTCGCCGAACTCGTCGCCGTCGAGTTCGACGGGAGCGGGTTCTGTGGTCGCGGCGTCCGCATCGACGCCCTGGAGGTAGCGGATCGAACCGCCGGATCCGGTGAGCTCGATCACGCGCCGGCCGGCCTTGCTGCGCCGCAGCACGGAGTTCTGCCACCACACCGTGCGCCAGACGGCGAGCCAGCCGAACGGACCGCGGGCCTGGATCACCGCGACGTCGAGGCTGCCGTCCGTGATCGAGGCGTCGGGGATCAGGGCGATGCCCGCGGGCAGTGCGCCGCAGTTCGCGAACAGCATGCTGTGCACCTTGACCGAGTGCAGCTTGAGGTCGTCGACCGCGTACATGATGCGGAAGGGCTTCGCGCCGGGCAGCGAACGCGCGGCGCCGTCCACGTAGGCGACCCAGCCCACCGACTTCTTCAGGCCGGGGCGGGTGTTCGCGATCATGTGCGCGTCCAGCCCGATGCCGGCGAGCACCACGAAACCGTGCTTCTGCACCGCGCCGTCCGCACGCGTCAGCTCCGCCCAGCCGATGTCGACCGGATGGCGGTCGCCGTGGAAGACCGCGTCGATCGCCGCCGAGGGCGCGGCCAGGGCGAGTCCGAGGTTGCGCGCGAGCAGGTTGCCCGTGCCGCTCGGCACGATGGCCAGCGGCACTCCGGTCCCCGCCATCGTCTCGGACACGGCGCGGACCGTGCCGTCGCCGCCCGCGACCAGCACTGCGGCGGCGCCGTCGGCCAGCGCGATGCGGGTGGCCTCCTGGCCCGGATCCTCGACGGAGGTCTCGATGATGAGGGGGGCGTCCCAGTCCGCCTGCGCCGAGAGCGTGCGCAGCAGTTCGACGAGCTTCGGCGCATCGGCCTTGACCGGGTTGACGACGAGTGCGGCGCGCGGGCGTCCGGCATCGTCAGTCATGGGCACAGCCTATTCCGGAGGACCGCATCCCGGTTTCGAAGCGCGGGAGTGGCGGCATCGGGGCCGAGGATCCCGCAATGTGCGCGCTGCGAATCGGGCGGTCCGGGGCCGGAGAACCGCGGCGCGCCGCCTGGCTAGACTTGACGGGTGATCGACCTCGCCCTTCTCCGCGACGAGCCAGAGCTCGTCCGTCAGTCCCAGGCCGCGCGCGGCAACGCGCCGGAGACCGTCGATGCGGCGATCGAGGCCGACCGATCGCGCCGCGCCGCCCTCGCGGCGTTCGAAGAGCTGCGCGCCGAGCAGAATGCTTTCGGCAAGCAGGTCGCGAAGGCGCCGAAGGACGAGAAGGCCGCCCTCGTCGCGCAGGCGAAGGACCTCGCCGAGCGCGTGAAGCAGGCGCAGGCCGCGTCGAACGAGGCCGCGGAGGTCGCCGCCGACGCGCTCTCCGCGATCGAGAACGTCGTCGTCGACGGGGTGCCCGCGGGTGGCGAGGACGACTTCGTCGAGCTGCGCCGTGTGGGGGAGACCCCGACGTTCGACTTCGAGCCGCGCGATCACCTCGCGATCGGCGAGATGCTCGGTGCCATCGACATGGAGCGCGGCGCGAAGGTCTCCGGCGCCCGGTTCTACTTCCTCACCGGGATCGGCGCGCGTCTCGAGATCGCGCTCATGAACCTCGCGCTGGACAAGGCGCTCGGGGCCGGGTTCACCCCGATGATCGTGCCGACCCTCGTGCGGCCCGAGATCATGCAGGGCACCGGCTTCCTTGGCAAGCACGCCGACGAGGTCTACCACCTCGACAAGGACGACGACCTGTACCTCGTCGGCACGAGCGAGGTGGCCCTGGCCGGCTATCACTCCGGCGAGATCGTGGATCTGACCCGCGGCGCCCTGCGCTACGCGGGCTGGTCCACCTGCTACCGCCGCGAGGCCGGCTCATACGGCAAGGACACCCGCGGGATCATCCGCGTGCACCAGTTCAACAAGCTGGAGATGTTCGTCTACACGACCCCGGAGGACGCCGAGGCCGAGCACCTGCGCCTCGTCGCGCTGCAGGAGGAGATGCTCACCGCACTCGGCCTGTCCTACCGGGTGATCGACGTGGCGGCCGGGGATCTCGGATCCAGCGCCGCACGCAAGTACGACATCGAGGCATGGGTGCCCACGCAGGGCGCGTTCCGCGAGCTCACCTCCACCTCGAACTGCACCACGTTCCAGGCGCGCCGCCTCGACATCCGGCACCGTCCGGAAGCCGTGGAGGGCGCGGCGAAGACGCAGCACGTCGCCACGCTGAACGGCACGCTCGCCACCACGCGCTGGATCGTCGCGATCCTGGAGACGCATCAGCAGGAGGACGGATCCGTGCGCGTGCCCGAGGTGCTCCGCCCCTACCTCGGCGGGCTCGAGGTGCTCCGGCCGCTGAACGCTTCGGACCCTGAGCCTGTCGAAGGGGAGGGCGCGGGCGCATGACGAACGCCTGGCTCGTCGCTCTCGACATCGACGGCACCATTCTGCTGCAGGACGAGACGATGAGCCCCGGCGTGGTGGATGCCGTGGGCCGGGCCCGCGACGCCGGGAACGAGGTCATGCTCGCGACCGGGCGCAGCTGGATGGGCACGCATCGCTTCCTGGACCAGCTCGAGATCCGTCCCGAGTTCGTGGTGTGCTCGAACGGCGCCGTCACGATGCGCCGGATCGGATCCGCTGCGGAAGATGCCGCGACGGACGACAGTCTGGCGGTGGACGAGTACGAGCGCTGGAACGTGGAGACGTTCGATCCCTCCGCCGTGCTCGGTCTGCTGCATGACCGCCTGCCGGACGCGCGGTACATGGTCGAACTCGGATCCGGCCAGCGCCTGTACACCGCGGAGCTCGACGACTGGACCCTCGACGGCGGACGCCAGGTCGGCTTCGCCGAGCTGAGCGCGCAGGAGGTCTCGCGCGTGGTCGTCGTCTCCCCTGGTCACGATGAGGACGACTTCCACCGCCTCGTGCAGGACGCCGGGCTCAACGAGGTCTCGTACGCGATCGGTTGGACCGCGTGGCTCGACATCGCTCCTCGGGGCGTGGACAAGGGCACGGCGCTCGCACGTGTGCGGGAGTCGCGGGGCGTGCTGGACGATCGCGTGCTGGTCGCCGGCGACGGCCGCAACGACCTCGGCATGTTCGCCTGGGCGCGTGCACTCGGCGGGCGCGCCGTGGCGATGGGTCAGGCTCCTGACGAGGTCAAGGCCGCGGCCGGCGAGGTCACCGACGACGTCGAGGAGGGCGGGCTCGCCACCGCGATCGAACGCATCGTGCTGACGGTCCCCGTCGTTCCCTGATCCTCTTCTGCGCTTTCATCAGGTCTTCACTCAGCGGCTGCCCAGGGGGTCCGCGGCACAATGGAGAAGCGCTCACAGGGCGCTACCCGGTTCTCCGTTAGACTCGACGCCTGTTCGGTGTGCGCATGCGCGCCGAGGAGAGTTGTCCGAGCGGCCGAAGGACCTGGTCTTGAAAACCAGTGGGCAGCAATGTCCCGTGGGTTCGAATCCCACACTCTCCGCCATTAGGTCCTCATCAGCACTGACCCGAGTGAGAGCACGGGTTTGAGATGTTGTCGGGAGCCACCGAAGCTGAGGACCATCGCAGAGCTCGGCTCGAGGGAGATCGAGCGCAGCACGGTCGCTTTCGGTCTCGAAGATGCCGAGCGGTACCGTCCCAACGTCTTGTGCCTTTGGTCACGCGAGACGTTCCGATTGTCTTCGGCGGCTGCTCGAATGTTCTTAGATTCCGTCTGGATTTCTGGCCGCTAGAGGACAGACAAGAGCCTCGGCTACCGGCTACTTTGACCGGACATCGCCAGAGCGGGCGATGTGATTGAAGCCGAGGGGGAAATCATGACGGATGCGCAGAGCGTCATCAAGGGCGAAGACATTGCGAGCGGGCTGGGGCTGCGGAAGAGCCTTGCCATCGGTGCAGCAGGTCTGGCACTGGCGGTGACAGCATCTGTGGGAGTCGCGGTCGTGAACCCTGCGCCCGTGACTTCACAGGCACTCTCCCCGTGTGTGCCGTGGAACGACGGCGCTCGGGAGATGTGGAACGGCAAAGAGTTCGAGTGCAAGTACAGGGGCGCGTTCAGCTGGGAGTGGGTGCTCGTCGGCAGGGGTGGTTCCGGCGGGCGCTTCATCGTCGGGGCCTGAGTGGATCATCGTGGAAGATTCGGAGCACATGCCCGCCAGAGAGTTCTTTGAAGTGCTCGACCTCATCACTGAAACACCTTGGCGCGAGCAGCACGTTGGCTATTTCGCCGACAAAGCGAACGCTCAGGCGGTCGCAGACGATGGCAGGACGCGCAATCCACGGGCAGAGAGCAGCTTCATCAGAATCCACACGTTCGATGACCGCATTGCTGGCTTCTTCACGTGAAGCGGTTCTTCACGTGAGTGGAGACGGGACGACCCCGCACTGATACTGCGCGGGGTTGTTCTCATTTCTCTCCACGGTAGCCGCGGATCGCCCATCGAAACGAGGTTTCAGGCCCTCACACGATTCGATCAGACATCTGCCCCTACTCTTGGAGGATCTGAATCGTCCATCTGGCGCGCCAACTGGTGCGAGGCGATCCCGCGAACCGCTTCGTCTCCCGAGGGGAGTTCGAAAGCCGCTCGCTGGATCCGCTGAGTGAGCGCAGGGTGGCGCGGTTCACCCGCTGAATCCTGAAAGGCACCGTGTGAGCGCGATGACCCGATCACGACGTCCCGTCGCCGGGCACGGTCAGCTGCGCCGTCCGAGCGCCTGGAGCCAGCTGATGAAGATGCTCGGCATCACGGCGATCGTGGTGCTCGTCTCCGGTGTCGCCGTCGCTTCCTACGTCGCCTACGACCTCGGCACCACGTTCAGCGCGAACGCGGTCGCCCTCGATGGCGAGAAGTCGGTGCCGCCGGACATCGGCGCGATCAAGGGTGGCGTGAACATGCTTCTCGTCGGCAGCGACGCCTGCGAGCCGGAGTTCTCGGCCGAGTTCGGCGACCGCTGCTCCGACCCCGAGAACGCGGGCGAGCGCAACGACACGAACCTGCTGCTGCACATCTCGGACAGCCCCCGTCGCGTGACGGTCATCACGTTCCCGCGCGACCTCATGGTCCCGATCCCGTCGTGCACGGACTCCGACGGGAACGCGACCAGCGAGATGTCGAAGCAGCCGATCAACGTCACGCTCGAGACCGGTGGTCCGAAGAACGGTCTCGCGTGCGTCGCCCGCACGGTCAGCAAGGTCTCCGGACTCGACATCCAGTTCGCCGCCAAGGTCACCTGGGGCGGTGTGATGAAGATCACAGACGCGATCGGCGGTGTCGACGTGTGCATCGCGAACGGCATGAGCGACCCCGACACGGGGCTCGAGCTGACCGCGGGCACGCACACCCTGCAGGGCTACTGGGCTCTCCAGTTCCTGCGTACGAGGCACGGCGTCGGGGACGGTAGCGACCTCGGCCGCGGCAGCAACCAGCAGGTATACATGTCCTCCCTCGCGCGCAAGATGGTCTCGAACGAGGTGCTCGGCAACCCCGGCACGCTGCTGAAGCTCGCCAACACCGTGATGTCGAACGTCACGCCCAGCACGACGCTGACCAGCCCGACCCTGCTCGTGCAGATCGCCCTGGCGATGAAGGACGTGCCGCTGGACCAGATCAACTTCGTGAACTACCCGGTGCTCCAGGACCCTGACGACCCGAACAAGGTCGTCCCCGACACCGACAGCGCAGACCAGCTCTGGGCCGCGCTCGCCGCGAACCAGCCGATCCAGGTCGCCGGCCAGCGCGACGACGCCGTCGTCTCCGCGACGCCCGCACCGACGGATCCTGCGACGACCGATCCCGCCACGACGGATCCCGCCACGACGGATCCGTCCGCGGCGCCGACGCCCGGCGCGACATCGGGCCCGGTCCAGCTGCCGAAGAACGTCTCCGGCCAGTCGGCGGCGCAGCAGACCTGCTCCAACGGCAACGGCTTCAGCGGCTGACGGCTGATGCCTCTGCCTCGACTGCTTCTGCCTCGACTGCTTCTGCCTCGACGCCCCCTCGCAGCACCGACGCCCCCTCGTGGTGACGCTTCTGCGAGGGGGCGCCGACGCTCAGTGGGGGCGTCGACGGATCCGGCGCGCGCCCCGCGCTGCGGACCCGCCTGGTTCGCGCGGTGCCTGCGGACCCGTTAGGATGGATGCTGGTGTCCGGCTCGTCGGGCATCTGGAGACGTCGCATAGTGGCCTAGTGCACCACCCTGCTAAGGTGGAGTCCTCTTTAAGGGGACCGAGGGTTCAAATCCCTCCGTCTCCGCCACAGAATTCCTGATCAGAGGCGCTTTCGGGCCGATCGATGAGCGCCTTTGCGCGCGGTCTGCCCTACGCGGTGCTCTCCCACGCTGGCTGCGATGACTGCGTCAGTCGAACTCGCGACGCAGGTACTTGGGTGCTTGCACCCGCCATGCCTCCGTCACGAGCTCGGCGAAATGATCGTCGTCAATCGCCCGCATCCGGAACGCGATCTTCGGCTCGCCCCACCGTGTGGTCTGGCGGAGGAACACGTCTGGCGCCATTTCGCGCAACGCGAGCGCATCGATCTCGTCGGCGACCTTCACGCCGACAACAAGCTCCGACGCTATGACCTCACGGAGATCTTCTGGGATGCTCGGCCACGGCGAGCACTCCCACGCGAAGAGCTTGTTGCGGACGAACCAGGCGGCACCGCTGGTCATCGTGCGCTCCTCGCTGCCGGGCAGACGGGCGGCGACACGACGCAGATCATCGAGCGTGGCCATGCGTAGAGACTAGGCATCACCTCTGACACGAACGGAATCGCGCGGGGCTTCACGCAAGGATGGAACCCGATAGCAGCAAGCGCTGCCTGTGTGTCGCCGGGTCTCCGCGATGTTTGGCGTACGCGTCAAGGCGTCCGGCGCCGCCGCGAAAAGTAGCTGATGAGAAGCCGTGCGTCCGCTCGTCGATCGATCCGGCCTTGCGTCGTCGTCGTTTGATGCCCGCGACGCGCTGTGTCACGCCCGCCGCACGTTGGTATTCTCGGCCGACAACACTCCGGAGGGAATCCATGACGCGCGACGAACCGGACGACGTGACTGGCGACGAGGCCTGGTCGCTGCCGGTCGTTTGGGTATGGTTCCAGCTGCTCACCATGTCGGTCCTCGTCATCGTCGGCGTGTCCATCCTGGTGCTGACCATGACCGGTCACGCGGGGCCACCGTTGTGGTTCCTCCCGATCTGGTTCGTCGTCCTCGGGTGGAACGTCTATTGGTGGCTGTTCCGTGTTGCGTATCGAGTCGAGCTCGTCGGTGAGACGTTGCACTGGAAAGCACCATTCGCCAGCGGCGCGTTGTCGGTGGGCGCGATCACCAGTGCGGGGAGGCTCTTCGGCACTTTCTTCTGCGTCCTTCGCGCGCCTGGTCACCAGCCGTTGATCGTCTTCACACAGTCCTGGTCGTTCGAGCCGATGCTCGCCGCGCTGAACCGGCTCAACCCTGCCGTGCCTCCCCACGAGCCGTCGCGGTAGGTCGGACCCTCATCGGCCTGGCATCAGATCCGCATCGGATGACGCTCGTGAGCGCGCGAAGAACCTGGGCGCGAGGGCTGTCTTGGTAGGGTGGAGGTCAACGGGGTCCGAGGGCTCGCATCCTCCGTCTCTGTCACGAATCCCTGATCCGCCATCCTTTCTGAGGCTGCCGGATCCGCGCCTCCTCGGGGGAAGGACATCCCGCATGGCAGTCGAGCCTGGTATCTACCAGCACTTCAAGGGTGCCCGGTACGAGGTCATCGCCGTGGGTCGCCACAGCGAGACCGAGGAGCAGCTGGTCTTCTACCGCAAGCTCTACGACGACTACAGCCACTGGGCGCGGCCGCTCGCGATGTTCGAGGAGCACGTCGAGCGCGGCGGGTACAGCGGACCCCGCTTCGTCCGGATCGCCTGACACCCCGGACCGCCCGAGTTCGGATCCCTCGCGTCGCCCTGTCCCGTGTCGGCGCCGTGCGCGATGATGGCAGCATGGCCGAGATCAAGACCCAGCCCACGACAGCGGATGTCCCCGCATTCCTCGACGCGGCGACGCCGGAGCGCCGCCGGATCGACGGCCTCGCGCTCGCCGAGATCTTCGGCGAGGTGACCGGCGCCGAGCCCGTGCTCTGGGGGCCGACGATGGTCGGCTACGGCACCTACCGCTATCGCGGCGCCAGCAGCGAGGGCGACTGGCCCAGGGTCGCATTCTCGCCCCGCAAGGCGCAGCTGTCGCTCTACGGCCTGAAGGATCTGCCTGAGGGTGCGGCTCTCCTGCCGAGCCTCGGGAAGTACACCGAGGGGCGCGGATGCGTCTACGTGCGCAAGCTCGACGACATCGACCTCGGCGTGCTGCGCCGCCTCGTCGAGATCGCGTGGAACCGCGGCGAGGATCCGGAGGGCTGAACCCCATGTCGAACGACCGCGCATCCGCCTTCCTCGCTCTGCACTACGGATCCGGCTTCGTCCTCCCCAACGCGTGGGATCCGGGATCGGCGCGCATGCTCGCGCAGCTCGGCTTCCCCGCGATCGCGACGACGAGCGCCGGCATCGCCTGGTCGCTCGGCGTGCCAGACGGCGGGGCGGTCGACCTCGACACGATGCTGGAGAAGGTCGCGGCGATCGTGGCGGCGGTCGACGTCCCGGTCACCGCGGATCTCGAGTCCGGCTACGGGGACGACCCGCAGGACATCGCGCGCACCGTGCTGCGGGCGACCCAGATCGGCGTGGTCGGCGGCAACCTCGAGGACACGGACGGGGGTGCGCTCTTCGGCATCGACGAGGCGACCGACCGGATCGCCGCGGCCCGCGATGCGGCGCCGCGGGGGACCTTCGTGCTCAACGCCCGCACGGACGCGTACTTCTTCGGCGCCGCGGCGGATCCCTTCGCCGAGACCGTCGCCCGCGCGCAGCGCTACGTCGAGGCCGGCGCAGACTGCGTCTTCGTTCCGGGCGTGAACGACGAGGGCAGCATCCGGCGCCTGGCCGCCGAGATCCCGGTCCCGCTCAACATCGTGGCCGGTCTCGCTTCGCACGTCATCCCGGCGCCGGAGCTCTTCGCGCTCGGCGTGAAGCGGGTGAGTCTCGGGGGCAGCCTCGCCCGTGCCGCGCTGACCGCGCTCGAGCGCGCGGGGCGCGAACTGATCGACACGGGCACGCTCGGCTTCCTCGACGGCGCCCTCCCTTATGCGGAGGTGCAGCGCCGGTTCGCCGACTGAGCGGCGCGGCACGGCAACACGCGGCGGGACTCGGCGTCGCCGAACGGGCCGGCCCTCGGCGAGACCGACCCGTGCGGCGACGAACGGCTCAGCGCCCGATGCTCGACATGTCGGCGTAGCGCTCGCCCGCCGCGGGCGGAAGCGCTGCGAGGACATCGAGCTGCTGCGCGGTGAGCGCGAGCGCGTCCGCGCCGACGTTCTCCTCCAGTCGAGACACCCGCTTGGTGCCGGGGATCGGTGCGATGTCGTCGCCCTGGGCGAGCACCCAGGCGAGTGCGACCTGCGCCGGAGTCGCGTCGAGGTCGGCGGCGATCCCCTCCACGGCATCGACGATCCGCAGGTTCGCGTCGAGGTTCTCCCCCGCGAAGCGCGGGTTGCTGCGCCGGAAGTCGCCGGCGTCCAGGTCTTCGGCCTTCCGGATCGCCCCCGTGAGGAAGCCGCGACCGAGTGGCGAGTACGGCACGAGGCCGATCCCGAGCTCGCGCAGCACGGGCAGCAGCTCCTCTGCGGGATCCCTGGTCCACAGCGAGTACTCGGTCTGCAGTGCGGTCACCGGATGCACCGCGTGCGCGCGGCGGATCGTGGCCTCGCCCGCTTCGGACAGGCCGTAGTGCAGGATCTTGCCGTCGGAGACGAGCTCGGCGAGGGCTCCGACGGTGTCCTCGATCGGCGTCTCCGGATCCATCCGGTGCTGGTAGTAGAGATCGATGCGATCGGTGCCGAGGCGCCGCAGCGAGCCCTCGACGGAGCGTCGCACGTTCTCCGGAGTGCCGTCGAGCGCCCGGCCGCCCTCACTGCGGGCGTGCACGCCGAACTTCGTGGCGATCACGACGCCGTCGCGCCGCCCCGCGAGTGCGCGGCCGACGAGCTCCTCGTTCGTGTGCGGACCGTACATCTCGGCGGTGTCGAGCATGGTCACGCCGAGGTCGAGCGCGCGGTGGATCGTGCGGATGGACTCGGCCTCGTCCGTGTTCGCACCGGAGTAGAAGGCCGACATGCCCATGCAGCCGAGCCCGAGCCGGCCGACGGAAAGCGCGCCGAGCGCCGCCTGCTTCATCGCGATACCCCTCAGCCCGCAGCCAGCACGGACAGCACGTTGCCCGCCGGATCGGTGAACCAGGCGATGTCGGGGCCGCGGCCGGGTCCGCCGTGCGCGATGCCCTTCTCGTCCGTGCCGAAATCGGGATCCCTGTAGATCTTGGTGATCACGCCGCGGCCGTTGAGGTCGTCGACCGCCGCCTCGACGTCGTCGACCGGGAAGTTCAGGATCGTGAAGTTCGCGGGGGTGTGATCCGGCTTCGCGTAGACGAGGATGGATCCGCCCTGCGGCAGGTGGATGTCGAGGAACCCCATCGGGTTGGTCGAAACGTCCAGGCCGAGGGTCTCGCCGTAGAAGGTCCGGGCAGCGTCGACGTCATCGACGCTGAACCCGCTGAATGCGTGCGTGGGCTGGAAGGCGGTCATGGTTCCAGCATGCGCTCCTCGGTGGCGCGGGGTCCAGGGCCGATGCCGTGTCCCGCGCGAACGCCCCGGTCGCCGCGGGACTCACGCGGTCGCGGCGACCTCGGCCTCCACCGCCCGGCGGAACGCGAACTCCGCGTTCGCGAACACGACGTAGAGCAGGAGCCCCGGCACGAGCGCGCCGAGCACGGGCTGCACGACGACCGCCGCCGCCGAGATCCCGAGCAGTACGAGCGCGAACACGCTGAAGTACCACCGTCGGACCGACAGGTAGATCGCGGCCTTCACGATGGCACGCACCGACGCCTGCGGATACAGCACGAGACCGGCGAGCGCCGAGGTGCACGTCACCAGAGCCCAGGCGGCGACCACGGCGAACGTCGGCGCGAGCAGGGGCGCCCAGACCGTGCCGGTCAGGATCGCGCCGTCGTACAGGACGAAGCCGATTACGAGCGCCGTGACGAGGCCGAGCAGAGCGGCCGCCGCGCCGCGACTGCGGTAGCCGTGCCAGAACGCGGCGAACGGACGCGGGGGCTCCTCGCCGCGCATGCGGCGGAAGACCTCGAAGGCCCCCGCGAGCGACGGGGCGAGCGTGAGGGAGAGCAGCAGCGCCGTCGGCCAGGCCTGCAGCGCGTCGCGCGAGACGAACAGCAGCACGGCGAGCGGCAGGTTCGCGAGCACGAGCAGCAGATCCGTCATCAGGATCGTGTACGCGTACCCGAACATCGATTCCATAGTCTCCTGGCGCAGATGCAGGATCCGGCGTCGCGACGGGCGGGCCTGGGCGCGATCGCCGCTCACGGCGCTCATCCCTTCATCCCGCTCGTCGCGATGCCGCTGATGAAGTAGCGCTGTCCGGCGAGGAAGATGACCAGGATCGGGATGATCGAGATCACGGATCCGGTCATGATCAGCGCGTACTGCGCGGAATACTGGCCGATGAACGACTTGAGCCCGATCTGCACGGTCCACAGCTCGTTGCTGGAGAGGTAGATGAACGGTCCCATGTAGTCGTTCCAGGTGTTCACGAAGGTGAGCAGGGCGAGCGAGGCGAGCGCGGGCTTCGAGAGCGGCAGGATGATCCGCGCCCAGATGCCGTAGTCGCTGAGGCCGTCGATCCGCGCGGCCTCGTTGAGCTCGTCCGGGATGGTCATGTAGTACTGCCGCATCAGGAACACCCCGAACGCGCCGAACGCCTGCAGCAGGATGAGCGCCGTGAACGTGTTCGTCAGGCCGGCCTTCTGCATCATCACGTACTGCGGGATCATGTAGGCCTGCCACGGCACCGCGATCGTCGCGATGTAGGCGAGGAACAGGGCGTCCCGGCCGGGGAAGCGCACCTTGGAGAAGCCGTAGGCGGCGAAGCTGCCCGTGAGCACCTGAAGGATCGTGATGACGATCGCGAGGAACGCGGAGTTCGCGAGGTAGCCGGCCATCGGGATCTGGGTCCAGATCTCCGCGTAGTTGCTCCACACCCACGTGGTCGGCAGCCACTGCACGGGCACCGTGAGCACCTGGTCGTCGTGCTTGAACGACGAGGACAGCATCCACAGGAACGGCAGCAGCACGACGGTCAGCAGGACCACGAGCAGGGCGTACATCCCGATGCGGCCGATCCACTCGCGGCCCCTCCGCGTGCGGCGCCGGGGAATGGACGGAGACGGCACGCGCCCGCCGTCGAGCTCCTGAGCGAGGTCGGATGTGAGAGTGGACATCAGCGCTCCCTCCTCTGCTGGATCCGGAACTGGAAGACGGTCACGATCAGGACGATCAGGAACAGCACGAGCGAGATCGCCGAGGAGTATCCGAACTGGCCGTTCAGGATGCCGTCCTGGTAGATGAGCTGCGAGAGCACGAGCGTCGCGCGTCCCGGGCCGCCGCCGGTCATCACGAAGATGAGGTCGAACACCTTGAAGCTCGACACGCTCAGCAGCACGAGCACGAGGAACGTGGTGGGCCGCAGCGACGGCAGCGTGATGTTCCAGAACGTGCGCCACCGGCCGGCGCCGTCCATCGCGGCGGCCTCGTAGTACTCCTGCGGGATCGCCTGGAGCCCGGCGAGGAACAGCACCATGTAGTAGCCCATGTCGCGCCACACGCTCGTGATGATCACCGCGGGCAGCGCCCAGCCGGTGCTCGAGGTCCAACCCGGCGGATCCGCGATCCCGAGCAGATGCAGGAACTGGTTGATCGGCCCGTTCACCGGATCGAAGAGCATGTTCCACACGATCGCGATCGCGACGAGCGAGGTGATGTACGGGAAGAAGATGGCGACCCGGAAGAACGCGATGCCGCGCAGCTTCTGGTTGAGCAGGATCGCGAGTCCCAGCGCGCAGACGAGGGTCAGCGGCACATGACCGATCGCGTAGAGCAGGGTGTTGCCCAGTGCGACGTGGAAGTTCTGGTCGCCGAACAGGCGGGTGAAGTTCTTGATCCCGGCGAACGTGGGCGGGTTGTACGCATCCCAGTTCATGAACGCCAGCACGAAGGCGGCGAGCACCGGCACGAGCGTGAACAGAGCGAACCCGAGGAAGTTCGGCAGGATGAAGCTCCAGCCGATGAGGATGCTGCGCCGGCGCATCCGTCGGCTCGCGACCGTGCGCTGCACCGTTGCGGGCGGGCGGTCCGTGGTGGTGGTCATGTCTCTCTCTGCTCCGATTCGGGGAGGGGGTTCAGTGGCGTCGAGCGCCCTTCGTCTCGCTGCGCTCGCTCAGGGGCCGGTGGGTCAGCGGTCCCTGAGCGAGGAGCGCAGCGACGAGACGAAGGGCGCTCAACGACCCCGTCGTGTCACTGGTTCAGAACCTCGGAGGTCACGCGGCTCTGCATCTCGGAGATGCCGTCGTCCACCGACTTGCTGCCGGTCATGATGAGCTGGTGCTCCTGATCGAGCACACCCTGCAGCTGGGCCGCGAGCGGCCCGGTCGCGCCGTCGGGGCGGATCGTGTCGGGCGTGAACGCCTTCTTCGAGGTCGCGTCCTGCGGCATGCCCTTCAGCGCGAAGTACTGGGTCGTGATCTCGTCGCTGTGGTACGCCGGCACGATGCCGATCGACGCGACGGCCTTGGCGCCGTCAGGGCCTGCCGCGAAGGACAGGAACTTCTTCGCCGCGTCCTGGTTCTTGGAGTTCTTGTTGATCCCGAAGCCGGTCGGGCCGCCCATCGTGGTGACCTTGGATCCGCTCTTGATCTGCGGGATCGGCGCGATGCCCCAGTCGACGGACGTGGTGCCCGCGGCCGTGTCGGCCAGCAGCGGCGAGATGAGCCAGGTGCCCATCGGGACCATGGCGGCCTTGCCGGTCTCGAAGATGGTCTTGTACTGGGCCTGCTGGCTCTTCGCGGTGCCGTAGTCGAGGATCGTCCCGTCCTTCTGCATGCCGAGCGTGAGGTCGTACTGATCCTTCATCCACGAGTAGTTGGGCTTGTCGAAGGCCTTGTCCTGCTGCGCGGACGCGTAGCCCTGCACGAGCGAGTTCCAGGTGTGGATGTACGCGCCGTAGACCTTGTCCGCTCCGTCGCCCTTCGTGAGCTTCTTGGCATCCGCGGCGAACTCGTCCCAGGTGAGGGCCGAGGGGTCTGAGACGCCCGCGTCCTTGAGCAGCTGCTTGTTGTAGAACAGCACGCTGAAGTCCTGGCGGTAGGGGACCGCGTAGTAGGTGCCGTCGGACTTGTACTCGCCGAGCGCGGGGATCTTGTCGGCGGGCAGCGCCTTCACCAGGTCGTTCACGCCGACGAGCTGCTTCTTCTGCGCGTATCCGCCGAAGTCGGTGAGGTTCTTGACGGTGATGATGTCGGTCGTGTCGCCGCCGGCGAGCATCGTCGTGACCTTGTCCTCGTAGTTCGCGGCGAGGATGTCGACCGGTTCGATCGTGATGTCGGGGTTCGCCTTGTGGAACGCGTCGAAGAGGGCCTTGAACTCCGGCGTCTGCGCATAGTTCCACACCGAGATGCGCAGTGTGGTGCTGCCGCCGCCGCCCGAGGCGGTGGAGGCCGGGGCGGACGTGCCGGCGCAGCCGGCGAGGGCGAGCGCCGCCGCGGCGACGGTGCCGACGGCGATGAGGGATCGCTTCATGCGAGGTTCTCCTTCTGAGGTGGAATCGGGTGGAATCGGGTGGAATCGGGTGGTGCCAGGGGGAAAGAGGAGGAGCGGCTCAGGCGCTGAGCTGCAGGGCGTCGACGGTGACCTCCTCGTACAGGGGCAGACCTGCGGCGAAGCGCTCGAGCTCGTCGAGTGCGGCGTCGGTCATGCGGAAGAGCTCGGTTCCGAGGGAGCCCGCCAGATGCGGCGTGATCATCACGTTCGGCAGGCCGTACAGCGGCGAGTCGGCGGGCAGCGGCTCGGGATCCGTCACGTCGAGGATCGCGTTGAGGCGGCCGGTCGCGCACTCGCGCTCGAGCGCGGCCGTGTCGATCACGCTGCCGCGGGCGGTGTTGATGACGGTCGCGTGATCCCGGAGGGCGGCGAGCTGTGCCGTGCCGACCATGTGCCGGGTCGACGGCAGCTCAGGTGCGTGCAGCGACAGCACGTCCACGCGGGGGAGCAGCTCTTCGAGCGTCGTGTGCACGCCACCGGCCGCGGCGATCTCGGACGGGTCCGCGTACGGATCCGCCACGAGGACGGTGACGTCCTCGAGCTGCTGCACGATGTCGACGACGCGGCGGCCGACGCGGCTGAAGCCGACGACGCCGATCGTCAGGCCGAGGTTCCCGAGTCCGCCGAAGCGCTCCGCCCTGAGCCCGTTCTGCCGGCGCGTCTCGGGGTCGGCGGCGATGAACGGCGCCTTCTTGCCCGCGAAGATGATCGCGGCGAGCGTGAACTCCGCGACGGGCACCGCGTTGACCTCGGCGACCGAGGCTGCACGGATCCCGCGTCGCCAGAACTCCTCGCTCACCTGGGGGCGGATGGAGCCGGCGCAGTGCAGCATCGCGCGCAGGTTCGGCATCCGGTCCAGACGCTCGGCGTCGAGGCGAGGGGCGCCCCAGCCGGTCAGGAGCACCTCGACCGCGGCCAGTCTCTCGGACAGCGCGGGGTCGTCGAGATCCTCGGTGAAGATCGGCTCCGGAACGGTCGCGATGCGGCGCAGTCGTGCGATGCGTGCGGGGTCGAACTGGCGCTCGAACACCTCGCGGGACATCACGACGAGTGCGTTGGGGGTGGTCGTTGCGGTCATTCCCGGAGGTTCCCGTCCTTCGTCAGATCCCGACGAGGCAGGGCATTGCGTCGTCGCTGAACTCAGTAGATACTCGGACTCGTTCGAGACGAAACCAAACATTCAGAATCGAACAGATACAAGCACAAGCGAAGGTTGAATCATGACGCGGAACCCCGGTGCGGACACCCTCTCGCGGGTCAGCGCGCACGCCGTGCCGCCGCCCGGAACAGCCGTGAGCGCCGCGGAATTCCGCGGCCCGCTGTACGCGGAGTGGGGTTCGGCGATGCGCGAGGAGGGGCTGCTCGCGACGCTCGGGAGCGCCACCGCCGCGGCGCTGCGCGAACGGGTGGGGATCCCGTCGATCGAGCGCCGCGACATCTGGATGCAGGCGGATCCGAACACGATCGAACGGATCCTGGCGGACGCCGGGGAGGAACGCGACCGCCCCTGGGCCGGTGCCCTCGGCTCGCTGTTCGCCCGCTACGTCCGCGACGGCGACCGGGCGACCTACGAGCGCGCGGTGTCCGCTCGGCAGGAGCGACTGAGCCGCGCTGTGGTGGCCGCGGCCGTGACCGACGAACCGGGGTGGCTCGACGAGGCGGCGGACGGCGTCGTGGTGCTGTGCGAGCAGAGCACCTGGTCGCTGCCTGCGCACGACGACGCGCATGCCCGGCGCGGGTTCGTGCTGCCCGATGTGGCCTCCCCGTATCTCGATCTCGTCGCGGGCGAGATCGTCGCGCAGCTGGCCGTGGCGGATCGGATCCTCGGCCCGCGCTGGGACGCGAGCTGGCCAGGCCTGCGCGAGCGCATCCGGCACGAGGCCGAGACGCGCGTGTTCACCCCGTTCGAGACCCGGGACGACCTGTGGTGGCTCGGCTACTGGCGCGACGTCAACAACTGGAACCCCTGGATCCTCGGCAACGTGCTGCTCGCCGCCGTGCTGCTGCTCGACGACACCGACCGGATCGCCCGTCTGCTCGCGCGCGCCCTCGACAGCCTCGACCGCTACGTCGCGGAGCTGCCCGCCGACGGGGCGATCGACGAGGGCGTCGCCTACTGGTGGAACGGTGCCGGGCGCATGCTCGAGATGCTGGACACCGTGGCCGCGATCACCGACGGCGGACTCGACGCCACCGGGATCCCCGTGGTCGCCGAGGTCCTGCGGTTCCCGATGCGCATGCACCTCGGCGGGGCCTGGTACGTGAACGTGGCCGACGGCTGGGCGCGCTCGCGCGGGCACGAACCCTGGCAGCTCCCGTTCCGCTGGGGGAGTCTCACCCGAGACGCGAGGGTGACGGAGTGGGCACGGGCCGCCCGCCGGCCGGGCGCGCCCGTCGCGGACGCCGCGGGAGGGCTGCCGCGGCTGGTGCGCGCGCTCGCCGACACCGCCTGGCGGGACGCCGTCCCCGCCGCCGCGCCGCTTCCGGAGGCGGTCTGGCTGCCGTCGGTCCAGGTGCACGTGCGGCGCGCCGCCGCCGGCTCCGCCGCGGGACTCGCGCTCGCCGCGAAGGGCGGCACGAACGACGAGAACCACAATCACAAGGACCTCGGATCCTTCCTGGTCGCGGCGGGCGGCCGGCAGCTGCTCGTCGACGTGGGGAAGCCCACCTACACCGCGCAGACCTTCAGCGCCGAGCGGTACCTGATCCGCGCGATGCAGAGCGGCTGGCACAGCGCCCCGGCGCCGTTCGGCCTCGAGCAGGGCGAGGGACCGGCGTACGCCGCACGGGTGATCGCCGCGCCGCGGGGTGAGCCGGGACCGGTCCGGCCGACGGACCGAGAGACGGATGAGGCCGGGGAGTTCGAGCTGGAGCTCGCGGGCGCCTACCCGCTCCCTGCAGGCGACTCCTGGCGCCGCACGTTCCGGTTCCATGCCTCCGGTGCGGGCGCGGACCGCATCGAGGTCGTGGACCGGTGGGGGCTGACGGAGGACGGCGCCCACCGGATCCACCTCATCGCCGCCGGCGAGGTCACGCGCTCCGGAGGCGCGGTCGAGATCGCGGCCGACGGGCGGAGGACCCGCATCGCCGCGGACGACGGGAGCGCACCGGTCCTGCCCGCACTCGAGGTGTGGGAACTGGACGATCCAGAGCTCATCGCCGTCTGGGGTCCGCGGCTGACCCGCCTCGTCTACGACGTCGGGGGACGTACCGGCACCCTCACGACCATGATCGAGGAGCTGTCGTGAGCGGGCGGGATCCGCTCTTCGCCCTGCAGCGCCGAGAGCGGATCATGGACGAGATCCGCGAGCACGGCTCCGTCAGCGTCTCCACGATCGCCGCCCGCCTGGGCGTGAGCGAGCTCACGATCCGGCGCGACATCAATACGCTCGCCCAGCAGGGGCTCGTCACGCGCGTGCACGGCGGGGCCACCCTGCGCAGCGCCCTCGAACCAGGGCTCAGCCCCGCGCTGACCGGGCACGATCCGGCCGTCACGCGCTACACGATCGGGATGGTCGTGCCCTCGCTCGACTACTACTGGCCGCCCATCGTGCATGGCGCGAGAGCCCAGGCCGCCCAGCTGCGCGCCCGGCTGCTGCTGCGCGCATCGACCTACGACCTGCGGGACAACCGTCGCCAGGTCGAGGCGCTGCTGAACACCCCGGGTCTGCACGGCCTCATCGTCGCCCCCGACACGTTCGGCGAGCACGCGGTCGAGATGCTGGAGTGGCTGGACGCGCTGCCCGTGCCCGTCGTGCTCGCGGAGCGCCGGGTGCGCGCTGCGGCCGCCGCGCCGCATCTGGACTCGGTCGTCTCCGATCACACCGCGGGCGCCGCGCTCGCCGTACGGCACCTGCACGAGCAGGGGCACGAGCGCATCGGCCTGATCACCGAGACCGAGCGTCCCACCGGTCGCTACGTCCGGCGCGGGTGGGAGAGCACGCTGCGATCGCTCGGGCTGCCGACCGACGTCGCCAGCATCAACGGCGTGCGCTTCGACACGGCGGGTCGCGAGCAGGCGATGGACGACGCACTCAAGGTCATTCGCGACACCGCCACCACGGCGGTCATCGTGCTCCCGGATCCGCAGGCGCTCGCCCTCGAGCAGCATGCGCTGGACCGGGGGATCCGCGTGCCGCACGATCTCGCGATCGTCGCCTACGACGACGACGTCGCCCGGTTCGGCGACCCCGCGATCACCGCCGTCCGCCCGCCCAAGCAGCACGTCGGACGCGAGGCCGTGAACCTGCTCATCGCCCGGCTCGATGCCGGCGGCGGCCGCCCGGCGTTCCGGGTGAAGCTCAGCCCCGAGCTGCACGTGCGCGAATCCTCGCTGCGACCGAGCATCCAAGCCCCTCTCGTGAAGGAGACCCCGTGACCGCCTTCGATCCTGCCCGACTGATCCTGCCGCCGGAGGACCGCGCGCTCTCGCCGCATACGGGATGGACGCGCGCGCACTGGGCGGCCGTGGCCGACCACCTGCTGCTTTCGCTGTGGCCGTACTTCACGTCCACGCGCAGCCAGGTGCGGCTTCCGGGGCGGGCCAGCAGCAGCGGGGCCGACAGCGACGGGCTGGAGGGCTTCGCTCGCTCGTTCATGCTCTTCGCCTTCCGCCTCACCGGCGAACGCGGGGCGGATCCGCACGGGTTCCTGGACTGGTACCGCGACGGACTCGTCGCAGGCACCGACCCGTCGAATACGGAGCGGTGGATCCTGCCCGCCGAGCAGGCGCAGGCAGAGGTCGAGGCCGCCTCGATCGCCCTCGGGCTGCAGCTCACCCGGTCGTGGCTGTGGGACACGCTCGACGCGGAGGCACAGCAGCGCATCGTGGACTGGCTGGCCCTGAACCCCGTGGGCTGGTACCCCGACAACAACTGGCTGTGGTTCCGGATCACGGTCGAGACGTTCCTCGCCTCGGTCGGCGGACCGCATGACCCCGCGCGGATCGCGTCCGATCTCGCCCGCATCGAGGACTACTACCAGGCCGACGGCTGGTGGGCCGACGGCACGTGGCGCGCCTACGACTACTACTGCGGCTGGGCGATGCACCTGTACCCGCTGCTGTGGGCGGGGTCGCAGGGATCCGCGGACTTCGGATCCGTCGCGCTCGCGCCCGTGTTCCGCGCCCGGCTGACCGAGTTCCTCGATGACTACGCGGCGCTCACCGGCGCGGACGGCGTGCCCGTGCTGCAGGGGCGCAGCCTCATCTACCGGTTCGCCACGGCCGCGCCCCTCTGGATGGGCGCGGTGACCGGCGCCACGCAGCAGCCGCTCGGTCTGCTGCGCCGCGCCGCCTCGGGTCAGCTGCGCGCGTTCGTGGAACGAGGGGCGATCGACGAACGAGGTCTGCTCACGATGGGGCTGTTCGGCGAGTGGCCGGCGATGGCGCAGTCGTACTCGGGCGGTGGATCGCCGTACTGGGCGTCGAAAGGGTTCCTCGGCCTCGTGCTGCCGGCGGACCACGAGGTGTGGACGGCCGTCGAGGAGCCGCTGCCGATCGAGCAGGGCGATGTGCGACGGGTGATCCGGCCCGCCGGCTGGCTCGTCAGCGGAACCGCGGCCGACGGCATCGTGCGCGTGATCAATCACGGGGCGGACCATGCGTTCGAGGGCGACCGCATCGGCGACTCCGCGCTGTACGCCCGGTTCGGCTATTCCAGCGCGACGCTGCCGCCGCTCATCGGCGCGACGATCGACGATCCCGCCGACAGCATGGTAGGCGCGCTCGACGCCGAGGGGCGTTCCACGCACCGCACCGGGTTCGTCCGCGGCGCGATCGGCGACGACGGCATCGCCGCGTTCGCGAGCTCGACGGCCGATGCGCACTGGGTCGACTCGAGCATCGACCCCCCGACGTACGACCACGGATCCGGACGTGCGGGCGTCGTGACGGACGGCCCGCTGCTTGCGACGGCGAGCGTCGTCCGAGGATCGTGGGAGGTGCGCGCGACCCGGCGGCTTCCTCGGGAGGGCGTCGCCGCGACGCCGCTGCCGGTGCGCGTGAGCGGCTGGCCGCTGACCGGGTCCGCCACGGCGATCGCGGAGAGCGAGGACGCCGCGATCGCGCTCGACCTGGACGGGGTGCGCTCCGAGCTCTGCGCGCTGTCGGGGGCGGCGAGGGCCTCCGTGCGCACCGAGATCGGCGTCTCACCGATCGGCGAGGTGGCGTCGATCCCGCGGCTCGACTTCGCCGAGGTGGGCGAGGGCGACGTCGTGATCGCAGCGGTCCGCCTGGGGCGCGGATCCGACCCTGCGCCGTCGGCGCGAGCGGTCGTGTCCGATGCGGGCGAGGCCGTCGTCGAGGTGTTCTGGCCGGACGGCGCGGTGAGCGCGGTGCGGATCGGCTGAGGTCGCTCGGATCGAGGACTCGCCCCGCGGTCCTCGATCCGGCTCGTCAGCCCGCGGTCGTGAGGCGGATCGCGTTCGCCCAGGGATCCTCGAACGCGAGCGTGCGTCCGTCGTCGCGCACGGCGACGCCGAAGTGCGTCATGCGCTCGGCGACGGATCCGAGATCATCCGCCCCCGGCAGGACGATGTCGACGCGGCCGAGGCCCAGCGCCGGGGAGCGCCGGCCCGCACCCGCGCTGTTCCAGGTGTTCATCGCCATGTGGTGGTGGTAGCCGCCCGCGCTCACGAACAGCGCCGATCCGCTGAGCTCCGAGGTGGTCTCGAACCCGAGCCGGTGCACGTAGAACTCGCGCGCCGAGGCCACGTCGCCGACCGAGAGGTGCACGTGGCCGACGCTCGCGCCGCCGATCACGGGGTCCATCGTGCCGCTCTCGGTGAGATGCTCGCCGAGGAACGCGTTCGGATCCAGGTACAGGGTGTCCATCTCGATCCGGCCGTGCGCCCAGCTCCACTGCGTGCGATCGCGATCCCAGTACAGCTCGACGCCGTTGCCCTCGGGATCCGTGAAGTAGAACGCCTGGC
Source organism: Microbacterium sp. MYb64 (assembly GCF_002979495.1). Taxonomy (NCBI): domain Bacteria; kingdom Bacillati; phylum Actinomycetota; class Actinomycetes; order Micrococcales; family Microbacteriaceae; genus Microbacterium; species Microbacterium sp. MYb64. The sequence continues at coordinate 87,545 of NZ_PCOW01000008.1, read as the reverse complement.
TGACCAGGTGGTCCGCGCTGCCGGTGAAGGTTCCGGGGGCGTGCTGCGCGACGGAGTACAGCGCGGCGGCGAGGGCCGCCTGCGTCTCGAACAGGATCGCGGTGTGGAACAGTCCCGCCGTGCGCGGGGTCGCGTGCTTCAGGTCGGGGCTGTGCTGCAGGATCACCACCGGCGTCGTGCCGCGGCCGAGCACCACGCGGTCGCCCTCGGCGGACAGCACCCGCAGCGTGACCGCGTCGCGGTAGTACGCGGTCATCGCGTCGAGATCGGCGACGAGCAGCGTCACGGCGCCCATCGCGGTATCGGCGGCGAGGAGGTCGGAGCGGGATGAGGTCACGATCTATGCAACCGCATGGACCAGGGATCCATTCCTGGCGAACGCGCGCCCGCAGGGCCGCGTCACGTCGGCATGCGGCTCAGGGGCGCAGGGCCGCCTCCCAGCGCGTGCCCGTGGTGAGCAGCCGGGGGAGGCCAGCCACGAGTCCGCGCCGGGGGAGCGCGTTCATCATCGCGCTCTCGGCGGGCAGCCGGCGCTGCTCGCCCCGGCTCAGCCGCTGCAGCGCGTGTAGCAGCGCGAGCGGGTGCGATTCGAGGGCGCTGTGCCCGTTGTCGATCTCGACGAGAACCGTGTCCGGCGCGGCCGCGGCCACGCGGCGCGCCACCGCGGCGGGGGTGCGCAGGTCGCGCGAGCCGGTCAGCAGCACGATGGGCCAGTCGAAGCCGGCCGCCGCGGCCGGCAGGTCGAACGGCTCGCCGGCGAACCGGGGGAACCTGTCGGCGACCGCCGCATAGGTGAGCGAGGGGTCGAGGGCGGAGCCGTCCGGATCGGGCCCGAACCCCAGTTCGCGGAACGCGATCGCGCCGACCAGGTCGAACTCGTAGAACCCAGGAACGTGCGCCTCGGACTCGGCCTTGTCGACGTACGCCTCCAGGGCCGCCCACACCGACGCGTGCCCGCGGGAGTCGTGGCGCGGACGGTGGCCGCTCCGATCCGTGCGCCGCGCGTCGTGCACGCGCTGGCGCAGCAGCGGTTCGAGAAGTCCCTCTCCGCCGAGCTCATAGGCCGCGCGCAGCACGCCGAGGAGGATGCGCGGATCCGATCCGTCGTCGAGCAGTTCGCGCACCGAGGCGGTGATCCGGGTGTCTCCGTCGAGGAACAGCTCGCGGATCATCGCGCGCTCGGCGTCGCGATCCGCGACCGACTGGAGGGCGGAGTCCAGCAGCATCCCGGCGACCAGGCCGGGGTGGCGGGCGCCGAACGCCGCCGCGACGTAGCTGCCGTACGAGGATCCGGAGATGTACGCGCGGTGCACGCCCTCCCGCTCCAGGACGGCGGCGAGGTCGTCGATCACGTCGACCATGCGCATCGCCGAGAGCGGCAGGCTGCGCCCCTCGAGATCGGTGCGGGACAGGCCCACGCCGCGGTGCTCCATCATGATGATGTCGAGCCCGAGGGCGGCCGCCCTGCGCCGGAACCGCCGGTAGGGGAGCACGGATCCGAGTCCCGGGCCGCCCGGGATCACGACGATCGGCACCGCGGAGCGCGGTCCGCTGCGCACGTACGCGAGGTCGAAGGCCGGCGCGGTCGGCGTCGCGGGGCGGCGCACCCGGCGCACCCCGCGCACGGAGGCGGCGAGCAGGCGAGGCAGCGCGCTGGGCGCGTGCGTTCCGCGTCCCGCCTCGCTCTTCGTGTTCGCCATGGCTCGATTATGCGTGCCGGGCGCTCGGCGGGCGCTGTCCGGAAGCTATCAGCGCGGTTAAGTTCCGCGCCCGGGCGCTTCGACGGGCTCAGCGACCGGGCTCAGGCCTCGGGCTTCGCCATCGACTCCACGGCGTCGTCGGCCTCGGTCACGATCGCGGCCATCGCCGTCGCGGCCGCCTCGGGGTCGCGCGAGGTGATCGCGGCCGCGACGTCCTGATGCAGTCGCAGTGCGGTCTCGTCCGCGCGGTGCGGCATCAGCGCGTGGGCCGTGCGCCCGTGCAGCAGCTCGGCGACCACATCGGTGAGACCGGCCAGGTAGGGGTTGCCCGAGCCGCGCAGCACGGCCGCGTGGAAGTCGATGTCGTGCTGCAGGTAGACGGGCTCGTCGGCCCTGTCGCCGTGCTCGACCATCCCGAGCACCGCCCTCACGAGCGTGGCGCGCTGTTCGGGGGAGGCGTGCGCGGCGGCCAGGCGCGCGGCGAGCGGCTCGATCGCGGAGCGCAGCTGACTGAGCTCGTGCAGGGCGCCGAGCCGGTCGGATCCCTCCAGCCGCCAGCGGATCACCTCGGGCGCGTACGGACTCCAGCGCTCGGCCGGCAGGACCTCGACTCCGGCCCGGCGGCGCACCTCGACCATGCCCATCGTCTCGAGCACGCGCACCACTTCGCGCATCGCGGAGCGGGAGGCGCCGTACTCCGCGGCGACGTCGGCCGTGAGCAGCCGGGCGCCCGGTGCGAGCTCGCCCTCCACGATGCGCATGCCGATCGTGTCGAGCAACCGGCGGTGCTGCGCGGATGCCGCCTCGCGGGTCCCTTCTGCCATGAAGCCCATTATGGCGATAGCCCGGCAAGAACGACGTCGGAACCTCTTGTAGATCTGCGTATAGCAGACCAGTGCTTGATTAAGTCCTACTTATCGCTTACGCTGAGGCGAAATCTCTCCGCCAGACCAAGGAAGCTCATGGCCATGTCATCGAACCTTCTCGCCGCCGTTCCCGGAACGCTCCTCTCCGCCGCAGATCCCGTCCCGCCCACGACGACCGCCCCGGAATGGGTGCTGATCCTCGCGGCGCTCATCGGCATCGCGACCATCGTGGTGCTGATCACCTGGGTCAAGCTGCATCCGTTCCTCTCGCTCCTGATCGGTGCGCTCGTCACCGGACTCGTCGCCGGCATGTCCGCGACGCAGACGGTCACGAGCTTCTCCAACGGCTTCGGATCCACCGCCGGCGGCGTCGGCGTGCTGATCGCCCTCGGTGCGATCTACGGCAAGCTGCTCGCCGACTCCGGCGGCGCGGACCGGATCGTGGACACCCTGGTCTCCCGGGCGAGCGCCGCGGCGCTGCCCTGGGTCATGGGCCTCGTGGGCGCGCTGATCGGCCTGCCCATGTTCTTCGAGGTCGGACTCGTGCTGCTCGTGCCGGTGATCATCCTGGTCGCGCGTCGCTCCGGCGTCTCCCTGATGAAGATCGCGATCCCGACGCTCGCGGGGCTCTCCGCCATGCACGGCCTGGTGCCGCCGCACCCCGGGCCGCTCGCCGCGATCAGCCTGATCGGTGCGAACCTCGGTCTCACGCTCGCGTTCGGCGTCCTCATCGCGATCCCGACCGTAATCGTCGCCGGTCCCCTGTTCGGTCGCCTCGCGGCCCGCTGGGTCGACGTGCCCGTGCCGGCGCTGTTCCAGACCGCCGAGGACACCGCCCAGCCCGGTGAGACCGAGACCGTGCAGGCGCGCAAGCGTCCCGGCTTCGGCACCACGCTGTTCAGCATCCTGCTGCCGGTCGTCCTGATGCTGCTCTCCGCGATCGTGGACATCGTGGCGCCGAACGACACCTCGGCGTTCAAGGGCATCATCGACTTCCTCGGCAAGCCGGTCATCGCGCTGCTCATCGCCGTGCTGGTCGGCATGGTCGTGCTCGGCCGCGGGGGCGGCATGAGCTCGAAGCAGGTCGGCGCCTCGGTGTCGTCGTCGCTCCCCGCGATCGCCGGGATCCTGCTGATCGTGGGCGCCGGCGGCGGCTTCAAACAGGTGCTCGTCGACTCCACGATCGGCACGGTGATCGCGCACGCGATCTCGGGCATCGGCGGGGCACTGCCCGTCGTCCTGTTCTTCGCCTGGCTCGTCGCCGTCCTGATCCGCGTGGCCACGGGATCCGCCACGGTCGCCACCATCACGGCCGCCGGCATCCTGCAGCCGCTCGTGCACGACCTCGGCCTGTCGCCTGCGGGAGCCTCTCTGCTGGTGCTCGCGATCGGCGCCGGATCCGTCTTCCTCTCGCACGTGAACGACGCGGGGTTCTGGCTCATCAAGGAGTACTTCGGCCTGAGCATCCCGCAGACGCTGAAGTCGTGGTCGATCATGGAGTGCCTGATCTCGGTCGTCGGCCTCGCCGGCGTCCTGGTCATCGGCGTGTTCGTGGGCTGATCGGGGGACGGAGCGATGATGACGACGCAGACGGTTCCGCCGACGATCCTCGTGGTGATGGGGGTCTCCGGATCAGGCAAGAGCACGCTGGCCGGAGTGCTGGCCGGGCGCCTGGGCTGGGCGCTCGAGGAGGGGGACGATCTGCATCCCGCGGCGAACGTCGCGAAGATGGAGGCAGGGATCCCGCTCACCGACGAGGACCGCCGCCCCTGGCTCGAGCTGATCCGCGAGTGGATCGTCGCGAAGCAGGAGGCCGGTGAGCCGGGCGTCGTGACCTGTTCGGCGCTGCGGCGCAGTTATCGCGAGATCCTGGCCCGGCCGGGTGTGGAGTTCGTGCATCTCGAGGGCACCAAGCACGATCTCGCCGAGCGGCTCGGCCGCCGGCTGGGGCACTTCATGCCGGCCTCGCTGCTGGATTCCCAGCTCGACACGCTCGAACCGCTCGGGCCCGACGAGGCGGGCTTCGTCGTCGACGCAGCCCTGCCGGTGCAGGACGCCGCCCAGCAGGTGCTCGACTGGCTCGACGAGCACGGGACGCCGACCGGCCCCTGACGGCGCCCGGGGTCCGCCGAGAGAGGCGGCCCCGGTTCCGCTCCCGGATCCGGGCTCACAGCTTGCGGCCGGGCGTGTCGGTGCCACAATGGCCCCATGGGGAACGCGGGCAGCGTGGAGCTCGAGTCGGCCAGGGTGGTCCGACTCCTGCGCGACTCGATCCTGTCCGGGCAGCGCCGATCCGGTGACCGCCTCATCGAACGGGACATCGCGGACGAGCTCGCCGTGAGCCGGCTTCCGGTGCGGGAGGCGATCCGGCAGCTGCTCGCGGAGGGGATGCTCACCGCGCGTCCCAGGTCGTGGGCCGTGGTGCGCCAGTTCACCGAGGACGACGTGCGCGACATCGCTCAGGTGCGCGACGTGCTGGAGGTGCTCGTCTTCGAGATCGCTGCGCTCCGGCACACGTCGGACGGGATCGCGAAGGTCGAGGCGACGCTCGAACGCGAGTTCGCGGCAGCGGGAGTCGGGGATGCGGCGGCGGCCCATGCCGCCGGGGCGGAGTTCCACCTGATCATGGCGGAGCTCGCCGAGAACGCGACCGTCAACGAGATCCTCGGCATGATGCGGGGGCGCCTGCTGCTGCTGTTCAAGGACCACGACGACCTGATCGCGATGGCCGAGGATCACGCCCGCATCTTCGAATCCTTCGCGGCGCGGGACACCGCGACGCTTCGGCTGCGCGTGCAGCGGCACCTGCGCGCCGGCACTGCGACGGCCCTGCGCAAGCTCGCCGCCTACAACTCCGAGACGGCCGCGATCCGCGCGCGTGCGGCGGCCATGCGGGAGGGTGCGCACGCCGCCCGCGAGGACACGCGCCCTGCCCGCGAGGACACGAGCGCCCGCGAGGACGCCTCTGTCGCCGGCGAGTGAAAGGTCAGCGCGGCGACATCGGCGTCGTCGTGTCGATCGCCTCGCGCAGCGGACGCCGCATCGGCCCCCAGTAGCGCACGGGGGCGAGTCGGACGAGCGCGTCCACGAGGCGCGTCTCCCTGCCGACCAGGGTGCGGGCCCTGCGCTGCAGCGTGGCCCGCACGATGCGCTCCGCGGCGTCGGACGGCTCCATGTGGTACATCGCGGCCTGTGCGGCGGCGGCCCGTCCCGCGACCCCCGGATCGATCGAGGAGGCGTAGCGCCCGTGCAGGATGATGCCCGTGCGCACGCCGGACGGATAGACCGCGCCGACCGTCACCGTCGACCCCTCGACCTCGTGCATGAGGGCCTCGGAGAACGCGCGCACGGCGAACTTCGTCATGGAGTAGGGGATCCGGCCGCCCGGAGAGGCGAGCGCGTAGATGCTCGCGATGTGCGTGATGTGGGCGGCGGGGCAGCGGCGCAGGGCGGGCAGCAGCGCCTTGGTGATGGACACCGTGCCCCAGAGGTTCACGTCCATCAGCCAGCGCATCTCCTCCATCGTGAGCTGGTCGAGGGATCCGAGCATCGAGGATCCGGCGCAGGTGATCAGCGTCTGCAGCTCGGGATGTGCGGCCTCGATCTCCTCCCCGATCGCGGCGACGGCGTCGTCGTCGCGCAGGTCGACCGGATGCACGGTCACGGTGCTGCCGGCGGCGCGCAGCTCGTCGGCGACGAGGGCGAGTCCCGCCCGGTCGCGGTCGATGAGCGCGAGGTTCGCACCGCGGCGCGCGAGCGCTCTGGCGGTGTCTGCGCCGATGCCATGGGCGGCGCCGGTGATGGCACTGCTGCGCCCTGATGCGTCGAGAACGGGCAACGCTCCTCCTACCGCTGCGCCCTCGCACGCTTCATCGCATGCGTCGGGTGGGCGCAGACGCTGGTCCCATCCTGCCTCATGGTCCTGCTCTTGCGGAACGGGAACCGGTACGCTCGATGTCAGAGGAGGTCGGAGTGGGAAAGAGCGCGGACGCCATCGCCGAGGGCGTGGCGATCGCCACGTCTGCCGCCCGTCTGACCGTCAAGAACCACATCCTCGTGGGCACGATCGCGCAGGGCGGATCCTTCGACGTGGTCAAGTACATGAACGACGCGCGGGAGGCGCTGCTCGCGCTCGCCGCGGAGTCGGAGGAGGCGGCGGGACTCGCCACCAAGCTGCGCAAGCGCGCGCACGGCCGATACTCCGATCCGCACGGCACCCACGACTACCGCGACCGCGATGTGCGCAACCTCAAGCGCCGCGCGAAGCAGTCCTCGGCGGTCGCGGATCGCCTGCGCGAAATGGCGGAGGACGCGGAGACGCTGCGCTTCCTCGTCGAGGCCGCCCGCGCCGCCGCCTGGGGCGACGTGGCGGGCAACCTGCAGAGCCGGCTCACGGTCGAGGCCATGCGGCCGGACGAGGATCCCGACTACGCGACCATGCGCGAGGCCCGGATGCAGGCGCTGCGGCTCGTCGACCTGCAGGCGCTCGCCTCCGATCAGCGCGCGCGCCGCAAGAACCGCGAGAAGGCCGACAAGGTCGCGGAGAAGGCCGACAAGGCGGCCGCGAAGGCGGCGGAGCGCGAGGAGAAGCGCACCGCACGGCAGCTGCGCTGACGGCCGCCACGCCCGGCGGTCGAGCTCGTGGCGCTCTCGATTCGCGTTCCGGGTCGGCTCTGAGGTATTGTTGACGAGGCCCGCGAGAGCGGGCGGTCTTGTGAAAGACCGGATGCGCCTGTAGCTCAATGGATAGAGCATCTGACTACGGATCAGAAGGTTGGGGGTTCGAGTCCCTCCAGGCGCACACTGTGTTGAGACAGTAAGAAACGGCTCGCTTCGGCGGGCCGTTTCGCTTTTCCCGGGTGGATCACCGCTCGTCCGCGGAGCTCGCCGCGACCGCCTCGATCACCGCGACGAAGCCCGCCGGCTCCTCCTGAGCTGATCGCGAATCAGTTGACTTCCTCGCGGGCATTCGGCGCGGATCCGCGTGATTCTGCAGTTGACTGGCAGGAGCCGTGGCCCCGGGGCATGTTGGAATCACTCACGTATGCGCGCACGACCCGGCGGGTCTCTGGCGTCGTCGAGGGTCAGATCGGGCGCTCACTCTGCTTTGCACAGCGCTTCGCTCGCCTGCTCCTGCGATCGCATTAGTACGTTCGACCCAACCGATAGTCTGAGTTTTCTGCAGCGAGTCGAGCGTGAGCAAGTCATCAGTCATTGTCGGCTCGGAACCGAGACTGGGGAGATGGTCGAATGGCGCGACGGCGTGGATTCTTTGCCGAGATGCAGCATCAAGCGAGGATCGCGGAGCAGCGCCAGCGGCAGGCAGCTCGTGAGCACTCCGCCGCGGTCAGGCGTGCGGAGCAGGCTCAGCGGGCGGCGGAGCGCGCACGAGTGGCGGCCGCGCGCGCATCAGAGCAGGACCGTAAGCGTCTTGAGCGCGAAGCCGCGCTCGCGCATGTCGAAGCGCGTCAAGCGGAAGCCGAGGAGCTGAACTCGACACTTCAGGACAGGTACCAGATCCTCGACAGTCTGCTGACAGCAACGCTTGACGTCGATGATTTTGTCGACCTCGAGACCCTCCGGGTATTCGCGGAACATCCATCCTTTCCCCGATTGGATCTGAAGGTTCCAGTTCCCGCGCCGAAGCCCATCCCGGACCCGCCACTCCCGGTCAAGCGGGAGCCAGAGGCTGTGAGGGGGCTGTTCGGTCGCAAGCAGAAGACGGCCGAGGCGCAAGAAGCCGTTGAACGTCAATACGCGGAGGACTACTGGGCCTGGACAGCGGCGACGGAGGAGCTTCCCGCTCGTCGGGCCGCTCAGGACGCGGCGCACAACGAAGCCGAACGACGCAGGGAAGAGCAGCTCGCAGTCGAAACCGCAAAGTACGAGACTGAATGCGCGGCGCGAGAGGCAGAGGCGAAAGCGCAGAACGAGGCTCTCGATCAGCTAATCGCCGGCCTCGGGTATGGAACTGCTGATGCGGTGAAAGAGTATGTCGAGATCGTGCTCGCGAACTCTGTCTACCCCGAGGATTTCCCCGTAACACACAGCTCCGTCTTCGAGCCGAGTACTTCTGAGCTCTTCGTCAGCGTGCGCATTCCCGGGCCGGAGACCGTGCCCACGATCAAGCAGTACCGCTATGTCAAGGCCAACGACGAGATCACGCCGACGGCGGCAACGCAGAAGGACGCGAAGGATCGCTATGCCACGATCGTAAACAACGTCGCTTTGCGGACGATCCACGAGGTGTTCGAAGCCGATCGGCGTGGACTGATTCGGAGCATCTCGCTCGAACTCGGCACAGAGGCGATCAGTCCGGCGACGGGTCAGCCGCTGTACGTACCTTTCGTCGCAGTTGCGGCCAACCGTGAGCAGTTCAGTGGGCTCGATCTTCGCGCCGTTGTGCCAGCCGCTACATTGGCCCATCTCGGCGCCGCCGTGTCGAAGAACCCCCAGGGACTGGTGCCGATCGCATCAGGCGGCATTCGGCGCGGAAATGAGTGAGCCAGCGCTGAGGTTCAATCCCCCACCAGGATGGCCGAAACCGCCAGCAGGCTGGGTGCCGCCTCCAAGCTGGACGCCGGATCCCGCGTGGCCGACTCCGCCTGAGGGATGGCAGCTGTGGATCGGTGACGATGGAGAGAGCAGCGAAAGGGCACCGGAGCTGGCAGGCGAACCCGAGGTGAGAGTTCGCGAATCGACTACACCCGAAGAACTATCCTCGTCAGGCTCCGCTCGCGTCGCGTATCTGGAAGCGGAGATCGCGTCGCTCAAGGCTCGGCTCAGGAGCAACGCCGAAGACGATGCCATTGAGCTGAACGACGCACGGGTTCTTCAAGAGGTTGGCATCTACCGCTACCACCACCCTCTCGAGACGGCAGCCGCGTACCAGCAGCGCCTTGAGCTGATCGGATTGCGCATTGCCGAGCTAGTGAAGAGCGCACGCGCGATCATCAAGTCGGAGCTGTTCAGCTTTAACAACTCGCTTGCGCAAGGCCGTCGGATGACCGGTGATCTGTCCAAGCTGATGCTCCGCGCGTACAACGCGGAGGCTGAGAATGTCCTGCGCACTCTTCGGGCGGGGAACACCGTTATCGCGAAGAAACGGCTCGAAGCCTCCCGTGCGGCGATTGCAAAGCTGGGCTCGATGATGGAAATGCGAATCAGCGACGAGTTCCATGCGCTCCGCATCGAGGAGCTCGAACTGACAGCTGACTGGCTCATGAAGAAACAAGAAGAGAGGGAAGCGCAGCGAGAGGAGCGTGCCCGCCTTCGTGAGGAGAAGCGGGTTGAACGTGAACTCGCAGAGGAGCGTGAACGCCTCGACAAGGAGCGCGCGCATCTGCTCAACATGCTCGCCGCCCTCAAGGAGAAGGGTGAGTACGACGAGGCTCTTGCCCATCGGCTCGGCGAGGTGGACGAAGCGATCGCGCAGAACGACTTCCGGGCCGCAAACATCCGTGCTGGCTACGTTTACGTGATCTCGAACGAGGGCGCGTTCGGCAAGAACGTAGTCAAGATCGGTCTTACACGGCGACTTGAACCTCGCGAGCGGATCTATGAATTGGGAGGCGCGTCGGTGCCCTTCCGGTTCGACACGCACACACTGTACTTCTCAGAAGACGCAGTCTCGCTGGAAGCGGATCTTCACAGGCACTTCGCGGATCGCGCGCTCAACCGCGCGAATTCGCGCAAGGAGTTCTTCTTCGCCACACCTGCAGAGGTTCGCGATGTCCTCCTAGAAAAGGTCGGGAACATGCTCGAATTCACCGAGCATGCCGACGCGACCGAGTACAGACAGTCGGTCGGGCTCTGGCCGCGCCAGGAGTAGCAGCTCGACTTGCGAGCGAGCGCAGACAACACCCGCCCGGTCGACGTCGATGTTCCGTCGCTCGTCTGCGACTTCGTCGGTCTTCGCGTTCTTGACGACCTGCATGGCAGTCTTGGAGATCTCGCGGGCGGCGCGCACCCACCTGAGAGTGACGGGAAACCCCTGCACCGAGCAACGATCCCGGAGCGAAGTCAATCATCTCCACCGCCTCCTTTTGGTCTTGCGCGAGACCAGCCCACGAGACGGCCCGCCACGATACATCGCCGTTAGGGACCGTGATGCGATGCCGGAGACCATCTCAGCTCGGGCTTCCCAGGCGAGTGTGTTGCCGTCTTCGAATGCAAACTGGAACACCGCCACCGCTTGCAGTCGTCTACGGCGTTGGCGTTGGCGTTGGCGTTGGAATGAGGGTGCTGAACCATTTTGCGAGGGCTTCGCCGCCGTCGAACGCCACGCCGCTCGTGCAGAAGAGCGCGACGACTCCAACCCCAACGGCGAGCACCCAGACCCAAAGCTGAACAGCCCATCCGTTTGTCCAGAAAAGCGAGAGCCAGAACCAGCGCGGACGACCATAGGACGCGATGTACACACCGGAGATGCTCGCCAAGCACAGCGCAATGAAGACGACGAGCATCAGGAGGCAAAGGAATGCCCCGATCATCTGGTTTGCTACCTGTTGGAATTCGCCAGGTGGGGCCTTGAAGAATGCTCCGATCGCACCGTACTGCTCGACACGTGCGCGGAGGCGACCAACAGCATCACCATGCAGAGGCGCGTTTTGGAGCCAGTATGCGTTGAACCACCCGGTAGTCCAAAGCACCGAACTCAGCAGAATCCGCCACACGACTGAGCGACCATCGACGCACTTCTTGGCCCAGAAGACGACGAACGACAGCATCGTGCCGACGAAGACGACCGCGGAGAACAGCACAAGTGCATACGCGATCTCGCCGACGTACTGCGAGTACCTGGCAACGGCGACGACCAAGCCGAACATCACGAAGAAGGCCATGGCCCTCTCTGCATCCGGGTCGTTAGACCTGCGACGCGGGCGCGACGCTCTCCGCAACCGCCACGGCGTCGCCTTACGGGCAATTACGAGTGCGTCGTTGAGTGAGCGCCGTTGCCCTGCGACAGGAAGTGCAATCATGTCGGCAAACGCTGAGCCGACGATCACTCCGGGGACGATCAGTGCGAGTGCGGACACTACTGCGAACCAGGTCGGCGGCGTCACCAGTCTCGCCCTCCACCCCTGCGAACAAAGTTCAGAAGAAACGACGCGACCGCTCCCAACGCCATCGCACCAACGCCGATCAACACGTCCCACGTGTGCTCAGCCAGAAACGTTTGCACCGGCACCCTCCTTTGACTTGGTCCAACAGCCCCCGGCCATGCCCCCAGTATCGGCGGCATGGCGGACATTGCCTCCGGCATGCCGCGCCAGCTGCGAGGTTGTTGGCTGGAAGAGTCTTCATCGTTACCGCGGGAACGCCACCAACTGGTCGTCGCGCGAGTCCAGCCGGAAAGAACCTCGGCCCCGCACAAAAGACCCACACTGTGTTGAGACAGTAAGAAACGGCTCGCTTCGGCGGGCCGTTTCGCTTTTCCCGGAGGGATCACCGCTCGTCCGCGGAGCCGGCAGCGACCGCCTCGATCACGGCGACGAAGCCCGCCGGATCCTCCTGGAAGGGCGCGTGGCCGGTGGGCACCCGCACGATCTCGGCTCCGGCGCGCGTCGCGAGGAGCTCCTGAAAGGGAGGCGGGACGAGCACGTCGTTCTCGGTGAGCACGTATGTCGCCGGCCTGCGCTTCCACGCGACGCTGCTGACCTCGCCCTGCAGCGACGCGAGGGACTGCGGGCGGAACATGTCGGCCAACTGCTCGGCGGCTTCGGCCGGCGTCCCGGGCGGGAAGTCCGCGCTCACCATCGCGATGCGCGTCGCGCGGTCCGGTCCCAGGGAGACCTGTCCCTCCTCGACGTGCCAGAGTTCGGGAAGTGAGCCGCCGAGGGAGCTCTGCACGCTCTCGCCGGCGTCGAGGACGAAGGCGGCCACGTAGACGAGGTGCTGCACCGCGGGATGATCGCCCGCCTGCGTGATCGGCAGGCCCCCGTAGGAATGGCCGACGAGGATCACGGGGCCCGGCCTCGCATCGAGTGCGGCGGTGACTGCGGCCGCGTCGGCGTCCAGACCGGCGGTCGATCCCGTCGAGGGCAGGTCCAGGGCGTCCACCTCCCAGCCCCGCTCGCGCAGCAGGGCTACGACGGCGGCGAATTCCCAGGCGCCCACCCAGGCACCGTGGACGAGCAGGATGCGGGGACGATCGGTCATGCGCAACAGGATGCGGCCTCGGCGTCCACCGCCACCATCCGTAGGATTGCCGAATCCGGGGAGCCTCAGCGGAACGTGGCGTCGAGCGCCGCGCGCAGATCCGCGAGCAGGTCGTCCGTGTCCTCCAGCCCGACCGACAGGCGCAGGTGTCCCAGCCTTCGGAAGGGCTCCGGGTAGGTGGACACGCGGCCTCCCTCGGTCCCCGTGTGGACGATGAGGGAGTCGTCGTGTCCGAGCGAGAAGCCCGAGGTGATCAGGCGCAGGTTCGCGACGAAGCGGTTCTGCACCTCGGGGCCGCCGTCGACGGCGAAGGCCATCATCCCGCCGAACGCTCCGTCGAACTGGCGAGCCGCGAGATCGTGCTGCGGGTGCGAGGGCAGACCGGGGTAGTAGATGTAGGCGACGCGCGGGTCGTCGGACAGGAGCTCGGCGATCGCCTGCGCGGACGCGAGGTGCTGACGCATCCGCAGCGGCAGCGTGACGGATCCGCGCTGGATCTGCCAGGCGTTGAACGGCGAGATGATCCCGCCGACGTCGACCATCGCATCCGCCTTGATCGGCTCGATCAGCTCATGCCGCCCGATGACGGCTCCGCCCATGGCGTCGCCGTGTCCGTTGATGTACTTGGTCAGGGAGTGGACGACCAGGTCGGCGCCGTCCCGGAGGGGGCGGTAGCAGGGCGGGGGCGTGTAGGTGGAGTCGACCATGAGGATGGCCCCGGCGTCGTGCGCGATCCCGGCGATCGCCGCGACGTCGGTCACCTGCGTCGTCGGGTTCGCCATCGCCTCCACGCACACGAGGCGGGTGTTCGGCCGCATCGCCGCCCGCACGGCGTCGTGGTCGGTGATGTCGACGAAGGTCGCCTCGATGCCGTACCGCTGCGGCAGCAGCTCCGTCCACAGCCGCCACGTCGCCTCGTAGGTCACGTCGCTCACGACCACGTGGTCGCCCACGCGGACGTGCGTGAAGAACACGGCGTGCAGTGCCGCGACCCCCGACGCGAGCGCGACGGCGTCCTCGCCGCCCTCGAGCGCGGCGAGCTTGTCCTGCAGCGCCTGCTGGTTGACGCCCGTGTTGCGCGTGTAGAGACCCGGCGCGGTCGCCGACCAGCTGATCTCGCTCGGATCCTCCGGGAGGAGATAGGAGTTGGCCATCACGAGCGGCGTCCGCAGGGCCTTGGTCGAGTCGACCTGGATGCCCGCATGGACGGCGAGACTCGCGTCCGACAGGGTGGCGGGGCGCGTGCGGTCCGGACGTGCCGTCATGGAGTCCTCCTGGGTCTGGGCGATGGTCGTGGTCATCGCGCTGGCATTACGCTAACGTGTGATATCAACATCAGCAATTGTCTATATTGCACATGAGTGAGTAGGTGCAGCGTGGATGGGACGGACCACCGCATTCTGGCGGAGCTGACGGCGGATGCCCGCGTCGCCCTCGTGGAGCTCGCGGCCCGGGTGCATCTGTCGCGCAACGCGGTGAAGCAGCGGATCGAGCGCATGGAGCGCGACGGCGTGATCGCGGGATACACCGTGGTGCGCGGAGCGGCGGCGGCGCGGCGCGTGACCGCGATCGTGATGGTCTATCGCACCGATCGCATGCGCGGCGCGCACGTCGTGACGGCGCTCGAGCGGATCCCCGAGGTGGTGCGCTGCGACATCCTCTCCGGCGAATTCGACCTCTTCGTCACCGTGCGGGCGGACACCATGGACCGGATCGGCGAGATCTGGGAGCTGATCGCCGCCCTGCCCGGCGTCGAGAACACGGTCACGTCGCTGTCGCTCACCCGCGTGATCGACAGACCCTGATCGGCGCCGCCCCCGGGTCAGGTGCTGATGCACACCACCTTGGGCTGCGTCAGCTCCTCGTACGCGAATCGCACGCCTTCGCGGCCCATGCTGCCGTGCTTCGCACCCCCGAACGGCATGCTGTCGACGCGGTAGTCCGAGGAGTCGTTGATCATCACGCCGCCCGCCTCGATCTGCTCCGAGACGCGCAGCGCCCGGGTCAGATCCGCCGTGAACACCCCGGCATGCAGCGCGTAGGCGGTCTCGTTCGCCAGGGCGATCGCCTCCTCCTCGGTATCGAAGGGAGCGAGCGCCACGACCGGGGCGAAGGCCTCGTCCTGCCACAGCGCGCAGGAGTACGGCACCCGATCGAGGACGGTCGGCCAGTACACCGAGCCCTCGCGGCGGTTCCCGGCGAGCACGTGGGCTCCGACCGCAACGGCATCGTCGACGAGACGCTGCGCGCGCTCGGCGGCCTCGACGGTGATCATCGGGCCGACGTCGGTGCGCTCGTCCGCCGGGTCGCCGGCGACGAGCTCCCTCGTGCGGGCGACGAACGCTTCGCGGAAGCGCTCGTGCACTTCGCGCTGCACCAGGATCCGCTGCGCTCCCACGCAGTTCTGGCCCGCGGCCCAGAACGCGCCCGAGACGCAGGCCTCGACCGCCGCAGGGATGTCGGCGTCCGCGAACACCAGGACGGGGGCGTTGCCGCCGAGCTCCATCGCGAGCCGCTTCAGCCCTGCGCTGCGCGCGATGGCCTCGCCGGTCGCGAACCCGCCGGTGAACGAGATCATCCGGACGTCGTGTGCGGCCACGAGCGCCTGCGCGACCGCAGGGTCGCCGTGGACCGTCGTGATGACCTCTGTCGGCAGGCCGGCTTCGACGAGCAGGGCGACGAGGAACTCCGCGGTGAGCGGGGCGAACGGGGAGGGCTTGAGGATGACGGCGTCCCCCGCGGCGACCGCCGGGCCGAGCTTGTGCGCGACGAGGTTGAGCGGGTCGTTGTAGGGCGTGATCGCGACGATGATGCCGAGCGGCTCCCGGGTGAACCAGCCGCGGCGCTTCTCGGATCCCTCGAAGGCGTCGAACGGGATCACCTCGCCCGCGTGCGATCGCGCCGTCTCGGCGGAGAGGGACAGCGTCGTCACCGCGCGGCGCACCTCCTTGCGCGCCTGCCGGATGGTCTTGCCGGCCTCGCCCACGATGAGCGCGGCCGCCTCGTCCGCCCGTTCGCGGAGCAGGCCCGCTGCGCGGTCGAGGATCTCGTGCCGGGCGAAGCGGGACAGCGTGCGCGAGACTGCGAAGCCGGTGCGCGCCCGCTGCAGGATCCCTGCCACGTCGCCGGGCGCGCTCTGCGTGACGGATCCGATCGTCCTGCCGTCGAACGGGCTGTGCACGGCCAGCGCCGCAGGCTCCGTCACGTCGTGCGGTACCGCGATGGCGGGCGCGCTCATCGCGTCGCCTCGGCGAGGGCGTGCTGGTGCGCGTCGATCGCGATGATGTCGGAGAGGAGCGCATACGCGGTCTCCATGCGACCGGCGCCGGGACCCGAGACGGTCACGGTGCCGAGCAGATCCGTGTCGAAGGACACGGCGTTCATCGGTCCCGAGACGCCGGCCAGCGGATGCGTCGAGGGCAGTGCGACGGGCTCCACCGTGGCGACCACTCCACCCGCGTCATCGCGCCGCGCGGTGCCGATCAGCTTCCAGCGCCTTCCGTCGGCGGCCGCTTCGACGATGTCCTCCTGGGTGATACCGGAGATCCCGCGCCGCTCGACGTCGGCCGTCGTGATGTCCGCGCCGAGGATCTCGTTGGCGAGGATCACGACCTTCAGCTGCACGTCGGATCCTTCGATGTCGGCGGTCGGATCGGCCTCGGCGTAGCCGAGCGCCTGCGCCTCGGCGACGGCGTCGGCCAGCGTCATGCCGGTCTCCATCCGCCCCAGTACGTAGTTGCTCGTGCCGTTCAGGATCCCCTGCACGGCCGAGACCCGAAGACCCGGCAGCGCATCGGACGCGAAGCGGAGCACGGGCGTGCCGCTCATCACGGAGCCCTCGTACTCGAATCTCACGCCCCGCGCGTCCGCGATGCGGTTGAGCTCGGTCCCCGCGAGCGCGACCGGGCCCTTGTTCGTCGTCGTGACGCTCTTGCCGCTCTCCAGGGCCGCGCGCACGTGCGACACCGCGGGCTCGCCGTCCACGGGGTTGGTGAAGGTCGCCTCCACGACGATGTCCGCGGTGGTGCTGCGGATCACGTAGTCGTTCTGCGGCACCGCGACACCGCCGGTGAGTCCGGCGAAGGTGGCGCCATCGGCCATCCCGAGCACGGCGCCGAGATCGATGCCGTCGGACTGCATGAGCGAGCCGAGGCGCAGGTCGGTGATCGCGACGACGCGCAGCGCGAAGCCGAGCTCGTCCGCGAGCTCCTCTCCGCGGACGTGGATGATCTCGGCGAGGGCGCGGTTCACGCCGCCGAAGCCGATGAGGGCGAGGTCATGACGATTCACGTCGTGCTCCTTCGATGCTCGGAGGGGTGGGCAGGTCGCGATCCATCCTGAGCGCGCGGGGTGTCGGTGCGCGCCTGCCCGATCGTCCGAGCGCACTGCCGTTGTGCCCGCCGCGATGACGTTTCGCCCGAAACGGCGATCAGGCGCGGGAGAGCTCCCGGAACGGTTGTGCGGGGGACGCGCTCGCGGTAATGTCCGGAAACACTGCGTGCGACATCGACACATGGATGTGGTGATATAGCACGCAGATGTTCGTCTCACCCCTCACACCCTTCGAATGCGAGACATCATGAGCCCACTTCCCGGGGAGAAGGCGCTGCCCAACGCCCTGCCCCACACCACCGCCACCCAGGTACCGCTGCGCCGGCTGCAGCGTTCCATGGACGCGCGGCACCTGATCATGATCGCCCTGGGCGGCGTGATCGGATCGGGACTGTTCCTCAGCTCCGGGTACACGATCAGCCAGGCCGGTCCGCTCGGCGCGATCATCGCGTACCTCATCGGCGCGCTCGTCGTCTATCTGGTGATGGCGTGCCTCGGCGAGCTCGCGACCGCCTATCCGGTCTCCGGCGCGTTCCACATCTACGCCGCGCGATCCATCGGCCCTGCCACCGGCTTCACGACCGCCTGGCTGTACTGGCTGTGCTGGGTGGTGGCCCTCGGGTCCGAGTTCACCGCCGCGGGGATCCTGATGCAGCGCTGGTTCCCCGGCGTGCAGGTCTGGGTCTGGTGCCTCGTCTTCGCCGCGGTGCTGTTCTCCATCAACGCGATCTCCGCGCGCGTGTTCGGCGAGACCGAGTTCTGGTTCTCGCTCATCAAGGTCATCGCGATCGTCGCTCTGATCGTGCTCGGCGGGGCGGCGATCTTCGGATTCACTCCGCTCTCGGACACGCACCCCGGTGCGGTGCTGTTCAGCAACTTCGCCACCCCGCACGGGCTCTTCCCCGGTGGCGTCGGCGGAGTCCTGATGACGTCGCTCGCCGTCTTCTACGCGTTCAGCGGATCCGAGCTGATCGGGGTGGCCGCCGGCGAGACGAAGGATCCGGGCAAGAACATCCCGCGCGCCCTCAGATCCACAGTGCTGCGACTGCTGGTCCTGTTCGTGGGGTCGATCACGGTCATCGCCGCGATCCTGCCGTACGACAAGGCGAGCGTCACCAGCAGCCCGTTCGTGGACGTCTTCGCGTACGCCGGAGTGCCGTTCGCCCCGGACATCATGAACTTCGTCATCATCACCGCACTGCTCTCCGCGGGCAACAGCGGCCTGTTCTCCTGCGCGCGGATGCTGTTCTCGCTCGCGGAGGAGGGACATGCTCCGCGGTCGTTCACGCGGCTCACCCGGCGCGGGATCCCCATCGTGGCGCTGAGCGTGAGCATGGCGCTCGGCCTGGTCTCGCTGCTGTCCAGCGTCATCGCGGCGGAGACCGTGTACCTCGCCCTGGTGTCGGTCGCGGGCTTCGCGGTCGTCGCGGTGTGGATGTCGATCGTGGCGTCGCAGTTCTTCCACCGGCGCGCGTTCCTCCGCCGTGGCGGCGACCTCTCGACCCTGCCCTACCGGACGCCGCTCTTCCCCGTCCTGCCGATCGTCGCGTTCGTGCTGCTGCTCGTCTCGGTGATCGCGATCGCCTTCGATCCCAACCAGGTCGCCGCGCTGTACTTCGGCATCCCCTTCGTCGGCCTCTGCTACCTGTTCTTCTGGTGGCGCTACGGGCGACGCGGGGCGAAGGCGCCGGCCGTGGTCTCGGAGGAGGCGCCGGTCGGGGCCGGCGAGGATCCGGCCGCAGAGGAGCCGATCGAGACGCGTTGAGCGCGAGCGGGGCGGGAGTCATCATGATCGCGAAGACGCCGGATAGGCTGGCCGGACCCGGATCCGGATCAGCCGTCTCCGGAGAATGGCGCAGGAACCGGGGAGGCAGGATGTCGGCTCCCTCGTCGTTGTCGCAGGGCCTCGCGCTGCTCGGGTCGGCCGTCGTGCGCGAGCAGGCAGGGCGGTCCGGGTACAACGCCTCCCGTCTCGCCGATGCCACCGGGATCGAACGCAGCCGCGTGTCGCGCCTCACCCAGGAACTGCGCGCGCTGCGCTTCCTGCAGCGCGACGAGGATGCGGTCCTCCGCGCCGGCGACGCCTACTTCGGTATCGCCGGCGCCCTCGACGCCCCCTGGCTGAGGACCGCGCGGCAGGAACTGCGGACGCTGGCATCGACGTTGCGCATGACGGCGCGCGTCTGCGCCGCGGATGGCGCGGCGGCGCTCGTGCTGCGCGCCGAGGCGGGCATCGGCGCCACGGACCTGTCCACCCGATACGGGACGGTCACCCCGATCTGGGGCACCGGCGCCGGCCGCGCGCTGCTCTGGGACCACTCCCCGGAACAGCTCGCCGAGCTGCTCCAGGACGTGCAGTTCGTCGGAGTCGGGGGCCCTGCGGCGGCACGCACGACCGGGGAGGTGCAGGCTCTCCTCGAACGCGACAGGGCCGCCGGCGTGATCTCCGCCGTGGACGAATACGCGGAAGGCGTCGCCGAGTTCGCGCTGCCGGTGTTCGGGCGCTCCGGGATCGTGGCGTCGATCGCGATCAGCGGCGTCCCTCAGAGCGCTCGCCGCACGCGTGCGGCGCTGACCGCCCTCGGCGAGGTCCGCGACCGGCTCAGCGCATCCGCGAGCGGTCAGTGAGTCCCGTGCGCACCCCGGCGTCCGCCGGGTGCTCCGAGTGCGGCCGAAAGCGCGTCAGCAGCCGCGACGCAGGCCGTCGCGAGCTCCGTCGTGCGCGGCTGCAGCGTCCGCCGCTCGCCGACGATCTGGACGGCGGCCGCAACCTCGCCGCGGAAATCCCACACCGGCGCCGACACGGAGTAGAGGCCGGGCTCGGCCTCCTGATCCACGATCGCGTATCCGCGCTCCCTGGCCTTCTGGAGGCGACCGAGGAAGTCCTCCGCCGACGCGGGCGCGTTCGGGCCTGGACTGGTGAACGAGGTGCGGGCGAACACGGTGCGCACCTCGTCGTCGCTCGCGTCCCACAGCACGGCCTGGCCCGCGTCGCTGCAGAACGCGGGGTAGGCGCGGCCGATCCAGGATCCGATCATGCGGGATCCCGCAGGGATGCTCTCCACGATCGTCAGCGTGCTGTCGCCCTGGAGGATGCCGAGGAAGCAGGCCTCGCCGACCGAGGACGCCAGCTCGTCGAGCACCTCGAGACCTGTGGTGCGCATCCGGCGGTCGGTCAAATCCTGTGCGGCCGCGTACCAGCCCCAGCTGAGGCGGTAGCGGTGATCCTCGCCGCGGACGACGAGCCGCTGGTCGGCGAGCGCGGACAGCGTGCGGGAGACCTGCGAGCGCTCGCGGCCGAGAGCCTGCGCGACATCCTGGACCGTGACACCTGCGGGGGAGCCGGGCAGGAGCTCGGCGAGTGCGGAGAGGACGTCGAAGCCGCGGCCCATGCTGGTCCTGACCTGGGCGAGATCTTCGGCGGTCGGCATGGCACGAGCGTACTCGACCGTCGTCCCCCGTCTTTCGCGGAACGGGGACGGATCAGGTGGGGGCGATGATGCCGCACGTCACGGTCCTGGACGGCGGCCTGTCGACGGCCCTGGAGCAGCAGGGGATCGTCGTGGACGGTGCGCTGTGGACGGCGCGACTGCTCGCGGACGAGCCGGAGCGGATCGCACGGGCGCACCGCGAGTTCTTCGAGGCGGGGGCGGATGTCGCGACCACCGCGACGTATCAGGCCAGCGAGCGCGGGTTCCTCGCCGCGGGCTTCGATGCGGCCCAGGCCCGTGCCCTGATCCGCCGCGGGGTGACGGTCGCCCGCGACGTGCGCGACGAGTTCGCCTCGGCCCGCCCAGGGCTGCGGGTCGCAGCGTCCGTCGGCCCGTACGGCGCCGTGCTCGGCGACGGCTCGGAGTATCGCGGCGGCTACGGCCTCTCCGCGGCCCGACTGCGGGACTTCCACGGTCCGCGGCTGGAGCTGCTCGCGGAAGCCGGACCTGATCTGTTCGCGGTGGAGACGATCCCCGACGTCGAGGAGGCGGTCGTGCTGGTTGCGCTGCTCGACGACATCGGGCTCCCGGCGTGGTTCAGCTACTCCGTGCGCGGAGCGGCCACCTGCGCCGGTCAGCCGCTTACCGAGGCCTACGCCGCTCTCGCGGGCTCATCCGCGCTGATCGCCGCGGGGGTCAACTGCTCGGATCAGGCGGACGTTCTCGGTGCGATCACGACGGCGGTGCAGGTCACAGGGCTTCCCGGTGTCGCCTACCCGAACCGGGGCGGCATCTGGGACAGCGCCGCCAAGACGTGGTCGCAGGCGCACGCCGTCGACCACGCGCTGGTCGACGCCTGGGTCGCCGCCGGCGCCCGCTTCATCGGCGGCTGCTGCGGATACGGCACGGCCGACATCGCCGGCCTCGCGAAGGCCGTCGCCTCAGTCCTTCCGTGATCCGGGGCTGTAGGTCTCGATCGCGGCATTGAACCGGTGGAGCAGCCCGGCGAACCGGTCGATGTCGTCGTCGGTCCAGTCGCCCAGGATCTTGTCGAGGGCGTGCAGGGAGCGCTCCCGAGTGGCATCGAGGCGGATCCTCCCCTCGTTCGTGAGCGTGAACTTGCGGGCGGGGCCGCCGTCGGGATCGGGGATGCGGTCGACGAGACCCATGCGCATCGCTGCGGTCGTCTGGCGCTGCAGGGTCGACGCGTCGAGACGGAGGAGGTCGCTGAGCTCGCCGATCGAGAGCGGGCCATCGGAGGCGAGGCGGGCCAGCACGACGTAGGCGCTGCGGTCGAGGCTGCCGTCGTGCCGCAGCTGAGCGATCGTGTAGCGACTGAGCAGCATCTGCGCATACTCGATGTCCGCGATTCTGCGACGTCTCATGCCTTCATCCTACCGTGGATGTGTATGATGCATATGTAAGTTACACATCGTTGGGAGTCGTCGTGTCCGCATCCACCACCCGGCCGAAGGTCATCGTCGCGGTCCTCGCCTTCGCCGGCATCGCGTCCTCTCTCACGCAGACGATGGTGACCCCGTTGATCGCCCGGTTCCCGGAGATCTTCGACAGCTCCGCGGCGAACACGGCGTGGATCGTGACCGTGACGCTGCTGGCGGCGGCCGTCGCCGTGCCGATCGCGGGCCGGCTGGGCGACCTGTTCGGCAAGAAGCGGATGATCCTGATCGTCGCGATCCCGCTGATCCTCGGCGGGATCGTCTGCGCGCTCGCTCCGACGGTCGAGATCATGATCGTCGGACGCGCGCTGCAGGGGCTGGGTTCGGGCATGGTGCCGTTGGGTATCGCGCTGCTGCGCGACGTCGTCCCCCGCGAACAGCTCTCCTCCGCGATCGCGACGGTGAGCGCGACCCTCGGCGTCGGGGGAGCGATCGGGTTGCCGCTGTCGGCCGCCGTCGTCCAGTTCGCCGACTGGCGAGTGCTGTTCCTCGTCGGGAGCGCCGTCACCGTGATCGCGGCCGCGGCCATCTGGATCCTTGTCCCTGCGACGCCGGCCGGAGCCGCCGGGCAGCGCTTCGACGGCCTGGGAGCGCTCGGGCTCGCGCTCGGTCTCGTCTCCTTCATCCTCGCGATCTCGAAGGGCGCGGAGTGGGGCTGGGGATCTCCGTCGACGATCGGACTGCTCGCGCTCGCGGCGCTGTCGTTCGCCGGCTGGGGCGTGTGGGAGACGCGCGTGAAGGAGCCGCTCGTCGACCTGCGCACGACGGTCCGCCCGCGCGTGCTGCTGACGAACATCGCGTCGATCTTCGTGGGCTTCGGGATGTACGCGAGCATGCTGGTCATGCCCCAGGTGCTGCAGCTCCCGGCGGCGACCGGATACGGTCTCGGGCAGTCGATCCTGGCCGCCGGGCTCTGGATGGCGCCCGCCGGTCTGATGATGCTTCTGCTGTCGCCGGTCGCGGGGCGTCTGATCGACGCGCGAGGGCCGAAGTTCACGCTCGTGATCGGCGTGGTGATCCTCGCCGCAGGCTATGGCGTGGGACTCGTCGGCATGGGCAGCACCTGGGGGCTCCTCGTCACGAGCCTCGTGATCAACAGCGGGGTCGCGTTCGCCTACGGCTCGATGCCCGCGATCATCATGGGCGCCGTCCCCCGCTCGGAGACCGCCGCGGCGAACGGCTTCAACACGCTCATGCGCTCACTCGGCACGACGATCGGCGCGGCCGTCATCGGCGTCATCCTCGCGCAGATGACCATTCCCCTCGGCGATGCCGCGGTGCCCTCGGAGGCAGGCTTCCGCACGGCCCTCATCATCGGCGCCGGCGTCTCGATCGCGGCGGCGGTCGTGGCGCTGTTCATCCCGGACCCGGCCCGTCGTACGGAAGGCGCGGCGCCTGCTGCTGTCGAGGCGGATGCCGAGGCCGAGACCGTGGCCGCGTAGAGGGAAGGCGTCGTCAATCGGTCCGCGGACGCGTGCCGGGGAGCTGGCGGGCCTCGTTGGTGTGGGAGTCGATGATCGCCGTGCTCAGCGCCTCGATCGGCGCACGCGGAGCCGCCGGGTCGTCGATGAGGGCGAAGTCGAGGGTGCCCAGCCGCGGGAGGCCGAGCGTGGCGTCCGCGCGGACCAGATCGGGTGGCATCATCCCGCCGGGGAAGACGGCGACGCCGAGACCTGCGCGGACGCCGGCAAGCACTCCGGCGATGTCCCGGACGGTGCAGGTCGCCTTCCAGCGTCGTCCCGCGGATTCGAGCGCGGCGACGGCGGCGGCGCGAGAATGACTCGGCCGGGGGTACGTGACCAGAGGGACCACGTCGCTCTGGTCGAGTCGCAGCGATGGGTGCGCACTCCAGATCAGCTGCTCGCGCCGGACCACGTGACCCTCCGCGATCCCGGGCTCCTGTCGCACGTAGACGAGATCGAGCGCGCCGGCCCGCAGGCGTCGGACCAGGGCGGCGGACTGTCCGACCGTGATCTCGACGTCGACGAGCGGGTTCTTCCGGCGGAAATCGCGGAGGATTCCGGGCAGGTGGGTGAGGGCGAGGTCGTCAGCGGTGCCGAAGCGCACCGTGGCGCGTTCCGCCGGTCCGGAGAAGTACGCGTGCGCCTCATCGAGCACGGCGAGGACGCGGCGCGCGAACGCGAGCATCGCCTCGCCGCCGTCGGTGAGGCCGACGCTGTGGGTGTCCCGGGCGAAGAGTGCGCGGCCGGTCTGCTCCTCGAGGCGGCGGACCCGCTGGCTGACGGTGGGCTGGCTGATCCCGAGCTGTCTCCCGGCCTCGGAGAAGCTGCGGTTCTCGGCCACGGCGACGAAGCAGCGCAGCAGATCGGGCTCGTACACGCTCATTCCTCCCGCCGGGGAACCTGCTCATTCACAGATCCGATAACAGTTATGTCCATCATTATCGTGAGTGATCGGGCGATCCTCCGTACCGTTGAGGTCATGTCTTCCGTGTCGGCCGTGGATCATCCGATCACCGAGCCGCTGCCGGTGCTCGCGACTCGACCGACTTTCCGCGCGACCTTCGCGGCGCTGCAGGAGGCGAACTTCCGGCTCTACTTCGCGGGCCTTGCGGCGACCTCCGCAGCGGGATGGCTGGCGCGGCTGGCCACGGATTCGCTGATGATCGAGCTCACCGGCGATGTCGGCCTCGTCGCTCTGGTCGTCGCGTCGCAGCTGCTGCCGTCCATCGTGCTCGGACCGTGGGGAGGCGTGCTCAGCGACCGCTTCGCACCACGGCGGACGGTCGTTCTGACCCAGCTCGTCGTGGTGCTGGCGGCACTCTGCCTCGGCGTGCCGGCGATCCTCGGCACGGCCGGCGTGCCGCTGATCGTCGCGTCCTCGCTTTTGCTCGGCGTCGCGGCGGCGTTCGAGGCGCCGGCCCGCGCGGTGCTGCTCGTGCAGGTCGTCGGCACCCGCGCGCTGCCCAACGCGATGAGCCTGAACGCCGCCGTGCAGCAGCTCGCCGGGATCCTCGGCGCCCTGCTCACGGCGGGTCTCGTCGCGATCATCGGATCCGGATGGGCGCTGGTGGCGGCGCCCGTCGGGCCGCTCGCGGGCATCGTGATGCTGCTGGGGATCCGGCGCTCCGCGCTGCACCCCGCGATCAAGGTCGCCGCCCGGCGGGGGCAGATACGCGAGGCCATCCGCTACGTGCGGCGCAAGCCGGAGATCCGCACCGCCCTGCTGCTGATCTCATCGCTCGCGTTCTTCGCGCTCACGGCGTCGATCCTCATGGCCTGGTCCGCGAACGAGCGCTATGGCCTCGGCACGCTCGGCTACACCCTGTTCCAGACGGCGTCGGCCGTCGGCGCTCTGCTGGGCAGCCTGCTGGCGGCACGTCGGCGGCAGCTGCGCCTCCGCGACAGCGCGCTGCTGCTCGCGGGCTCGGGGCTGGTCTGGGCGTGCTCCGGGCTCGCGCCCTTCGCCGGCCTGTTCGTGGTCGGACTGGTCGCGTCGATGCTGATGCGGACCGCATTCATGATCGGCAACGACTCGCTCACCCAGCTCTCGGCCAACGGCGCGATCCGCGGGCGAGTGGTGTCGCTCTACGTCGTGTGCATGACCGGCATGCAGGCGGCGGGGGCGCTCGCCGCGGGCTGGGCGGTGCACGCGCTCGGCGGCGAGATCACCTTCCTGCTCGCCGGCGGTGCGCCCGCTCTCATCGCCCTCACCGTCGTGCTCGTCCACACCTTCCGCGGGCGCGCTCGCCGATCCGTCGCCTACGGGGCATGATCGGAGTGCATGGCGATCGAGCATCCTCATCCGCCGCATAGCTGCCTCACAGGAGTTGCGTCGGGGGGACTCGGACCATGGATCCGGGCGCGCAGAGCGGGCCCAGGGGAGGGTGGACATGGCGGAGGCGGTGCCGAAGGACGGCGACGGGGCGGGGACTTCCGCCGCGGTCTCCCTGCCCCTCGGTCTGCCCCCGATCGTGCGGGCCGACGGATCGGCGGCGCGGGCGCTCGTGGTCGACGACGAGCAGGCGCTCGCCGCGGCCGTGGGCGGATCCCTCCGCGCCGACGGCTGGGAGGTGCGGGTCGAGCACCGCGGGCGCAGCGCCCTCATCGCCGTGCGCGAGTTCCAGCCCGACGTGGTCGTGCTCGACATCATGATGCCGGACATCGACGGGCTCGACACCCTCGAGCGGATCCGTGCGATCCGGCCCGAGATCAGGGTGCTGTTCCTCACCGCCCTGGACGGCCACGACGACCGCATCGCGGGTCTCCGTGCGGGCGGTGACGACTACCTCACGAAGCCCTTCGCGATCGCCGAGCTGCAGGCGAGGGTGCGGGTGCTGGCACGCACCGCCGCGGCGATCGCGCGACCCGCCGAGTCGCAGCTGCGGGTCGGCGACCTCGCGGTGGACAAGGCGGAGACCACGGCCGAGCTCGGCGGATCCCCGCTCGAGCTCACCCCCACCGAGTTCGAGCTGCTGCTCCTGCTCGCCAACAACGCAGGGCGCGTGCTGCGCCGGGCGCAGATCCTCGAGGCGGTCTGGGGCTACGACTTCGGTGCAGAGTCGAATCTGGTCGAGGTGTACGTGTCGAGCCTGCGACGCAAGCTCGCAGACTCCGCGGTGCTGAACCTGGAGACCGTGCGGCTGGTCGGCTATGTGCTGCGGGTCGCGGATCCCGAGCAAGGCGCATGAGGCGTCCCCGCAGCCTGCGCCTGCAGGTGGTGCTCATCGCCTCGGCCCTCGTCGCGGCGGTGAGCATCGTGGTCGGCGTGGTCGCGGTGCTCTCGCTGCACGACTACATGCTGAGCCAGGTCGACGCGCGCCTGAACGGCGCCGCGGCGCGCGGCGCGGACATCGCCGGCGGGCGCGGACCCGGATCCACGCCGGGCACGACCTCGCCGAATGGTCCAGGATCCACTCCTGCTCCGACGCCGCCCACGCGGCCCAGCCGCAACGACGTGGTCGGGGCACCAGGCCAGTCCGCCGGCACGATCACCGCGATCTTCCGCGACGGCACCTTCGAGATCGGCGGCTGGATCGCCTCCGACGGGGTGCGGCACGATCTCACCGCCGCGCAGAAGAAGCTCCTCGCCGCGCGTCTTCCCACCGGATCCGCGGATCGCACGGCGCCGGTCACCCTCGACCTCGGCGGTGCTCTCGGCGACTACCGCGTCGCCGGGCGCACCACGCACAGCGGAGTGGGCGTGGTGACGGCGCTGCCGCTCGATTCCGTCACGGCGGTGACCGGGCGGCTGACGCTCGTGGTCGCGCTGGTCGGCCTCGCCTGCATCGTGCTCGCGATCGCGGCGGCCGCCGTCGCGATGGGGCGGGCGCTGCGCCCGCTGCGCCGCGTCGCGCACACCGCGGCGGCCGTCACCTCGGTGCCGCTGGACCGGGGCGAGGTGCGGCTCGCCGGCCGGGTCGACGCGCGCGACATCGCGTCGACCGCCGAGGTCGGCCAGGTCGGCACGGCCCTGAACGACATGCTCGACCACGTCGAGAGTGCCCTCGCCCAGCGCGAGGCCAGCGAGTCGACCATGCGACGCTTCGTCGCCGACGCCAGCCACGAGCTGCGCACCCCGCTCGCCACGATCCGCGCCTACGCGCAGCTCTCCGATCGTGCGGACGCGGAGGAGCCCGAGATCCGCGGCAACGCCGCGCTCATCGACGTCGAGGGGGTGCGGATGGGCGCACTCATCGATCAGCTGCTCCTGCTCGCACGCCTCGACGCGCTGCCCGCACTCGCGCAGGACGAGGTCGATCTGCGGCTGCTGCTCGCCGAGGCCGTGCTCGCCGCGCGTCTCGCCGGGCCCGATCACGTCTGGATCCTGGAGCTCGGCGAGGATGCCGCTCTCGTCCGCGGCGATGCCGGGGATCTGCGCCGCGTGGTGGACAACCTGCTCGGCAACGCGCGCGTGCATACGCCGGAGGGGACGACCGTGCGCGTGCGGCTGGACGAAGTGCGCACCGGCGAAGGGGCGGTCCCCGAGTCTGCCGAAGGGTCCGTGCGCCTCACCGTCTCGGACGACGGCCCGGGCCTTCCCGAAGCCGTCCGGGACACCGTGTTCGAGCGCTTCGCCCGCGGCGAGACCTCGCGCTCCCGCGAGGGCGGCGGCACCGGCCTCGGCATGGCGATCGCCCGCGCGGTGGTCGAGGCGCACGGCGGCACGATCACGCTGGGGCGGGGAACCGGCACCACTTTCGTGGTGACGCTGCCGATCGCGGGGCCGGACACGGATCCGGACGCCTCGCGGCGGATTACGCTGGAGGGGTGACTGCGTACGTCTCGGCCTTCGATCTGTTCTCCATCGGTGTAGGACCTTCGAGCTCCCATACCGTGGGCCCGATGCGCGCCGGCGTCGACTTCGCCGCGCGGCTCGCCGCGAACGGCGCGCTCGCGAAGGTGGCGCGCGTCACCTGCTCGCTCTACGGATCCCTCGGCGCGACCGGCCTCGGCCACGGCACGCCCGATGCGGTCGTCGCGGGGCTGCGCGGCCTCACCCCCGAGGCCTGCGATCCCGCCGACGTGCGCCGCGCCTGGGCGGACTGGACCGACGGATCCTCGCTCGCACTGAACGGCACGCACGAGGTGGTCTTCGAGAAGGACGACATCACGTTCGAGCCGCGCACGCGCCTGCCCGGCCACCCCAACGCGATGACCCTGCGTGCGCTCGACGCCGACGGGATCCACCTCGCGCAGGAGACCTACTACTCGATCGGCGGCGGGTTCATCCGCCGCGACGGCGAGGAATCCGGCCGGTCGCTGGACAAGGCCGCCTTCCCGTTCGCCTACCGGGACGCGGCCTCCCTGCTCGAGCTGTGCGACGAGAACGGGCTGACGATCGCCGAGCTCGCCCGGCGCAACGAGACCGCGCTGCGCAGCGAGGAGGACGTCGCGGCCGGGCTCGACGCGATCTGGAACGCGATGGCCGCGTGCGTCGACGCCGGCCTGCACGCCGAGGGCACGCTGCCCGGCATCCTCAAGGTCAAGCGCCGCGCCGGCGCGATCCGCGAGCAGCTGGACGAGGTCGAATCCGACGGGCACCCCGCCGTCCCCGGCGAATGGCTGGGCGCGTTCGCACTCGCCGTGAACGAGGAGAACGCCGCGGGCGGGCGCGTGGTCACCGCCCCCACGAACGGCGCCGCCGGGATCCTGCCGGCCGTGGCGATGTACTGGTGGCGCTTCCTCGCCGACTCCGGTCTCGGCGCGGGCAACGCCGTCACCCCGTACGGCGAGCTGGTCGGCAGCGCGCTGATGGGGTTCGGCGCCGAGGCGTCGCTCGTCGCGGTCGGAGCGATCGAGGACCCGGACACCGTCGCCGAGGCCAACCGCCGGCGCGGCATCCGCCGGTTCCTGCTCACCGCGACCGCGC
Organism: Microbacterium sp. MYb64; assembly: GCF_002979495.1. Lineage (NCBI taxonomy): Bacteria > Bacillati > Actinomycetota > Actinomycetes > Micrococcales > Microbacteriaceae > Microbacterium > Microbacterium sp. MYb64. The sequence continues at coordinate 58,266 of NZ_PCOW01000008.1, read as the reverse complement.
TCGGATCCCTGTTCAAGGCGAACGCGTCGATCTCGGGCGCCGAGGGCGGCTGCCAGGCCGAGGTCGGATCCGCGTGCGCGATGGCCGCGGGCGGGCTCACCGCGGTCATGGGCGGCACGAACCGTCAGATCGAGAACGCCGCGGAGATCGCCATGGAGCACCACCTCGGGCTCACCTGCGACCCGATCGGCGGTCTCGTGCAGATCCCGTGCATCGAGCGCAACGCGATCGCCGCCTCCACGGCCGTGACCGCGGCCCGGCTCGCCCTGCGCGGCGACGGCCAGCACTACGTCTCGCTCGACGCGGTCGTCGAGACCATGCGGCAGACGGGTCTGGACATGTCGACGAAGTACAAGGAGACGAGCGAGGGCGGTCTCGCGGTGAACGTCATCGAGTGCTGAGCTCGGGGCGCGCGCTGCCGGCACCCGTCGTAGGGTGAGCAGATGAGCACGACGCGTCGCCGCGGGCGCCCCAGAGGGGAGTCCGGATCCCGGGAGCGGATCGTCGTCGCCGCGGAGCACGAGTTCGGCGAGAACGGCTACGACGGCGCCACGATCCGGGCGATCGCGGCGCGCGCGGGTGTCGATTCCGCGCTCGTGCACCACTACTTCGGCGCCAAGGCCGACCTGTTCGCAGAGGTGATCGGCATCCCGCTGCGGCCGGACGTCGACGTCCCGACGATCCTGGAGGGACCCCGCGCCGAGGTCGGCGAGCGCGTGGTGCGCTACGTGCTCGAGGCGTTCGAGCGCCCCGACGTGCGGCGGCGCGGAGTGACGATGATCCGTGTCGCGCTCGGATCCAAGGTCATGTCGCCGCCGCTCGTGGGCTTCCTGTCCCGCGAGCTGATCGGGCGGATCACGACGCGTCTCGAGACGCCGGACGCGGCTCTGCGCGCCACTCTCGTCGCATCGCAGATCGCCGGGCTGATCGTGACCCGGTACGTGGCGCGGCTGCAGCCCATCGCGGATGCGCCGGTCGACGAGCTCGTCGCGCGCGTCGGCCCGACGATCCAGCGCTACCTGTTCGAGTAGGAGCTTCGGGGATCCCGAACCCTTGACCCCCGACCCCCGCGGATCCATAATTCATCACATGATGAATAACGCGGTGGTGATCGACGGGCTGCACGTGCGGCGCGGCCGGCACGACGTGTTCGACGGCCTCGCGCTGACGATCCCGCGGGGTGAGGTGACGGGGCTGCTCGGACCCTCCGGCTGCGGCAAGACCACGCTCATGCGCGCGATCGTGGGCGTGCAGCGGATCCGCTCCGGCGAGGTCACGGTGCTCGGCGAGAAGGCCGGATCCGCCGCCCTGCGCCATCGCGTCGCGTACGGCACGCAGGGCGCCGCCGTGTACTCCGATCTCACCGTGCGGCAGAACCTGCGCTACTTCGCGGCGGTGCTCGGGGTCAGTCATGCCGACGCCGACCGCGTCATGGAGCAGGTCGGGCTGACGCCGTTCGCCGGGCAGCGGGTCTCCGCGCTCAGCGGCGGGCAGGCGAACCGGGTGTCGCTCGGCGTCGCGCTGCTGGGCGCGCCAGAGCTCGTGGTGCTCGACGAGCCGACCGTGGGACTGGATCCGGTGCTGCGGTCGGAGCTGTGGGACCTGTTCCGCCGGATCGCGGAGGCCGGCACGACGATGCTCGTCTCGAGTCACGTGATGGACGAGGCGCTGCGCTGCGACCGGCTCCTGCTGATGCGCGAGGGGCGGATCGTGTCCGACACGACGCCGGCCGAGCTGCTGGCGGACACGGGCAAGACCGATCCCGAGCAGGCGTTCCTCGTGCTCATCGCCCGCGACGAGGCTTCGGAGACCGGCGCCCATCCGCAGACGCGCCGGGAGCAGCGAGAGGCGGCGGCATCATGAACCCGCGTCGGATGTTCGCGACCGCGGGTCGGGTGCTCACCCAGTTGCGGCACGACCCGCGCTCGATCGCGCTCATGGTGGTCGCGCCGAGCCTGCTGGTCGGGCTCTTCGCCTGGTTGTTCACGGACACGAAGGGCGTGTTCGACACGTTCGGCGGAGCGATCCTCGGGCTCTTCCCGTTCATCGTGATGTTCCTGGTGAGTTCGATCACGACGCTGCGCGAGCGGCGGTCCGGCACGCTCGAGCGGCTCATGACCACCCCGCTCGGCAAGGCCGACTTCGTGCTCGGCTATGCGCTGGCGTTCGGTCTGATGGCGGTGCTGCAGGCCGTGGTCACCGTCGCGTTCGCCGTGTACGTGTGCGGGCTCACCGTGGACGGTCCGCTCTGGCAGCTCGGGCTCGTCGCGGTCGTGGATGCGCTGCTGGGCACCTCGCTCGGACTCCTCGCGAGCGCGTTCGCGCAGACCGAGTTCCAGGCCGTGCAGTTCATGCCGGTGCTGGTGTTCCCGCAGATCATCCTGGGCGGACTGTTCATGCCGCGGGACAAGATGCCCGACGTGCTCTACACGATCTCCGACTGGCTGCCGCTGAGCCATGCGATCGACGCGATCCAGGCGGTGACCGCAGGCACCGGCGACTGGGACCTGTGGCGTCCGGTATTGATCGTGGCGGGCTTCGCCGTGGCGTTCCTCGTGCTCGCGCCGCTCACACTGCGCCGGCGCACGTCCTAGTCGCGTACATGTCCTAGTCGCGTGCGGCGCGGTTCTTGGTGTGCCTGGTCGGTGCGGCCTGCCACGGGTCCTCCGGCCAGGGGTGCTTCGGATAGCGGCCGCGCATCTCGGCTCGCACCTGGGCGTAGGGTCCCGACCAGAACGAGGCCAGATCGTCGGTGACGGCGAGCGGACGTCCGGCCGGGGAGAGCAGGTGGAACAGCACGGGCACGCGCCCTCCGGCCAGGCGCGGGGTCTCGGCCCAGCCGAAGCACTCCTGCAGCTTCACCGCCACCACCGGTCGCGCGGTGGGATCGTCGTGCGCCGGGTACTGGATCCGGACGCGTGAGCCGCTCGGCACCTCGAGGCGCTCGGGCGCGAGCGTCTCGAACTCAGTCGCGGCGGGCCAGGGCAGCAGCCGGCGCAGCGCCGGGGCGAGGTCGATCCTCGTCGTGGGAGTCCCGGTCGCGAGCGCGTCGATCTCGGGGCCGAGCCAGTCGTCGAGCGCCGCGGTCAGGGCGGTGTCCGACATGTCGGGCCAGGGGGATCCGAGCGCGCGATTCAGCAGCGCGAGCCTGCGGCGCAGCTGATCCGCGGACTCCGACCAGGCGAACACCTCGAGTCCCTGCGCGTGCAGGGCGCGTCGCACCGCGTCGCGGCCCTCCTCGGCGCCCGGCCGGACCGGTGCGGAGGAGCGCACGATCGCGCCGACCCTGCGCTCGCGCCGGGCGGTGACGCGGGAGCCGGCGAACTCCGCCTCCACGCGGTCCGTGATGAGGTGGTCGGCGGCCCGCTCCACCTGTGCCTCGGTGATCGCGGCAGCGGTGCGGATCACGGCTCCTGATCCGTCCGCCACCCGTCCTGAGGCCCGTGCGACGTCGGCGACGGCCAGCCATTCGACGTTCGCGAGCGAGCCGCGCACGCCGGCGCGGGTCCCCGACGCCAGCAGGAATGTGGCTCCGTCCGCGGTGCGTTCGACCCGCCGGGCCACCCGTGCGGGGAAGGCGAGGGCGATCACCAGCCCTGCATCGTCGACCCCCGTCGCGGGGGTCGCGGACCCCAGTGGCGGGATGAAACGCCGGAGTCGCTCCGCCTCCTGCGCCCAGCGGCGGGCATCAGGACCCCGGCCGCCTCGGAGGGCGACGATCGCGGCGGCGACATCCGCATCGGGCGTGCGCAGGTCGCCGCCGAGCAGCGCGACGACCTCCGCGGCCAACCGGGCGCCCACGAGTCCGCTTCCTTCGATCAGGGCCCGGGCGAGGCGCGGGTCGACCGGGACCCGGGCCAGGGCGCGGCCCTCGTCCGTGGCGCGGCCGTCGGCGTCCGTGGCGCCGAGGTCGTGCAGCACGGACTGCGCCTCGGCGAGGGCTTCGGCGGGGAGCGGATCGATCAGTCGCAGCCCCGTCCCGCCGGGGGCGCCCCAGCACGCCAGCAGCAGCGCCGCATCGGCGAGGTCGGCGGTGGCGATCTCGGGGGCGGGCCGGGCCGGTGCCGCCGCGAAGGTCCGCTCGTCGAGGCAGCGGATCACCGTGCCAGGCCCCTGCCGGGTGGCGCGGCCGGCACGCTGCACGGCGGAGGAGCGGGCGGCCGCGGCCGTCACGAGCCCGCTCATGCCGCGCGCTGAGTCGCGCTGCGGGAACCGGGACAGGCCGCTGTCGACCACGAGGCGCACGCCAGGCACGGTGAGCGACGACTCGGCGAGCGACGTGGTGACGATGATCCGCGGCGCCTCGGCAGGGCGTCGGCCGCGGATCACCGCGTCCTGCTCGGCCGCCGGGATCTGTCCATGCAGTTCGCGGACGTCGAATGCCGGACCGCTGTCGCGGATGCGACGCGCGATCTCGGCGACCTCGCGGGCGCCCGGTGCGAAGACCAACATGTCGGCCGAGGGGTCTTGGCGGACCAGGTCCCGAGCCGCGTCCGCTGCCGTGCGCGCCACGTGGTCGAGGAAACCCCGGGTGACGCCGCGTTCGTCCAGCCGCGGGACCGGGCTCGGGGCCCAGCGCTCGGTGAGCGGATGCGCGGGGACCGTGTGCTCGACGACCGGGGCCGGCGCGTCAGCGCTGCCGATCACGGAGGCGATCCGGGCGGCGTCGAGCGTGGCCGACATCGCGACGACCACGAGGTCGTCGCGCAGTTCGCGTACCTCGCCGAGCAGGCCGATCAGGAGGTCCGTCTCGAGGGCGCGCTCGTGCACCTCGTCGATGACGACGGCGTCCACGCCGTCGAGGCTGGGATCTGCGAGCATCCGGCGCAGCAGCACGCCCGCGGTCACGAACTCGACGCGCGTGTCGCGGCCCACGGAGCGCTCGCCGCGGACGGTGAAGCCGACCCTGGTTCCGAGCGGGGATCCGTCGAGCTGCGCGAGCCGCCGTGCGGCCGCGCGGGCTGCGACACGGCGCGGCTGGGTGACGATCACGCGGCCCGGGGTGCGGGAGGCGAGCAGGGGAGGGACCAGCGTGGTCTTGCCGGTGCCGGGCGGCGCGCTGATGACGGCCGCGGTTCCGGCGTCGAGTGCTGCGGCGACCTCGTCGAGAGCCGCCGCGAAGGACAGCGAGGCGCCGATCGCACGGAGGTCGAAGGGCGCGGAGGTCATCCGTCCAGTCTGCCGCGAAACGCGGGCGGCGCCCGGACCCCGAAGGATCCGAGCGCCGTCCGTCGTGAGGGGTTACTCCGCGGCTTCGTCGGTCTCGTCGGCCTTCTTCGCGGCGGCGCGGGTCGCGGGTGCGGTCGCGTGCGCGGCCGGCTGGCGGGTTTCGGACTGGGCGAGGCCCGCGCCGAAGCCGCGGCCGACGGCCTGCCCCTGCAGGATGCCGGCCAGGTCGAGCCCGGTCGCGGCGTGCACGCTGTCGAACACGCTGCGCAGCGCCTTGGCGCTGTCTCCGCCGACGACGCTCGAGGCGCCGTCCTCGCCGGATCCGCCGATGATAGACACGCTGCCGATCGCGGAGTAGCCCTTGGCGAACTCGGCCATGATCGACGGCAGCACCTCGAGCACGCGCTGCGAGAGGAATGCCTCCTGGTTCGACGCGATGGCCTTCGCCTCGGCCTCGACGGCCGCGGCCTTCGCCTCGCCCTCGGCGCGGATCGCGTCGGCCTCCGCCGTGGCGCGCACGCGGCGAGCCGCTGCCTGTGCGTCGGCCTGGGCGCGCAGCGAGGTGGCCTCACCCGTGGCCGTCGCGACCGCGGCGGCCGCCTCACCGTCGGCGCGGGCCTTGTCGGACTGCGCCTGCTGCTCGGCGATGCGGGTGGACGCCTCGGCCTGCTTGACCTGCTCGATCGCGGCGGCCTCGGCGGCGCGCTCGCGCGTGTAGAGCTCGGCCTGGGCGCGGGTCTCCGCCTCGTAGCGCTGAGCGTCGGCGACGCGCTTGACGTCGGCGTCGAGCTGGGCCTGCTTGTTCTCGGCCTGCTGCTGGAGCACCGCCTGCTCGGCCTGCGCGCGGGCGAGCTGCTCCGCCTGCTCGGCTTCGGCGCGGGCGCGTCCGACGCCCGCGGCGGCGTTCGCGGTGTTGGTGTCGAGCGCGGTCTGCTCGACGAGGTTCGCCTCCTGGTTGGAGATGAGCTTCTGGTTGATCGCGCGGTCGGCGTTGGTCTGGGCGATCTCGGCGGCCTGACGCTTCGCCTGGATCTCCGGGGCGCCGAGCGACTGGATGTAGCCGACCTTGTCGGTGATGCCCTTGATCTGGAACGAGTCGAGGATCAGGCCCTGCTCGGCGAGCTCCTGCGAGACGTCGGCGGCGATCTGGTCGGAGAACTTCTTGCGCTCCCGCATGAGCTCGACGACCGAGAGGGTCGCGACGATGCCACGGAGCGCACCCTCGAGCTGTTCGGTGGTGAACTGCTCGATGGCCTTGTCCTGCGAGGCGAACCGCTCGGCGGCGCGGCGCACGAAGAGCGGATCGGATCCGATCTTCACGATCGCGACCCCGTCGACGTTCAGCGTGACGCTGTCGAGCGACTGCGCCTCGGCGTTCAGCAGCACCTGGCGCGAGCGCAGGGAGATGATCTCGTGGCGCTGCGTGATCGGGTTGACGAGCGACTTGCCGTTCACGATGACCGTGACCGGAGACTCGGACATCTCGGAGCTCGTCGTCCCGTCCGGCAGGAGGGTCGCGCGCTGCACCTTCTGCTTGCGACCCGAGATCACGAGCGCCTCATCGGCGCGGGCGACCTTGATCCAGCTGCGCGCGAGCAGCAGCACGACGAGCAGGATGATGACGACGCCGACGATCGCGGCCCCGATGATGATGAGCAACCCGATGAGGGCGGCGGGGTCCATATGCACTCCTGTGTTCTCCGGTCGCGCCCGATGAGGGCGTCACGAACGACTATGCCAGAACCTATGAACCGGCCGTGAGGGATGTGGATGAGTCTCCGGACTGACCGGCCCGCCGTCCTCAAGCGGCGAGGTCGAACCGGGCTCTGCCACCGAGACGGGGACTGCGCGCGGGATCGACGTGTGGCGGCGGGATGAACCACACCCTGCTGTGTCGCCCCTTGCCCTCGATCCGGATCTCCCAGTCGTTGTCGTGGATGCGATGGTGACAGCTCTCGCAGAGCAGGATCCCGTTCTCCAGGTCGGTCGGCCCCGCATCGCGTTTCCACCAGCGGATGTGATGGGCCCTGGTCATGGACGGCGGGAGTCCGCACATCGCGCAGCCGCCGTCGCGTTCGGCGAGGGCGAGACGCTGCGCGGTGGTGTACTTCGACAGGCTCAGCAACCGGCTCAGACGGCGGCCGTAGTCGAGGACCTCGCGGTCGGTACCGAGCACGCACGGGATGACGCCGCCGCTCGCGGCGAGCTGCCGGGTGGCGGCGATGCTGAGGGGGAGGTCTGATCCGTCGATGGTCGCGTATCCGGTGCCGTCGGTGAGGTCCTTCAGGTCGACCCGGACCACCACGGTCGCGCCGGCCAGCGCGGGCGCCTCGTTCTCGCAGCCGAGGGCGTGCGCGCAGATCGTGCTGAGCGCCTCGGCACGCAGCGCCGCGACCGAGCGGTGATCCGCATCGGGAGAGTCCGGGGCGAGCCGTTCCTTCCGCGCGGCGAAGAGCGCCGACACGTACCCGTTCACCGCGGCGACGATGGGCGCCCCGTGAGCGGCGTCGAAGTCGCCGTCGAGGTGGATCCGCCCGTCGCGCTCGTAGATAGACAGCGACTGGCGGTCGCGCTGCTCCTGCTCCCGCGGGGCGACCCCGTCGGGATCCAGCCACGCCTCGGCCCGGGTGACCAGCCGCCGCACATCGTCGTGCGACAGCCCGGCGGCCTTGTCCACGAGGAGTCGCTCCGCCTCTGCGGTCTGCGCCGCGCCGATCTTGACGCGCACGCGCTCGAGCAGGGCGAGGATCACGGCGAAGGCCTGTGCGCTCAGCGTGCCGGAGGCGAGCGCCTGCTGCGCGGCCGGGTACTTCGCCGGCACGCGGTCGCCGACCAGGTTCGTGCGGGGCGCCGTGGCCTCGCCGACCTTGACCAGCCTGGACGCGTCACCCGTGGTCGCGCCGGTCGTGGTCGCGATGAGCTGTGCGGCGTTGCGGAACCCCTGCTCCTTCGCCAGCGAGTCCGCGCCCAGCTCGGTGCGGGACTCGTGCGCCACGCACGCGGCGACCTCGGCGAGCATCGCCCCGGACCGGCGATGCAGCAGGCCGAGCGCCTCCGTCACGGCCATGAGCTGTGTGCGGGAGAGGTCACCCGCTTCGCGCGCGCCGCTCCACACCTCATCGAGACGCGTCAGCGCCTCGTGCAGTGGGTCGAGATGTCCGGTCATGCCTTGATTTTACGCGGGATCACAAGACATTCGAAGCTATCTACGAGATCTGTGAAGAACTTTTCCGAGGCGATGCCTGTGGAGGACGGGATCACGTCCCCGGCGCATCACCGGGCCCGGAGCTTCTCTGTCAGGGTCGTCAGAGTGCGCAGCTCCTCGTCGTCCAGCGCCGACATGCGCTCGGCGATCGAGCGACCGTGCGCGGTGGCGAGCTGGCGGAACGCGCGCGTCCCGGCCTCGGTCGCATGCACGAGGGATCCGCGTCCGTCCTCCGGATCCGGGCACTTCTCGAGCAGTCCGCGCGCGACCATGCGGTCGACGAGGCGCGAGACGCTGGGCTGGCTGATCAGCATGTTCGCCGTGACCTCGCGCAGGCGCGCGGTGTGCGACGCGCAGCGGGTGACGGTGAGCAGCACGTCGTACTCCGCGGCCGAGAGGTCGGCGCCGTCGAAGTCGGTCGACATCTCGGTGAAGATCTCGTGCTGGGCGCGGAAGAGGGTCTCCCAGGCTGTCAGGGCCAGCTTCCGATCGCTCATCGCATCAGAATATCCGCCCGGACGGACATGAGGCTTCGCGCAGTAAAGGCCGGTCGGAGAGGCTTCCGACCGGCCTTTGTCCCTTTGCACCAAGAGTGTCCTGCAATCACATGCGGTGAGAGCCACAGCAAAACTTTCACCGTGCGATCACTGTATAACGGCGGGGTAACGAATGCAACGATCAGGTCACGGTCTGGGCGGATTCATAAAGTCCTTCTCGGACACCGGATCGTGGTTCCCCACGTCTCCTCAGGGTTCGAATCCGGCCGGTTGGGCACCGGCCCACTGGGTGGCATTGGTGCCGGATTCGACGGCCACGGCAAGCGCCTGAGCTCGAGACATGCCGATCGCGAGGGCAGCAGCGAGTGCGCCGGCGAACGCATCGCCGGCGCCTGTCGTATCCATCGGCGTCGTCGCGGTCATGGGGCGGACGACCACGTCGCCCCATCGGGCTCCGGCGGCACCGAGAGTGACGACCGCGTCCCGTATCTTCATCAAGCGGTCCTCGTGTTCGTTGACGACGACGACCTCAGCGAGTTCTCCGAGCTCCTGCGACGCGGCGTCGATCGGGGAAACGTTCAGAATGGCGGGAACCCGCGCGTCCGCGGCCAGCGTCAGGGCTGCTCTCACGGCTGCGGTGGGAATCTCCTGCTGCAGCAGGACGATGTCGGCACTGCGGATGATGTCCTGGCAGCAGTGGATCCAGTGCGCCGTGAGTTCGGCGTTCGCGCCGGCGGCGACGACGATCGAGTTCTCGCCTTCGTCGTCCACCGTGATGTTGGCGCGGCCGGTGGCGAGCGGGACGCGCATCACGTGCTGCACGTTCACGCCACGATCATCGAGGTGGCGCAGGTACTGTTCTCCGTCCTCGCCCACAGCGGAGATCAGCGTGACCTGTGCGCCGGCGCGCGCTGCGCCGAGGGCCTGGTTCGCTCCCTTGCCTCCCGGGAGGACTTCGACCTTCTGCGCGAGTGCGGTCTCCCCTGGCAGGGGCAGTCTGGCGACCGAGGCGATGACATCGAGATTGATCGAGCCGATGACGACGACGTGGCCGCTCACTCGGATCCCCTCTGTGTCGCAACGGCGATGAATGGGCGAGCCGCGGTCATCGTTCTCCCTCTCGCCGCTGCTTCTCGGCTCGCCGGGCTCTGGCCCGTGCCTCGAGTCGTTCGAGCCAGTCCGCGCTTTCCTCGAGGCGCGGGGCGCTCGTGTCGCGCCAGGCCTCATCCGCATTGTGACGCGGTTGGGACAGAACGTCGGTCCCGCGACGGGGAAGCTCCTCGTAACGGGTGAAGTACGCGTCCAGGCGGGCACCGAGCTCGGCGAGGACGGGGCGGAAGGCCGGGGCGTCGATGACGTTCCGGGTCTCGCGCGGATCGGCGATGAGATCGAACAGTTCGTCGGGCCCGGTGGGGAAGCGCTTGACGAGCTTGTGGGCAGGCGTTCGTATGCTGCGCAGGTTGCCATACTCGACGAAGACGGCATCGCGGGGTTCGGGTGACGGCTCCGACTTCAGGGCGCCTGCGAAGCTCTTCCCGGGGTAGGGCTTGGTACTCGTGCGCGGGGTCGGACTCGGGGCGCCGGCGAGCTCGAGGATCGTCTGGAACGTGTCGACGTGGGTCACGGCTTCCTGGCGGCGCTGACCGCCGAGTGCACCGGACGGGTAGTTGACGATGAGCGGGATGCGGATCGACTCGTCGACCACGTTGTAGGGGAGTGTGCCATTGCCCTTCCCCCAGATCCCGTGATGGCCGGTGTTCAGCCCGTGATCGGAGGTATAGATCACGACGGTATCGTCGCGAACCGTGAGGGATTCCAGGGCATCGACGATGCGCCCCACCTGCTCGTCGATCTCCGTGACAGCCCCGTAGTACTGGGAGAGCGCCTCGCGCGGGTCGTTTCTGCTCGAATACAGGGATTCTGAACGCAGACGCCCGAACGGGTAGGTGATGTCCTCGGGGATGTCCGCGAAGGTGCAGTTCCGGTAGCGGGAGACGAGGCGCTCCAGCCCGCCGTGCCATGGGCTGTGGGTTGCGAGGTGCCCGACGACGAGGAAGAACGGGCGTTCCTTCGGGCGGTTCTCGAGGAACTCCAGCGCGTGGGTGGTGATGGCGTGGTGGTCGTACGCCAGCTCGCCGTCAGGGCGAGGTGACCAGGGGGTCTCGTAGCCGTCGGCCTCCGATACCGCGGCATTGCGGCTGTACCAGAAGTCGAATCCGCGAGGCCGGGGCTCGTCGGATCCGAGATGCCATTTGCCGCTCAGCCCCGTCGTGTAGCCGCACGCCTGAAGGAGCTGGGGGAGGAAGATCTCCTCTGCGAGCCAATCCGTGGGCACCGTCGGGTCAGCGTTTCCGATGTAGTCGTGCACGCCGTGCTGCGAGGGGATCCGACCTGTGAAGAAAGAGGCTCTGGCCGGCGAGCAGACGGGCGAGTTGGTGAAGGCGTTCTCGAACTGCACGCCGGTACGCGCCAGATGATCGATGGACGGGGTCTGGATCTCGGAGTTCCCATAGGTCCCCGCGGCCCACTGGGCATGATCGTCACTGAGGAAGACCACGATGTTCGGTTGCGACACTGCCTGCTCCTATCGTCGGACCGATACTAAAGGTTGGACCTCTGGTGGACAAGCTTCCCCTCAACGTTGACAAGTTCCGTCTGAATGTGAGATACCTGACGTCTAACCCGAAAGGACCAGAGGTCCAATCTCTTGTAAAGGAGCAAGACGTGGACGAAAGAGAAGCGAGGATCACCTCTCGCGCGAAGATCGCTTGGCTGGTCGCAGCCCTCCTCCTCGCAGTGGGGAGCTACCAGCTCAACAACACGATGATCGCTCCGGCGAATCCGCTGATCATCAAGGAACTCGGCAGTGATACGGCGACGGTAGGGCTCGCACAGACGCTGTTCCTCATCGTCGGAGCGATCTCGGCGATCATCGTGACGCGGATCAGCGACTGGACGGGGCGTCGGCGAGCGCTGATGTTCAGCCTGGCCGCGCTGGTGGTCGGAAACCTGATCGCCGCGACCGCCCCGAACATCGGTTTCTATCTGGCCGGGCGGACCATCTCGGGTCTGTGTGGCGCAGTGTTCGCTTTCGCCTTCCTGATCCTGCACGACGTACTGGAGCTCAAGACGTTCAGTCGGGCGCTCGCCGTCATCGCCGCCGTCAAGGCAGGTCTGGGTGGTGGAGAGGCAGTGCTCTCGGGGATCATCGTCGATCACCTCGGATACAGGGCGGTGTTCTGGACGATGCTGGCATTCACGCTCGTCGCGTTGGTCGTGTGCCGTTTCGCTGTGCCGGAGAAAGTGACGTCGAAACCGCAGCGCATCGACTGGGCGGGTTCCGCACTGATCGCGGGCGGCCTGACCGGGATCTCGCTCGCTCTGTCCCAGGGCGGGAAGTGGGGCTGGCTGAGCGCGCCGACGCTGCTGGTGCTGCTCGTCGGTGTGGTGCTCCTGGTGGCGTTCCCGTTCGCGGAGCGGCGCGCGGCGTCGCCTCTGATGCGCCCTTCGGAGTTGCGTTCGCGCAACGCGTGGCCTCTGCTCAGCGCCAATGTCCTCATCCTCGCCGGCGCCTTCGGGGCGACCGGATTCGTGCTGCCGCTTCTCGCGCAGAACGCGGGCGCGGGGTTCGGCATGACCGCGACGGAGTCCGCGCTTCTCTACGTCATGCCGGTGTCGTTGGTCGGCTTCGCCTTCGCGCCGATCGCCGGATCCGTTGCGCCACGTATCGGATGGCGCAGCATCCTGCTCGGAGGACTTGCCGTCACCGTCGTGGCCATGATCGTCCTCGCGGCGGCCAGCCACAGCCCGATGATCGCGTTCCTCATGACCCTGGTCCTGGGCGCCTTCTACACGGGGATGGTGCTCACTGCTCTCGACGGTCTGGGTGTGCTGCTGGCGTCGAAGGACGAGCCGGGCGCGCTGACGGGCTTCAACACGGCCGCATTCGGAATCGGTGCTTCGCTCGGTGTCGCGATCACCGGCGGAGCGATCACCTCGTCGCAGATGAACGGCGCGCCGACGCACGGCGGCTACGTGCTCGCATTGTGGATCTGTGCCGGACTCGTGGTGGCCGGGTCGCTGTTCGCGTTGCTCATCCCGAAGCGCGGCGTCGGGATCGTAGACGAGCAGGTCCCGGCCGGAGAGGCGGAACAGCGCGTCGCGTAGCCTTCGCTACGCTCCCGGAAGGAGGTATGACGTGGAACGGCTGAGAACTCTGCGGGCGCAGGCGGCGAGCGAGCTGCGCGAACTCATCGAGCGCGAGTACAAGCCAGGGGATCGGCTGCCTGCCGAAGTCGACCTCGCCGCCGCGGTGGGACTCAGCCGCAACACCATCCGGGAGGCGGTCGCGCTCCTCGTGAATGACGGGCTCGTCGAGCGCCGCTGGGGGGTCGGCACGATCGTCTTGGCGCCGCCGGACCGCACCGTCTTCAACCTCAGCAGCGAGATCGTGCCGGTTCCGGAGATCATCGCCGCATCGGGCCATGTCGCCGGCATCGAGAAGTTCTCGATCAGTGCCGTCGATGCGCCGGATGATGCAGCTACCGCGCTCCGCGGAGGGAACCAGCCGGTGTGGGCCGTCGAACGGGTCTACAGCGTCGACGGGGTGCCCGCGGTTCAGGTGCTCGACTGGTGCCTCAGAGAGGTCGACGGACGCTCCGTCGACCTCTCCTCGCTGTCGGACGTGTCGCGCGACATGATCACCATCCTCCGAGAGCAGCTGTCCGACTCTCTGCATCGGATGGAGGGGCGGATCGACGCGGTGTGCGGAGTGCCTGGGCTCCCCGCGGAGATGGACGACACTCCGTTGGTCCAGTTCACTCAGACCGGGTTCACGTCCATGTCGGTCCCGATCGTCTTCACCGTCATCCGCTACGACACGCGGATCGTTGACCTTTCCGTGCGACGGATCATCGCGAAGTAAGGATGTCGGCGACTCGTCCGGATGTCGGAACCGGTTGCCTGCTCCCGCGCCCTACCCGAGGATGTGCTCGTCCGGGACGAGGATCCCGCCTGAGGTGTTCGCGGAGTTCGCGTAGGTCTGGATGCGGGCGGGGTCCAGGGACGGCGGCTCTGGCTCGTCGAACTCGAACCGCAGTTGGACGGACGGGTGCAGCCAGATCGTCGACCTGCCGCGCGGCTGCCCTTCGTCGTGGCGCCAGGACAGGGTGAAGCTCTCGTTGCGACGCAGCTTCGTCGCGATCACGACCTTGAGATGGGCGAGAGCCACATCGTCGATGTCTATCCGGTGTTCGGAACTGCCATAGAAAAGGGCGCCCATGTCGGCTTCTCTCCTTCGGTGTGCTGTATCGCCACGAGAACCCGTGCCAAGAAAGCGCAATAGATCGGACGCGGGGAACGCGATCCGCGACGGGGATCGAGGATGCGGACCCGCAGTGGGGGATGGTGTCGTCGGGCTCAGCCCGCCGGGATCTCGGGATCGCTCACGCGCAGCCGGTCGGGGCGGAATCCGTGCTCCACGCCCCACAGCACGGCTTCCGTACGGGACGTCACGCCGATGCGGCGGTAGCCGGAGCGGATGTAGGTCTTGACCGAGTTGATGGAGAGGTGCGTGCGCTCGGCGACCTCCGCATTCGACAGGCCCTGCGTGATGAGCGCGAGCACTTCCGACTCGCGGACGGTGAGCCCCTCCTCGCGGCCCGGCCAGTCGCCCGCGGTGATCGGCGGCCGGCCCTGGGTGTCGACCCAGACCTGAGATCCGCCCGCGCGGATCTGCTGCAGCGCCGTGACCAGTTGGCGGGCGGGGATGCCCTTGTACACGTAGCCGTCGGCGCCGTTCGCGATCGCGGCGCGGATCGAGCTCTCGTCGTGAGCCCACGAGTAGACCACCACGCGGTCGACCCGCGGATTCGCGACGAGGTCCCGCACGTCGGCGCGGTCTCCCAGGGTGGATCCGAAGGTGTCGCACAGAGCGATCTCGACCGATTCGCTCACGGGCTTGTTCAGGTCCAGCTCGACGACCTGGACGACGTCCTGGTACGAGCGCAGCATCGACGCGAGACCGCGCACGACGACCTCGTAGTCGTTCACCAGGGCGATGCGCAACAGCGCGGGCTGCGCGCCGCCCTCCCTCGCTCGCCGGTTGCCGTCGGACTCACTCATTGGTTCAGCCCTTCTTCCCGCTGCGGTGATCCGCCCGGCCGGGCTGAACCGTCCGTCGATCCACTGTCGCTGAACCCCACGCTAACCGTCGCCAGGGTGACTGTCTTCACCCCTAGGGGTGAAAGGCCGAGCGGCCCGGGGCACCCGTCACTGCGAGAGGATGATCCGGTGAGCTACGACGCGGACGAGACCGTCTTCGAGCATGGGGCACGACGGGTCCGGCTGGAGACGAACGCGCAGTTCGACGCGCTGGTCGCGGCCTTCGAGGAGGCGGTCCCCGCGCTGTCCGACGCGCAGGCGCTGGCCGAACTGCGCGGCGGCGACTGGGCGGGGTTCGTGCGCGGACTGCAGTGGGAGTCGCCGAGCGGGTTCGTCCGGGTGTGGACCTCGCGGCCCGACGCGCTCATGGAGCATGCGGGCAGCGACGCCCGCAGCGTGGTGTGGCTCATCGCCCACCACGGGATCGCCGCGCGGCTGTTCCGCCACGATCCGGGCACGATGCTCTCCTCGCCGCTGCGCATCGAGATGCACACGTCGAAGGCGCCGGGGACGACGCTGAGCTTCGAGGTGCCCAGCGCCGCGCTCGGCGGCTTCGGCGTCAACAAGATCGCGCAGGCCGGCGCCGAACTCGATCGTGCTCTCGGCGACCTCATCGAGGACCTCGGCCTGCCCCGGCCCGCCGCGCTGCGGCGCTGACGCGGTCCGCGGTCAGGTCCGGGGCTTCCGCGTCAGGCCTTGTTGTCCGCGAGCAGGAGCACCCCGCCGAGGCCGATCATCATGCCGCCGCCGGTGCCGCGGACCGCGGCGAGCCGGCGCGGGGACTTCGCGAACCAGTCCCGTGCGGATCCGGCGATGAGCGCCCAGGTCGCGTCGCACGCGAACGCGATGATGGTGAAGACCAGGCCGAGGATCATCATCTGCACGGGAACGGCGCCGGCGTGGAAGTCCACGAACTGGGGGAGCGCCGCGACGAAGAAGACGATGGTCTTGGGGTTGGTGGCGCCGACGATGAATCCCTGCCGCAGCACCACGAACGGGGACACCCGTCGAGGGCTCGTCTCGGAGTCCTCTCCGATGCCGTCGCGACGGTGGCGGATGGCCTGGATCCCGAGATAGGCGAGGTAGAGCGCGCCGAGCACCTTCACGACCGTGAAGAGCGCCACCGACTGCGCGACGATGGCGCCCACCCCGAATGCCACCGCCCCGATCGGGACGAGGCTGCCGAGCTCGTTGCCCAGCACGCTCCAGAGCCCGGCGCTGCGACCCCACGCGAGCGAGCGTCCGATGACGAACAGCACGCTCGGCCCGGGGACGGCGATCAGGACCAGGGACGTGAGGGCGAAGGCGACGAGGGCTTCCATGGGCGGCACGAGAAGAACCTATGCCCGGATCCGCTCGCGCGCCAGATCCGGTCGCCCCGGGTGACGCCGCTCCGCGGCTCCGCCGCCCTCCACTTCCGAGTCGTCCCCATGAGCGGACGCTCTGGGCTGCGCTCACGGGGACGACTCGGAATGTGGAAGGGGGTGTCGGGGTCAGCGCGGGATTAGGGGGCTCGGGACTCCGCGTCGGCGGTGCAGGGGGCGCCTGCACGATCACGGCAGCCTGCACGATCACGGCACGCCTGCAGGATCACGGCACGGATGCACGACGGATTCGGTGGATCGATCGTGCAGGTGTTCACGGATCGTGCAGCTGCCCCAATCCGAGCCTTCGATGTCCGGGGGAGCCAGCCACCAACTCAGTGTGTATCACCGGGGTGTTCTTGACAGGGGTGCGGGGGACGCCGACGATGGCGGCATGATCCGAGAACCGTCCGACGAGGACAAGGCGATCGCCGACGTCATCGAACGTCTCCAGGCGAGGTTCCCCCAGACCGCGGAGATCGAGATCGACGGCGCCGTCCGAGACGCGCAGCGATCGTTCGAGCGGGCCAGGGTGCGCGACTTCGTACCCGTCCTCGTCGAGCGCGAAGCCCGCGCGCGGATCGAGCGCCCGGTCCACTGAGGCGGCCGGATCCCGGGCGTCTCACCGCCGCGCTGCGCCGGCACCTGGATCTCGATCCCGCGCCCCGGGCCTGAGCGCCCGGCGTCGCGTTAGCCCTGGGCGAACTCCGCCCGCGGGCCGCGGACCCGGGCGGAGACTCTGGTCATGGACGACAGCGAAGCACTCGACGCCTACTCGGCGACGGTCGTGCGCGTCGCGGAGACGGTGCTGCCCTCGGTCGCCGCGGTGAGCGTCCGCACCGACGGCGGGGCCGGCGCTGGGAGCGCCTCGGTGTTCCGCGAGGGCCTGCTGCTCACGAGCGCTCACGTCGTGGCCGGCGCGCGCGAGGTCGGCCTCGCCTTCACCGACGGGACCTCTTCCCAGGCGCAGGTCGTCGGATCCGATGTGCTGTCGGATCTTGCCGTGCTGCGGGCCCAGGGGGCGATTCCCGATCCGGTCCCGCTCGGCGACGCGGCGCACCTCAGAGTCGGGCAGCTGGTCGTCGCCCTCGGGAATCCGCTGGGACTCGCGGGCAGCGTGACCGCCGGCATCGTCTCGGCGCTCGGCCGCTCGCTGCCGACCGCGTCGGGGCGGGTGATCGACGAGGTGGTCCAGACCGACGCCGCGCTGAACCCCGGCAACAGCGGGGGAGCGCTCGCCGACAGCGCGGGCCGGCTGGTCGGGGTGAACACCGCGGTCGCGGGCATCGGGCTCGGGCTCGCCGTGCCGATCAACGCGACGACACTCTCGATCATCGACACGCTCGCCACGTTCGGGCGCGTGCGGCGGGCCTGGCTGGGGGTGGCCGGCGCCAAGGTCGCACTGACCCCGGAGGCTGCTGCCAAGGTCGGATCGCCGACCGGCATGCAGGTGATCTCGACCGTCCCCGGGAGCCCCGCTGCCATCGCCGGCGCCAGGGCGGGCGACATCGTCCTCTCGATCGACGGCACCGCGGTCTTCGACCCGACCGGGTTGCAGCGGGTCATGGTCGAAGGGGCGATCGGGCGGCGGATGGAGATGGTCGTGCTGCGCAGCGGCGCCCTGATCGACCTGGTGCTGGAGCCCGAGGAGCTCCGGCTCGGCTGACGCGGGTCCTGCACGGGTCCCGACAGGCCCAGGGGCCGAAAGCGACGCGTGCGCCCTGGATACGATGGCGACGTGGCGGAGGCATCCCGGATCGAGACGCTTGGCATCATCGGCGCAGGGCGGGTCGGCAGCGTGCTCGCCCGGCTCGCGGTGTCGGCCGGATACCGGGTGCTGCTCGCGGCATCGTCGGATCCGGCCCGGATCACGCGTGCGGCGCGGGCGCTCGGAGCGACCGCGGTGGACGTGGCGGAACTCGCGCGCGAGGCCGACGCCGTGCTCCTCGCCCTGCCGCTCAGCCGGCACGCGACCCTCCCGGCCGAGCTGCTGCGGGGCAAGCTCGTGATCGACGCCATGAACTACTGGTGGGGCGACGGACTCCGCGGCGACCTCGACGATCCGCGCACGTCGACTAGCGAGACCGTGCAGCGGCACCTCGCCGGATCCCGGGTCGTGAAGGCCTTCAACCACATGGGCTATCAGGACCTCGAGGACGAGACCCGGCCCGCCGGCACCTCCGACCGCAAAGCGATCGCGATCGCCGGGGACGATCCGGACGACGTGGCGCGGGTGGCCCGGCTGGTCGACGACCTCGGGTTCGATCCGGTGGTCGCCGGCGGCCTCGCGAGCGGCATCATGCTGGAACCCGGCGCGGAGGCCTTCGGAGCCGACGTCGACGCCGCGGAGCTGCGGGCGATGCTGCAGCGGTTCCCGACATCGCAGCGCGGCATCGTCGTGGCGAGGGCCCGCACGGCGGACCCGAACTCCTGAGCGGCCGCGGCCGAGCGCTCAGCCCCAGGCGGCTGCCCGCGGCACCACGAGCACGGGCACGCCCGCGTTCCGGACGATCTTCGTGCCGTGCGAACCGAGGAACACACGCGCGAGCGGGTTGAGGGAACTGGATCCGACCACCAGCAGGTCGCCGTCGGTCCAGCCGACGTCGTCGATCGCCGACGCCCACGACGCGCCGACGCCGACCGCGAGCCCGTCGACGGCGGGCGCCGGTTCGGCGATCTCGCCGAGCACTGCGGCGACATGGTCGCGGATCTGCCCCTCCCACTCGACCAGGACCGGATCCTCGGCGCGGCCGCCAGCGCCGGCCAGGATTCCGAGCTCGGCGTCCGGGCGGACGGCGAACGACGCGATCCGCAGGCGCACCCCGCCGAGCGCCGCGACGGCGGCCGCACCGGGGATGAGGTCCTGCGCGGCGCCGGATCCGCCGTACGCCACCGTGAGGCGGTCGAACCGCGCGTCCACGCGCGCCCGATAGCCGACCGGCGCGATCGCCACGGGAGCGGGGGAGGCGTGCAGCAGCGCCTCCGACACGGCCCCGAGCGCGATCCTTCCGGGCTCGCCGCGGACCGCGGATCCGAGCACGAGGGCGTCGGGGCGCTCCTGCTCCGCGAGCTCGAGAAGTCCGCGGCGGGCCGAGGCCGCCTCGTGCACGAGGTAGCGCGCCTTCACGTCGCCGCCGAGCACGCTCGCGGCGTGATCGAGCACCTGGTCCGCTGCCTCGCGGTTGTGCGCCTGCCACTCCTGATCCACGCTCGCGCGCGAGAGCGGCCAGGCGGAGGCCACGACCGCGGCGACGACGAGGTCGGTGTCGAGCGAGTTCGCGAGCTGGGCGGCGAGCGCGAGCACCGAGGACGACCGGCGCGCGGTGTCGAGTCCGACGAGGAGCGTCAACGCTCGCTCCGCTCCAGCGGACCAGGCTGGCGCACGACCGAGGTGAACGGCACATCGGCGCCGGGCGGCACGTTGCCGGGCTGCAGCGCGGAGCGCCGGCGTCCGTAGAAGAAGTAGAACGCCAGGAACACCGCGACCCAGATCGCGAACACGAAGATCGTGACGGGCCGCAGCTGGGTGATGATCCAGAGGCACCCGGCGATCGAGAGGAGCGGCGTGATCGGGTACAGCGGAACCTTGAAACCGCGCTCCAGATCCGGCTCGCGGCGGCGCAGGATGATGAGGCCGACCGACACGACGAGGAACGCGGCGAGCGTGCCGATGCTCGTCATCTCGGCGAGGAAGCTGATCGGGATGACGCCCGCGAGCACCGCGACGACGGCCGACACGATGATCGTGTTCTGGACGGGGGTCCGCGTGCGCTCGTTGACCTTCCCGAAGATCGGCGGGACCATGCCGTCGCGCGACATCGCGAACAGGATCCGGGTCTGGCCATAGAGGGTGACGAGGGTGACGCTGAAGATCGAGATCACCGCTCCCGCCGCCAGCACCGTGCCCGGCCAGGGGCTGCCCACCACGTGGGCGAGGATCTCGGAGAGCCCCGCCTCCTGCCCGTCGAACTTCGCGGGGGCCTGCGCGCCGACCGAGACCAGGGCGACGCCGACGTAGAGCACGATCACGACGGCGAGCGCCAGCAGGATCGCGAGCGGCAGGTTGCGCTTGGGGTTCTTCGCCTCCTCGCCCGCGGTCGAGACCGCGTCGAGTCCGACGAAGGAGAAGAAGATCACTCCGGCGCCCGCGGCGATGCCGCCGATCCCGTAGGGAGCGAAGTCCGCGAAGTGGTCGGAGTTCCATCCGGTCATCCCCACGGCGATGAAGAACAGCAGCACGGCGATCTTGATGCACACCATGACGGCGTTGGTGACGACGGACTCCTTGGTGCCGCGCACGAGCAGGACGGCGCAGAGCGCGACCAGGATCACCGCGGGCAGGTTGACGATGCCGCCCTCCTCCGGAGCGTTGCTCAGCGCGGCGGGCAGGTGCAGGCCGAACAGGTTGCCGATGAGCTCGTTGACGTACTGCGACCAGCCCACGGCGACCGCACCGGCGGAGACCGCGTACTCGAGCAGCAGGCAGGCGCCGACGACCATGGCGATGCCCTCGCCGAGGGTCGCGTACGCATAGGAGTAGGTGGATCCCGAGACGGGGACCGCCCCCGCGAGCTCCGCGTAGCAGAGGGCGGTGAGGCCGGCCACGATGCCGGCGATCACGAACGACCAGACCACGGCGGGGCCGGCCAGCGGCACGGCCTGGGACATGATGAAGAAGATCCCCGTGCCGATCGTGCAGCTGATCCCGATCGCCATGAGCGGGAAGAGACCGATCGTGCGTCTCAGGGGGGAATCGCCTGCCTCCCGGGCGATGGGCTTGCGCCGGAGGAGCTGCTGGGCGATCGATGTCATGCGGTTACCTGTTCTTTCACGGGCGACGGCGTCGCTGCACGTCGCAGGCCGGTTCGGGAACGCGCATCGGCGGATCCGATGCGCGTGGTCTCGGGTCGGATCCGGGTGCGCTGCTCCGGCGCCTCGACGACGACGCGCACGCCGTCGACGAGCGCGTCGGCCGCTCCGCGGACGTAGCCGCCGGGGGTCGCGGCGATCCCGCGCAGGAACGAGATCGTCTCGGCGGTGAGGATCTCACCGGGCAGCACGTTGGGGATCCCGGGCGGGTAGGCGGCGAGCGAGTCGGCGGAGACGCGGCCGACCGCGTCCTCGGCCGCGACGATCTCGGTGTGCGCGAACGCCGCATCGCGCGGGCGCATCACGGCGGGGCCGGTCTTCGGCAGCGCGATCGATCCCGCGTCGCCGCGCGCGGCGAGATCGCCGACCGGCCGCAGGGCCTCGAGCGCCGCGACGAACCGGGCCGGATCCGGGGTGGTGCCGGGGCCGACGAACGCGACGATGCAGGATCCCGTCGAGATCTCGGTCATGATCCCGGCCGTGCGCAGCAGCTCCTCGCGCACGGTGTGGCCGTGCAGCCCCGCCGCTCCGACATCGATCGACACCCGCAGCGGGTCGTGCCCCACGATGTCCGGGAAGGCGTCGAACCCGTCGCTCACGATCGGGAAGCGTCCGGTCGCGCGGACGGCGTCGCGCAGCGCGGAGGCCGCGGCGAGCGAGGCGGCGATGCGGTCGTGGCCGTCCTCGAGCGTCGCCCTGGCGAGATCGAGCGAGGCGAGCAGCAGTGAGCTCGCGCTCGTGGACTGGGTGAACAGGAAGGCGCGGTCGAGGAGCGGCTCGAGCTCCTCCGCATACGGCCCTTCGGCGAGGTGCAGCATGGCCGACTGGGTGAGGCTGCCGCCCATCTTGTGCGTGGAGGACACGACGAGGTCGGCGCCGAGGGTGATCGGGTTGGCGGGGAGATCGGGGTGGAAACCGAAGTGCGCGGCCCACGCGGCATCCACGATCAGCGGAACGCCGGCCTCGTGGCAGACCGCGGCGATGCCCTCGACGTCGGCGACCGCGCCGAAGTAGCTCGGGCTGATGATGTAGGCCGCCTTCGCGTCCGCGCCCTCGAGCGCGTCGCGCATCGCGGCGGGCGTCACGCCGTGGTTGATGCCGTGGTGCTCGTCGATCGTCGGCGGCACGAAGCGGGGGTCGAGCCCGCCGAGGATGATGCCGTCGAAGAAGCTCGAGTGGGCGCTCCGCTGCGCGACCACGATCTCATCCGGGGTGCCGAACGCGGCCAGCGCCAACGCCGTCATCCGGTTCGCCTCGGACGCGCCGTTCGTGAGGAACCAGGTGCGCCGCGCCCCCCATGCGCGGGCGGCCGCTTCGCGCGCCTCCTCGAGCGGGTTGTCGGATCCCTTGTCGATGCCGTCCAGCAGCGGCTCCACGTCGTAGCGCAGCACGTCGTCGCCGAAGAAGTCCGCGAGCAGCGGGGCGGCCGCAGGATCCGCGCTGTGCCCAGGGACGTTGAGGCGCTGCAGGTCGCGTGCGGCGAATCGGCGGATGGCGTCGGCGTAGGGCGTGGTTGTCGTCACGGATCGATTCTGGCGGGGAGGGATACGATGAGGAATGAAGACAATCCTTCATTGATCAATAGCCATTATGGAGCGACGATGCTCGATCTGCGGCAGCTCAGGGCCCTGCGCACGGTGGCCGACGAAGGCTCGGTCCTGCGCGCGGCGACCGCGTTGCAGTGGAGCCAGCCCACGGTGACCCATCACCTCCGCGGCCTCGAGCGCGAGCTCGGCGCGGCGGTCGTCACGAGCGGATCCGGAGGCACCCGCCTCACGGCTGTCGGCGAGGCGATGCTCCCGCACGCCATCGCGATCCTGGACCGCGCGGAGCGGGCCGTCGACGAAGTCCGTGACCTGCTCGCCTCCGAGCGGCGTCGGATCGCGATCGGCGTGTTCCCCTCGGCCGGGGCGCGGCTGCTGCCGCAGGTCGTGCGCGCGCTGCAGGGGGCCGGCTTCGAGCCGCTCGTCTCCGAGGCGGAGCTCGACCCGCTGATGGCGGCGGTCGTGGGCCTCCGCCTCGACGCCGCGATCGTGTACGACGCCCCGGGGCGGCCGACGATCCTGCCGCCGGGATTCCGGATGATCCCCGTCCGGCAGGAGCACCTCGCGGTGATCGTGCCGCCGGCGCATCCTCTCGCCGGGCGCACCGGCGTCCCCCTCGCTGACCTCCGCGACGAGGGCTGGATCGCCGGTGCGACCGAGGCCGATCCGGTCGATGCGGCCCTCGCCCGCGCCGCGGAGGAGGCGGGCTTCACCCCGCGGATCGCGATGCGCAGCGACGACTACGCCGTGGTCGCGGCGTACGTCGCCGCCGAGTTCGGTGTCGCCCTGGTGCCGGAGCTGGCGCTGCCGGCGCATCTGGACGCCGTGGCCACCGTCGAGATCGCCGACGCCGTGTTCGAGCGGCGGATCTTCCTGGTCACGGCGCCGACCGTGAGCGCGGCAGCGCGGCGGGCGCTCGAGGGGGCACTGCGCGCGCCTGCGGGCGGGTAATCCCCGGTCGACGTCGCTTGCAACCTCTCCGGAGCCGGAGCAGGGTGGAGCCAGGGGGGAGATCCCCGCGCGGCCGGAGAGGGATACATCGAGACATGGCAGTGCTGAAGGCGTTGCGACGACAGCCCGTGATCCCCCTCGCGCTCCTGACGCTCGTCGCGGTCCTCGCGCTGAGCGCGGCAGGTCAGGGCCTGATCGCCCGATGGATCGCGACGATCGTCGTCGGCGGCTTCGTGCTGGGCACGCTCATCCAGATGATCCGGGAGATGCTGCGCGGCCGGTTCGGGCTGGACGTGCTCGCGATCGTCGCCATGGTCGCGACCCTCGCGGTCGGCGAGTACGTCGCCTCCCTCATCATCGTGCTCATGCTCTCCGGGGGCGAGGCCCTCGAGGACTTCGCCGCGCGCCGGGCCAAGCGCGAGCTGACCGCGCTGCTCGAGCGCTCGCCGCAGACCGCTCACGTCGTCACGACCGAGGGGGAGGGCAACGGCGAACTCGTCAGGGACGTGCCCGTCGACGAGGTGGGGATCGGCGACGTGCTGCTGATCCGCCCCTCCGAGATCGTGCCCGTGGACTGCGAGCTCCTGACCGAGGAGGTCTCCTTCGACGAGTCCTCGCTCACGGGCGAGAGCCTGCCCGTGACGCGCACCGCGGGGGAGACCGTGCTCTCCGGCGCCGTCAACGGCACCCACGTCGCGCGGGCGAGAGCCCTGCGGCGCAGTGCCGACAGCCAGTACCAGCAGATCCTCGCGCTCGTGCGGCAGGCGCAGGACTCGCGCGCCCCCGTCGTGCGGTTGGCCGACCGGTTCGCGATCCCGTTCACCGCGGTCTCGCTCCTGCTCGGCGGCCTCGCCTGGGCGCTCTCGGGCGAGGCGGTGAGGTTCGCCGAGGTGCTGGTGCTCGCGACGCCGTGCCCGCTGCTGATCGCGGCGCCCGTCGCGTTCCTCGGCGGCCTGTCGCGATCGGCGAA
Organism: Microbacterium sp. MYb64; assembly: GCF_002979495.1. NCBI lineage: Bacteria > Bacillati > Actinomycetota > Actinomycetes > Micrococcales > Microbacteriaceae > Microbacterium > Microbacterium sp. MYb64. The sequence continues at coordinate 33,535 of NZ_PCOW01000008.1, read as the reverse complement.
GGACGGGATCGTGCTCAAGGGCGGCGCGGTCATCGAGACGCTCTCGCGGGTGCGCTCTGCCGCGTTCGACAAGACGGGCACGCTCACCCGCGGCAGGCCCGCCCTGGTGGACATCCGGCCCGCGGCCGGGTTCACGGCGGAGGAGGTGCTGGGACTCGCCGCATCGGCGGAGCAGTACTCCTCGCACGCCCTCGCGGCGGGGATCCGTGCGGCGGCACGCGACCGCGGCCTCGCGCCCGAGACCGCGGAGGACGCGAGCGAGGTCGCGACGAACGGCGTGATGGCGCGCATCGGCGGCCGGACGGTGGTCGTGGGCAAGCCCGCGTACATCGCCTCCCTCGTGCCGGAGTTCGCGCGCACCGACCTCGTGGCGGGGCAGGCGGCGGCCTACGTCGCGATCGACGGGCGTCACGCCGGCGCGCTGGTGCTGGCCGATGCTCCGCGTCCCGAGTCGCCGAGCGTCGTCGCCTGGCTCCGCGATCACGGCGTGGGACAGATCGTGATGCTGACCGGCGACACCGCCGCGACGGCGGATCCGATCGCTGCGCAGGTGGGCATCGCCGAGGTGCACGCCGAACTCCTTCCGGACGACAAGGTGCGGCTCGCCCGCGACCTGCGTCCGCGCCCGCTCATGATGGTCGGCGACGGCGTGAACGACGCCCCGGTGCTCGCCGCATCCGACGTGGGGATCGCGATGGGCGCGAAGGGCGCGACCGCCGCCGGCGAGGCCGCCGACGCCGTGATCCTCGTCGACTCCCTGGCGAAGGTCGCGCACGCGGTGGAGATCGGCCGGCACACCGTGCGGGTCGCGCTCACCGCGATCTGGATCGGCATCGGGCTGAGCGTCGCGCTCATGATCGTGGCGATGACCGGGGTGATCCCCGCGGTCGTGGGCGCCCTCGTGCAGGAGCTCGTGGATCTCGCCACGATCCTGTACGCGCTGCGGGCGCTGCGCGGCCCGCTGACCCCGGAGCGCGCCTTCGCGGCGGAGGCCCCGGAGGAGGCGGCGGCGGAAGGGCGTCCTGCGATACGCGGCTGAGCGCCCAGCGAGGCCTGCCCCCGCCTTTCGCTCATCGCAGCACGGGCCCATGTCGAGAACCGCGCTTCGGCTCCGACCACAGGGCATGACTCGCACAGACGGAGAAGTGACGGAAGGCGCACGGCCGGCGGCAGGGGCGCGCACGCGTGCGGGCTCGCCCGCCGGACCCAAGGAGTGGCTGGGGCTCGCGGTGCTCGCGGCCGCGGCCCTGATGACCGCGATCGACACCTCGGTGGTGCTGCTGGCCCTGCCCAGCATCGGGCGGGAACTGCACGCGGATGCGGTGCAGCAGCTCTGGATCGTGGACGGATACGGCTTCGTCTTCGCGGGGCTGCTCATCGCGTTCGGCGGACTGGCCGACCACCTCGGCCGGCGGCGCATGGCGATGCTCGGCGCGACGGTCTTCGGCCTCGCGTCGCTGGCGGCGGCCTTCGCCCTCTCGCCCGAGATGCTGATCGCCGCGAGGGCCGTCATGGGGATCGGTGCCGCAGCGCTCGCTCCGTCGCTCTACGGCCTGCTGACCGGGCTCTTCCCCGAATCGGGGCAGCGGGCGATCGCGATCGGCGTCTTCATGACCTGCCTCATGGGCGGGATGATCATCGGACCGGTGGTCGGCGGGATCGCGCTGAGCCTCTGGTGGTGGGGCGCGGTGTTCCTCATCGCCGTGCCGGTCATGGCGCTCGTGCTGGTGGTCTTCCCGCTGCTCGTCGCGGACGCATCGACGGCGCACCCGCACCGCACCGGGCGCGGTGTCGATGCGGTCAGCGTGCCGCTGTCCCTGCTGGCCGTGCTGCCGATCGTCTTCGGCATCAAGGAGGCGGCCCGCTCCGGCGATGCCGTCCTCGCGATCGCGAGCGTGATCGTCGGGGTGGTCTTCCTCGTGGTGTTCCTGCGGCGTCAGCGCGCCCTCTCCCGCGGCGCGGGGCATGCGCCCCTGCTCGACCTCGCGATGTTCCGCCGCCGCGGGGTGTGCGTGGTGCTCATCGCGATGCTGCTCATGACGATGCTCACCGGTCCGCTGATGATGCTCGACACCCAGTACTTCCAGGCGGTCGCCGGGGCGGATCCGCTCGCGGCCGGCCTCCTCACCGTCCCGCCGGCCCTGACCGGCGCCGCGGGCTTCCTCACGATGCCGCTGCTCGCGAAGCGGATCCGACCTGGCCTGCTCATCGCCGCCGGCCTCGCGCTCCCCGCCGCCGGGCTCGTGCTCATGGCGCAGATCACGCCGGGAACGGGACCCTCGCCTCTCGTCGTCGGCTTCAGCGTGGTCAGTTTCGGCACGTCGGCCCTTCCGACGCTCGGCACGAACGCGATCCTCGGCAGCGTGCCCGCCGAGCAGGCGTCGTCCGCCGCGTCCACGCAGGAGGCGAGCGGCCAATTCGGCTACGCGCTCGGCATCGCCGTGGTCGGCAGCCTGACGACCGCCGTGTACCGCCTCCTCGTCGCGGGCGCGCCGGGGCTGGACGCCGCCGACCGCCACGCCGTGTCGGCCGGGATCGACGCCGCCCTCGGCGTCGCGGATCCTGCGGCGCGCGCCGTCGCGGGCGCGGCCTTCACCTCGTCGCTGCAGGTCGCAGCCCTCGTCGCCGCCATCGCCATGCTCGCGCTCGCCGGGGTCACCGCCGCGCGACTCCGGCACATTCCGGCGTTCGGCGCGCAGAATGATGTCGAGAACTGAGCATCGGCTCCGACCACATATCGAGGCGGACATCGGGTCCCCCGACGAATCGAAGGAGAACGACCATGAAGTACATGATCCTCATGCAGGTGCGGCAGGACGTGCTGGATGCGCTCACCGCCGAGCAGATGCAGGCGATCGGCGAGGGGCACCAGGCGTTCATCGACACGATCACCGCCTCGGGCGAGATGCTCGGCACCGTCGCCCTCGCCGACCCCAGCCAGTCGAAGGTCGTGCGCGCCGCGGGCGGCTCGCCCGAGGTGGTCGACGGGCCGTTCGCCGAGACCAAGGAGTTCATGGGCGGGTACTACCTGATCGAGGTCGAGTCCGAGGAGCGCGCCGTCGAGCTCGCCCGCCAGATCCCGGATGCGGCGATCGACGGTCTCGCGCTGGAGGTCCGCCCCGTGATGTTCTCGGCCGGGACCGACGTGTGACCGATCGCGGTTTCGAGGACCTGTGGCGCAGCAACGCGCCGCAGGTCCTCGCCGCGCTGCTGCGCCGCTACGGCGCAGCCCAGCTCGACCTGTGCGAGGACGCGGTGCAGGAGGCGCTCCTCGCCGCGCACCAGCAGTGGCCGACCGAGGGCGCTCCTGCGGATGCGAAGGGCTGGCTGCTGACGGTCGCCCGACGCCGCATGATCGACCGGATCCGCAGCGAGCACCAGCGCCGCGAGCGCGAGCACGCCTACGCCGACGCCTGGCGTCCCCTCGCCGAGGCGGAGGCGGCGCACGCGGACGACAGCGTCGAGGTGCTCCGACTGTGCTGCCATCCCGCGCTCACTATGCCGGCGCAGGTGGCGCTCACGCTGCGTGCGGTCGCCGGCCTCTCGACCGCGCAGATCGCCCGCGCGCACCTGCTGCCCGAGGCGACGATCGCCCAGCGGATCAGCAGGGCGAAGGCGCGGATCCGCGCCGCCGGGGCGGTCTTCCCCGAGCCGTCCGACCCCGACGACCGCCTGGATCCGGTGCTCGCCGTGCTCTACGTCATGTTCACCGAGGGGCACACGGCCAGCGAAGGCGCCGACGTCAACGACGTGCGGCTCAGCGACGAGGCGATCCGCCTGGCCCGGATGCTGCGCCGCGAACGCCCGGACGACGTCGAGGTCGCTGGCCTGCTCGCGCTCATGCTGCTCACCGATGCGCGCCGGACCGCGCGCACCGGCGCTCACGGCGAGCTGATCCCGCTCGACGAGCAGGACCGCCTGCGGTGGGACAGGGACAGGATCGTCGAGGGCACGGAGATCCTCGACGCCGCGCTCGCCGCCGGCCGCCACGGCCCCTATGCGATCCAGGCCGCGATCGCGGCGCTGCACGACGACGCGCCCAGCACCGAGACGACGGATTGGCCGCAGATCCTGGCCCTGTACCGCCTGCTCGAGCTCGAGACCGGCAACCCCGTCGCGACGATCAACCGCGCCGTCGCGCAGGCGATGGTGCACGGTGCCGAGTCGGGGCTGGCCGTGATCGACGGGATCGCGGATCCACGGGTGCGCGGCGACCGGCGTCGCATCGCGTCCGTGCGCGCGCATCTGCTGGAACGCGCAGGGCGCACGACCGAGGCGATCGAGGAATACCTGGACGCGGCGCGTGCGACGCTCTCGATCCCGGAGCGCGACTATCTGCGCGCCCGCGCGGCCCGGCTGCGCGGCTGAGCCCCGATATTCCGTCGCCTCTGGCGGCCCGTCCCGGCGAGTGGAACACTGAGGCATGGCGAACGACTGACCCGCAGGGACGCGGGCCCGTCGCGGGCGGAAAGGTCATCATCATGGCTGTCGTCGGCAATCTCGGTCGATCCTCGCGTGCGGAGTCCCGCGGACTGCTCGCGCGGCATCCGCTCACCTCCTACTTCGTGATCGCCTATCTCTTCTCCTGGCTGATCGAGGTGCCGGTCGCACTGTCCGCCCAGGGCATGCTGCCCGCCCTGCCGAAGCCCATGATCGCGCTCGCGGTGGTGGCTGCGACGTTCGGGCCGACCGTCGGCGCCTTCGTCATGACGGGCGTGACCGAGGGAGGCGAGGGAGTCGTCCGCCTGCTGCGCCGGTACGTGCACTGGCGCGTCGGGATCGTCTGGTACCTGTTCCTGCTCGTCGGCGTGCCGATCATCATCGTTCTCGGCACGATCGTCGTGCCGGGCGCGCTGTCGGCGTTCCAGCCCATCGTGGGGCCGCTGCTCGCCGCGTACCCGCTGGCTTTCCTGATGACGTTCCTCCTCGGCGGCCCGCTGGGCGAGGAGCCCGGCTGGCGAGGATTCGCGCTGCCGCGGCTGCAGGAGCGCCACGGTCCGCTGGTCGGCAGCGTCATCCTCGGCCTGCTGTGGGCGTTCTGGCACTTCCCGCTCTTCTGGAGCGGGGTCTGGACCCCGCCCACCGCGGGGAACATGGTGATGTTCGTCGTGATGATCACGGCGCTGACCATTATGATGACCTGGGTCTTCAACCACGCGGCGGGCAGCCTGCTGATCACGATGCTGATGCACGCCTCGTTCAACACCTTCGCGAACAAGGTGGGGGCGCCGCTGTTCCCGGCGCCGATCTTCAACGACTACGGGCTGCTTCCGGTTCTGATCGGCTTCACGGTGACGGCCGTCGTGCTGATCGTCGTCACCCGAGGTCGCCTCGGCCTGCCGAAGGGTGCCAGATCCCCTGGTCTGGCTACGCCCTCGGCTGCGCCCGTGCCCGCGCCGTCGACCTGATCGGAACGACGCGAGGGGGCGATCGTCAGCCGACCCGCTGCGGATCGATCATGGTCATGCCCGCCACGGTCGCGCGGTCAAAAGCGGGCAGCAGCGCCGCCGCCTCCTCGAGCCCGATCGTGCGCTCGATGAGACGCTGCGGCTCCAGGCGCCCCTCGGCGATCAGGTCCATCATCGCGGGGTAGTCGGCGGCCGCCATCCCGTGGCTGCCGAGCAGGTCGAGCTCCCAGCCGATCACCCGCTCCATCGGCACGCGGGGATGCCCGTCGATCGGTGGGAGCAGGCCGATCTGCACGTGCCTGCCGCGTCGGCGGAGCCCCAGGATCGCGTCGGCGAGGGTCTGCTCGCTGCCGACGGCGTCGACGGAGACGTGGCTGCCCCCGCCGGTCAGCGCGGCGACGGCGGCCGGGATGTCGGTTCCGTCGGCGAGGAGCGTATGCGCCGCGCCGACCTCCCTCGCCACCGCGAGCGCCTCCGGGTTGCGGTCCACCGCGATCACCCTGGCGCCGCGCGCCTTCGCGATCATGACGGCGCTGAGGCCGACGCCGCCTGCGCCGATCACGGTGACCCACTCGTCCTCGCGCACCTGGGCGCGTCCGACGAGTGCCCGGAACGCGGTCGCGAAGCGGCAGCCGAGACTCGCCGCCGTGGCGAAGTCCACCTCGTCGGGGAGCGCGACGAGGTTCACATCCGCGGCGTGCAGGGCGACGACCTCGGCGAAGGATCCCCAGTGCGTGAAGCCCGGCTGCTGCTGGTCGGGGCAGACCTGCGCATCCCCGGAGAGACACCACTCGCAGCGCCCGCAGCCGCAGACGAACGGCACCGTCACGCGATCTCCGACCTGCCAGCGGGTCACCTGCGGCCCCACGGCGGCGATGATCCCGGCGAGCTCGTGTCCCGGCACATGCGGGAACGCGATGTTGTCATGTCCTGCCCAGGCGTGCCAGTCGCTCCGGCACATGCCCGTCGCCTTCACCTGCACCAGCACCCCGTCGGCAGGGAGCCCGGGCTCAGGAACCTCGCGCACCTCGGGCTGGGCACGGACCGCATCGAAGACCACTGCACGCATGGCCTCATCCTGCCAGGCGCCCGTGTCCTCGTCACAGCTTGTTCACGCGAGGTGCGCGCGACGAAACGGATCCGAAACATTGCGCGCGTCGAGGCGAAACGCGCGAGTGACAGTCTGACCTCACCCGACGCTGCAGGAGCGTCCTGACAGAGAGGAGCGGACCTCATGGATCAGGGAAACACCGCCTTCGTTTTGATCTGCGCGGCCCTCGTGCTGCTTATGACCCCCGGCCTCGCGTTCTTCTACGGAGGCCTCGTCAAGGCCAAGAGCGTGATCAGCATGATGATGCTGAGCTTCGGCGCGATCGGCCTGATCGGCGTGCTGTGGGTGATCTACGGCTACGCGATCGCCTTCCCCGGCAACCACGGCACCGTCGCACCATGGACGATCGACTGGTCCTCGATCGGGCTGTCGAATCTGCTCGAGGTACCGAAGGACGCCGCCTACCCGCCGCTCGCGTTCGTCGCGTTCCAGGCCACGTTCGCGATCATCACGGTCGCGCTCATCTCCGGTGCGATCGCCGACCGCGCGAAGTTCGGATCCTGGATGATCTTCGCCGGCATCTGGGCGACGGTCGTCTACTTCCCCGTCGCGAGCTGGGTGTTCAACTTCGGCCTGAACAAGGACGGCAGCTTCGCCTACGGCGGCTGGGTCACGCACGGCCTGCAGGACCTGCTCGGCGTCGGCGCGATCGACTTCGCCGGCGGCACCGCGGTGCACATCAATGCGGGCGCCGCGGCCCTCGCCCTCGCCCTCGTGCTCGGAAAGCGCCTCGGGTTCCAGAAGGGCGCGGACGTTCCGCACAACCCGCCGTTCGTGCTGCTCGGTGCGGGGCTGCTGTGGTTCGGCTGGTTCGGCTTCAACGCCGGTTCGGAGCTGGCCGCCGACGGCACCGCCGCGGTCGCATTCGTGAACACGATCGCCGCTCCCGCAGCGGCGCTGCTGAGCTGGCTGGTGATGGAGAAGATCCGCAACGGCAAGCCGACCTCGGTCGGAGCGGCGTCCGGTGCGGTCGCCGGTCTGGTGGCGATCACCCCGGCCTGCGCCTCGCTGACCCCGATCTGGGCGGTCGTGCTGGGCCTGCTCGCCGGCGCCGTCTGCCAGCTGGCCATCGATCTGAAGTTCAAGCTCGGCTTCGACGACTCCCTCGACGTGGTCGGCATCCACCTCGTCGGCGGCATCATCGGGACGCTGTACCTCGGCATCTTCGCGAACGGCACGGGCCTGATCTACAGCGGCAACTTCGCACAGCTCGCGGCGCAGGCGCTCGCGGCCGGCGCGGTGCTGGTGTACTCCTTCGTCCTCGCCTATGCGATCGGCTTCGTGATCGAGAAGACCCTCGGCTTCCGGGTCAAGGACGAGGACGAGATCGCCGGGCTCGACACCGTGGTGCACGGCGAAGAGGGCTATGTCCTCACCGGCGCACGGGCCTGAGCCGATGAACCCCGTCTCCCTCGCGGCGAGCACCGCCCCGGCCGAACTCCTGCAGCTGCGGAGTCTGCCGAGGCGCGGTCTCGCCGCGGGAGGCGGGCACGTGCGCGAGATCTGCGGACGGCGCGGCGCGAACGGCGAACTGCACTGGACCCTGCAACTGGTCGAGCTGCGGGGGCCGGCGGGCATCCTGCACCTGGCTCACGAGGCGACGCATGTGCTCGCCGGGATCGGCGGGCCGCAGGTCGAGGTCGGACCGGGGGCGTCGGTGGGACTGCGGAAGGAGCGGGTGCTGCGTCACACTGACCCTCTTCTGGAGCTGCGCAGGCCACGGCTCCGCGCCGCGGAGCTGAGCCGGGTCCTCGTCCTGTCCACGGTGACCGCGCGGGCGCGACCGGCGCTCGTCTTCGCGGATCTGCACGGAGCATCGATCCTGCCCGACGGAGTGCGCGCGATCGTCGTGCGTTCTGGGCGGGTGAGCACGGGCGGCAGCACGGCAGCGGCGATGGAGGCGCTGGTGCTGCCGTCCGCGATGACGGGCGACGGCGTGGTCGCCCCTGGACCCGGGATCGTCGCCGATGACGCCCGGGTCCTCATGGTCGTCGGCTGATCTCGCGCGGGGGCGTCAGCCGCCCAGCGCGGCGATGACTGCGAGGTGGTCGCTGGCGCCGGCCGATGCGGTCCGCCCTGAGGCGGAGGGGTAACCGCGCTGGAACACGTGGTCGATCCGGACCGCCGGGAACGATGCGGGCCAGGTGAACGACGGCCCGATCCCGCCGAAGCGCACTTCGCCCAGTGCTCCGGCGATCGGGGAGAGGGCCGGATCCGTCGACACCGCGTTGAAGTCGCCGAGGGCGATCACGCGAGCGCTCTTGTCGTCGCGGATCCGCTCGCCCAGTGCGGAGAGCATGCCGTCCCGAGCGCTCTGCGCACCCGGGCGCAGCGAGGCGGCGTGCACCACGTACACGCTCACGGCGCCGCCGGGGGCGTCGACCTCGACGCGCAGCGCGCGCTTCCAGCCGAGTCCGAGATCGAGGGCCTCCTCATCGAGGATCGGGTAGCGGCTCCACACCCCGACCGTGCCCACGCGGTAGGCGTGCGGGTAGGAGTCGGCGAGCTCGTCCGCGATCGCCGACCCGGAGTCGGCGTCGAGCTCCGTGAACGCGAGGATCCCCGCCCCGCCGTCGGCGAGGGTGCGGGCGGACGCGGCTCCGGTGCCGGATCCCGCCTCGACGTTCTGCGTCGCGATCAGCAGCCCGTGGTCCCCGGCGGACGGATCTCCCTGCCACGGCACCGGGAGGAACCCCCACAGCGCCATGGTCCAGGCGACCAGGGGCACCGCGGTGATCCACGCCGTGCGCGGCCGGATCAGCAGGGCGGCGACGACGAGCGGGACGAGGGCGAATCCCAGCCAGGGCAGGACTACGGCGATCCCGGTCCCGATCAGGCCGGGGATCCCGCCGAGCAGGACGATCACGGTGAGCGCGGCGGTGATCAGCAGGATCGCGATCACGGCGCCCCGACGAGGCGTCGCGCGTCGCGCCCTGACCTGCTCTCTCGTCGCCTGGCTCACGGATCAATCCTCCCGGTCCGGGTCTGGGGAACCGCTGACGGTCCGGCCAGGGCTCTGTCGGTCCGGCCCGGCACAATGGAGCGGAGCCGATCGCCGAAGGGAGCGTCATGGATCCGTTCTGGGACCCGGGCAGCCGCCGACGCCGGCAGCAGCCCGTGGCCGCGGTGCATCCTGCCGAGGATGCCCCCGCCCCCGGCCGCACCTGGCCTGCGAGCATTCCCGCCGTCGCGCAGGTGCTGCGGGAGGGCATCGATCTCGACCCCGGCGTGACGTTCCTCGTCGGTGAGAACGGCAGCGGCAAGTCGACGCTGGTCGAGGGCATCGCGATCGCCTACGGACTCTCGCCGGAGGGCGGATCCCGCCAGGCCAGGCACAGCACGCGGCCGACCGAGTCCCCGCTGTCGGACTGGCTCCGCATCCAGCGCGGCGTGGGCGCGAACCGGTGGGGGTTCTTCCTGCGCGCCGAGACGATGCACTCGTTCTACACGTACCTCGAGGAGAACCCCTCGCCAGGACCGGAGCCGCTCTTCCACGAGATGAGCCACGGCGAATCCTTCCTCGCACTGCTCGAATCGCGGTTCGACGACCCAGGCTTCTACTGCCTCGACGAGCCGGAGGCGGCGCTCTCGTTCTCCTCGACGCTGAGCCTCATCGCGGTGCTGCGCCGGATCGCCGAGGAAGGCGGGCAGGTGCTCTGCGCGACCCACTCGCCGGTGCTCGCGGCGCTGCCCGGCGCGAAGATCCTCGAGGTCGGGGAGTGGGGGCTCCGCCCGGCGGTCTGGGAGGATCTGGAGCTCGTGCGGCACTGGCGGTCGTTCCTCGACGAGCCGGGGCGCTACACCCGGCACCTCCTGGACTGAGGCGGGAGCGGAGCCGCGGCCCGGGCCGCGCTGGGTCAGTGCACGTATGCGAGCTTGTCCGGGTTGCACACCTGACGGAGCCCGTGGATCAACCCGTCGGCGCCGAACTCGAGGGCGAGCACATCGGTGCGGCCGGAGCGCAGGAACGCGATCGCCGGTTCTCCGTTGACCTCGAGCCGCTGCACGGAGAACGGCAGCGCGGGGTCGGCGGTCGCCTTCTGCAGCACGCCCACGAGGAAGCGCCGCACACGGTCGGCGCCGAAGATCGGGTTGCGCGCGGCGCTGACCTTGCCGCCCCCGTCGTTCCACAGGATCGCGTCGTCGGAGAGCAGAGCGAGAACGCCCGAGATGTCACCGTGCTCGACGGCCGCGAGCAGAGCGCCGAGCGCAGCCGGATCCGCCGCGCGCGTGACGGAGGGATCGTCGGCGAGCCGCAGTCGGCGCTCGCCGCGGGAGACGAGCTGCCGCACGGCAGCGGGCGACTTCTCCAGGATCGGCGCGATCTCGACGGCCGACATCCCGAACGCGCGGTGCAGCACGATGGCAGCTCGCGCCTCGGGTGCGAGCTGCTCCGCCATGTGCAGCAGCGCGAGCGAGAGCAGCTCGCGATCGGCCACCGCGTCCTCGGGCAGCCGCGAGGTCGCGACGGGCTCCGGCAGCCACGGGCCGATGTAGTCCTCGCGCATCGCGGCGAGTGCGCGCACGCGGTCGATCGAGCGGCGCACGCACACGGTCGTCATCCACGCGGGCCAGGAGCGCACGCGCCCCGCCGCGGAGGGTCCGTCCCCGCGGGATTCGTCCTGATCGGGGCGTTCGGCGCGCTCCCGCTGCAGGGCCTCGATCGCGACCTCGGACACGATGTCCTCGGCGTGACCGTAGTCGCCGAGCATCCGGTACGCGATGCCGATGAGGCGCCCCCGCTCCGCCTGCCACGCACGGGTGGCAGGGGAGACGAGGGTCATGGGCCCACGGTACCGCCCGGGGTCGGACACCGCTCAGACGATCGGGTGCTTGTCGTCGATCGGCGGCGCCATCTCTGTGGCGATCGCGATGCGGTTCCACACGTTGATCGTGCAGATGGCCATCACGAGCCCGCCGAGCTCTCCGTCGTCGAAGTGCTGCGCAGCGGCGTTCCAGATCTCGTCCGTCACGGTCTCGGGGCCGAGCTGAGTGACCGCGTCGGTCAGGGCGAGCGCCGCGAGCTCGCGTGCATCGAAGAAGCCCTTCGCGTGCTGCCACGCGCCGACCGCGTGCAGCGTGCGCTGCGGGATCCCGCGCTTGGCGCCCTCGGTCGCGTGCATGTCGACGCAGAAGCCGCATCCGTTCAGGATCGAGGCGCGCAGCTTGATGAGCTCGTACAGCCGCGGCTCCACGCTCTTGCGGGAGTACGCCTCCATCCCGAGCACCGCGGCGTAGCCGAGCTTGTTGGTGCGGGCCATGTCGATCCTGGTCATCGTCGTTCCTTCCGTGGCCGGGCCCGCGGGTCTCGCGGGCACTCGTGCGGCTCTCATCAGGACTGTCGGATCCGGGGGGCGAAGTGTGACAGGGGTGCCGGCACGGGCGTGTCCGACCCCCGGCGTACGATCGCGGCATGACCTACTCCGGCTCGATCGCCACTCCGGTGGGCGTGATCGCCGTGCACAGCGACGGGATCGCGATCACCCGGGTGACCTGGCCGCGCGTGGGGCGGTCCGTGGCGCCGGTTCCGGGAGAGAGCCAGGACGCCGAGCGGGATCCGCTGCTCGCCGAGGCGCTCGCACAGCTGGGCGCGTACTTCGCGGGGGAGCGGGCGGGCTTCTACCTGCCCTTCGACCTCGGCCCGCAGTCCGACGTCACCAACGCGGTGCTCCACGCGCTCTACGACACGGTCGGCCACGGTCAGACCGTCACCTATGGCGAGCTCGCGGAGCGCAGCGGCACGACGGTGCCCGCGCGGGCGATCGGATCCATCATGGGCGCCAACCCCATCCCGATCATCGTGCCGTGCCACCGCGTGGTCGCGAGCGACGGGCTCGGCGGCTATTCCGGGGGAGCACCCGGCGAGGGCCTGCTCACCAAGCGCTGGCTGCTCGAGCACGAGGGAGCCCTGCCGACCGCGCTGTTCTGAACAGCGCTGCAACGACGCGGCGACGACGCGGGGCCTGTGGATAACTCTTCCTCTTGTCGAAGATATGTTCTATACTTGAGGGCATGGACAAGCCGCTCGATCACTATCTCCGCCGCAGTGCGGAGATCGTGGCGGAGTGCGCGGAGCTGGGGCGTGAGGTCGCGCGGATGCAGGCGCGACAGGCGGCCCTGGCACACGAGAGGGTCGCGCTGCTGCTCGAGGAGGTCCCGACCGGATCCGCGGGATTCGACCAGGCGGAGCGCTCGATGATCTCCGAGGTCGCGGCGGGGCTGCATCTGTCGCGCTACGCCGCAGCGAAGATGCTCGCGACCGGCCACGTTCTGCACGAGCGGTTCCCGAGAGCCCGCGCCGCTCTGGAAGCGGGAGACGTGTCCCTCGCCCACGCGGAGGTCGTCATCGAAGCGGCTGCCGACATCCCCCACGACGACACCTCGGCGCTCGCCGAGTACGAAGCGCAGGTCGTGCCGTTCGCTGCGGCCGAGTCCCGCGCGCGCACGAAGGCCTTCGCCGAGTCCGTGGCCGCTGCCGTGGCTCCGATCGCGCTGACTGATGCGCACCGGCGAGCGCACGACGACCGCGCGGTGACCGTGACGGACGACGGTGCGGGACAGGCCACGATGCATGCGAGTGGTCCCGCGGCGCTCATCCATGCGGCATACGACCTGCTCACGCAGGAGGCCCGGACGATCCTCGACGCGGCCAAGCAGGCGCGTCGTGAGTCGGGCGACGAGGACCGCACCGGCGGCGGGCAGCGGCTGGATCAGGTGCGGTTCGACCGCTTCCTGCTGAAGGTCCTCACCGGCCGGATCGCCGATGACGCCGACATCATCACGGGCATCCGCGCGACATCACGGGCATCCGCGCGACGGTGCAGGTCACGGTCGCCGAGTCCACGCTCCTCGGTCGGGATGACCGCATGGCAGAGCTGGACGGGCGCGGCCCCATGGATCCGGACCTCGCCCGCCGGCTCGCCGTCGCGGCGTTCAGCTGGGAGCGACTCGAGCTCGACGCGCAGGGCAGGGTCGTCCGCACCAGCCCGTACCGGATCCCGGAAGCCACGAGGCGACAGCTTCGCGCCCGGGATCGCACATGCCGATTCCCCGGCTGCCGCCAGCCCGCTCGACGAAGTCAGATCGACCACAATCACGATTTCGCCCGAGGCGGTCCCACCGACCCCTGCAACCTCGCATGCCTCTGCGAGACCCACCACGCCCTGAAGCATCCGGACGTGGACCCCCGCTGGCGCTGGACCGCCGAGCAGCGGGCGGGTGGCGTCATCGTCTGGACCACTCCCGCGGGCGTCGATCACATCGACGCGCCGCCGCCCCGGGTGATGTTCGTGGAGGCGGACTCCGTCGAACCCCGCGCCGCGGCCTGAATCCTTTCGGCGGGCAGGCCCGAACCACTACTGCGCGACGAAGAACGGGATCGCGCCGGTCAGGATCCCGACCGCGAGCATCACGAGCGAGACCACGAGCGCACGCCACAGCACCTTGCGGTGATGATCGCCGAGGTTCACGCTCGCGAGCGAGACCAGGAGCAGGATCGCCGGCACCAGGGGGCTCTGCAGGTGGACGGGCTGGCCGGTGATCGAAGCGCGGGCCATCTCGACCGGAGCGATGCCGAAGTGCGCGGCGCTCTCGGACAGGACCGGCAGGATGCCGAAGTAGAACGCGTCGTTCGACATCAGGAACGTGAACGGGATCGACAGCACGCCCGTGATCGGCGCGAGGAACGGGCCGAGCTGCGGCGGCAGCACCGTGGTGATCCAGTTCGCCATCGCATCGACCATGCCCGTACCGCTCAGCACGCCGACGAGCACACCCGCGGCGATCACCATGGAGACGACCCCGACGATGCTCGGCGCGTGCGCGACGATCTCGGAGGCCTGGTCCTTGAGCTTGCGGAAGTTCACGAGCAGCGCCACCGCGGCGCCGACCATGAACACGTACGGCAGCGGCATGATGTCGATCACGAGCAGCACCATCACGGCGATCGTGAGAGCGAGGTTGAACCAGATCAGTCGCGGGCGCAGCGTGGGCCGGTTCGGGTCGAGCATGGTGTCAGCCATCGCGGTGTCGGCCGGGTCGACCCCGGCGGCGGCGACCGGTCCGTGACCGTGCGCGACCGTGACGATGTTGCCCGTGCGCAGCGAAGCGCGAGCGCCGGGCTTGGCGTCGGCGCCGCGGAAGATCGCGGGGATCGCCGCGAGCAGCCCGCCCTCGGCGGTGCCGGTCAGACGGCTCTCGTCGAGCGCGCCGAGACGGCGCCGCTCCTGCAGGCCGAGCATCCAGGCGAACCCGAGCGCGACGAGCAGGCCGACCCCGAGCGAGGGCAGCATCGGCACGAACACGTCGGTGGGCTGCAGGCTCAGCGCGGTCGCGGCGCGCACGGTGGGGCCGCCCCAGGGCACGATGTTGAGCGTGCCGTTCATGAGGCCGGCCACGCACGTGAGCACCACGGGGTTCATACCGAGGCGCAGGTAGATCGGCAGCATCGCCGAGGTGGTGATGATGAACGTCGTGGATCCGTCGCCGTCCAGCGACACCGCGCCGGCCAGCAGTGCGGTGCCCACGACGACCTTGGCCGGATCGTCGCCCAGCACGCGGGTGATCACGCGGATCAGCGGGTCGAACAGGCCGACGTCGATCATGATGCCGAAGAACATGATCGCGAACATCAGCAGGGCGGCGGTCGGCGCCATCTTGCCGATCGCGTCGAGGATCATGTCGCCGAGACCCAGCCCCGCGCCGGCGAAGAGGCCGAACGCGGTGGGGACCAGGATCAGCGCGACCATCGGAGTGAGGCGCTTGGTCATGATCAGCGTCATGAACACGAGCACCATCACGAAGCCGAGGATCACCAGAACCCATTCCGGCGGCGCGAAAGCGATGTCGTACGAGGGCTTGTCCTCGGCCGCTGCGAGCAGACCGGTGAGCACCGTGGGCATGAGCTGACTCCTTCGTCATCCGCCTGTCGTCATCGACGGACCTCGCCGACATTAGGGGTGACGCGCGCGTCCGCCCCGGTAAGTCGCATTCCCCGCGTTGTGCGCGTAGCGTGACTTCTGCGCATATTGCTCAAGGAGGACGGATGCCCGTGACGCGTCGAGTGCGGTTCGCGACGCGGACCCTCCTCCTGCAGCTCGCGACAGTCGTGCTCGTGGTCGCGCTGTGCACCGGGGTCTACCTCTTCCTGGCCGTGCAGCAGCTCCGTGCCGAGGCCGAGTCCTCCGCGCTGGGGATCGCGCGCACGCTGGCGGAGGATCCGGAGGTCCGCGCGGAGGTCGCCCGCGCCTCGGCAGAGCCGGGCACGCCACCGGCCGCCGAACTGCAGACCGGTGTGCTGCAGCGCACCGCGACCGCGATCGCTTCGCGCACCGGAGCACTCTTCGTCGTGATCACCGACGACCAAGGGATCCGTCTCGCGCATCCCGATCCGGATCGTCTCGGGCAGGAGGTGAGCACCCCGTATCAGGACGTGCTCGCCGGGCACGAGGTCGTCGAATGGGAGATCGGCACCCTGGGCGACTCGGCGCGGGCGAAGGTGCCGGTGCGGGACGACGGAGGTACGCCGGTCGGGGAGGTCAGCGTCGGCTTCGCGCGCGCGGGAGTGTTCGACGACCTGCCGCCGCTGCTCGCCGTGATCGGCATCGCCGCCGCGGGATCGCTGCTGCTGGCGGGCATCGCCGCGCTCCTGCTGCGCCGCCGCTGGGAGCGGCTCACCCTCGGCGTGCAGCCCGAGGAGCTGGTCGCGCTCGTGCAGAACCAGACCGCCGTGCTGGACGGCGTGGACGACGGGGTGCTCGCGGTCGACCAAGGCGGCATCGTGCGGGTCTGCAACGCCGCCGCCGAGCGCCTGCTCGGAGTGCGCGACCTCGTCGGCGTGCCGCTGGACCGGACCGGCCTTCCCGACGCGGTGCGCGACGCGGCCTCCGGGGCACGGGCGCTCTCCGAGGTCGTGCTCGGGGAGCGGGTGCTCTACCTCGACACGCGTCCGGTCGAACGCGAAGGGCGCGCGCTCGGCACCGTCGCCGTGATCCGCGATCGCACCGAGCTCATCGCGCTCTCGGAGCGGCTGGAGAGCGTGCGCACGATGACCGCGGCCCTGCGCGTGCAGCGCCACGAGTTCGCCAACCGGATCCATGTCGCTGCCGGGCTCATCGACGCGGAGCGCGTGCAGGACGCCAGGGAGTTCCTCGCCGAGCTCATGCAACGCGGGTCCGTGGACTTCCCGATCGCGGGGCGGGAGCGGCTGAGCGATCCGTTCCTGCAGTCGTTCCTGGGGGCCAAGGCGCTCGAGGCGTCCGAGCGCGGCGTGACGCTGCGGATCGCGGAGGACACGCACCTGCGCGGTGCCGTGGTCGCGGCTGAGGACGTCGCAGCGGTGCTCGGCAATCTCGTCGACAACGCCGTGACCGCGGCCGTCGCGGGAGATGTGCCGCGCTGGGTCGAGGTCGCCGTGCTCGACGACGATGACGCCCTCGTCGTCACGGTCGCGGATTCCGGGGCGGGACTCGATGCGGCGCCCGATGAACCGGACTTCGATAGGCCCGACGCCGCGGGACCCTCGGATGATGCCGGCGCGGTGCACGGCCACGGGCTGGGTCTGCCCCTGTCCCGGGAGATCGCCCGTCGCGGAGGCGGCGATCTGTGGATCATCGACCGCGGCGGCGACGCCCACGGGGCGGTCTTCGCAGCCCGCCTCGACGGCGCGGTCGCGCCCGTCGGAGAGCCCGGCCGCGCGGATCCCGGCGAACGCGGTCCCGCAGGCAGCCGACCCGAGAAGCGAGCAGGGAACCGACCCGAGACGCGAGCAGGGAACCGACCGGAGAAGGAAGAGCGCAGATGACGGATCCGATCCGCACCCTCGTACTGGACGACGACTTCCGGGTCGGTCGCCTGCATCAGGCCATCGTCGACGACCGTCCCGGCTTCGTCGCGCTGGAGCCCGTGCGCACGATCGCGGAGGCCAGGGCGGCCGTCCGCGATCTCGCGCCGGACCTGCTCGTCGCCGACGTCTATCTGCCCGACGGCGACGGGATCGGACTCGTCCGCGAGGCCGGCGTGGATGCGATCGTCGTCTCGGCGGCCGACGATCCGGCGACCGTGCGGCGTGCGCTGCGCTCGGGCGCGCACGCCTACCTGATCAAGCCGTTCGAGCAGCGCGCCCTCGTCGGCGCCCTCGATCGCTACGCGCGATTCCGCAACCTGCTCTCGGGCGATCGCGCCCTGCCGCAGAAGGACCTCGATCGCGCGCTCGCCATCCTGCACGGATCCGGAGAGGCCGCATCGCCCTCGCGGTCCGCGACCGAACAGGTCGTGCTGGCCGCGCTGGGCGAGGACGAGGCCTCGGCCGCCGAGATCGGCGAGCGCGTGGGGATCTCCCGCGCCACCGCGCAACGGCACCTGGCCGCTCTCGCCGAACGGGAGGCCGTCGAGGTGCGGCTCCGCTACGGCGCCACAGGCCGTCCGGAGCATCGCTACACGCGGCGGGCGTGACAGTGCGGGCGGTCAGTGCGAGCGTGACAGCTCGGGCGGGCTTCAGCCCCGGCCGAAGAGCGCGCCGCCGTTGACCTGGATGATCTGCCCCGTGGTCCAGCCGCCCTCCGGCCCGGCGAGATAGGCGACGGCGCCGGCGACCTCGTCCGGCGTTCCCGCGCGGTTCATCGGCACCTGCGCGAGCCGCGACGACACGATGTCCGGCGTTCGCCGTCCGTCCCAGAATCCGGTGTCGGGCACGTACCCCGGCGCGACCGCGTTGACCGTCACGCCCTCGCCGGCCAGCTCTGCCGCGAGCCCCATCATCCAGCCGTGGATCGCGGCCTTGGCCGCACCGTAGCCGTTCGCGCCGCGGAGCGCCGCGATCGAGCTGATCGAGATGATCCGGCCGCCCGGCCGCGTGATGCGGGGGAGCAGCGCCTCGGTCAGCAGGACCGCGGTGAGCACGTTCAGGCGCATGTTGGCCTCGTAGTTGGCGGCGATGCCGGCGAGGCCCTCGCCGCGATCCAGCACGTTGCCGCCGGCGTTGTTCAGCAGCACGTCGACGTCGCCGGCGATCTCGCCCACGGCGCGTTCGACGGCGTCCGGATCCTGCAGGTCCGCGACGATCGTCTGCACGCGGGCGTCCGGGGTCCGGGTGCGGATCCGGTCGGCGGCCTCCTGCAGGACCGCCTCGCGGCGGCCGAGGAGCACGAGGTCGAAGCCGTCCCGCGCGAGACGCAGCGCCGAGGCGAGTCCGATCCCGGTTCCGCCGCCGCTGATGACGGCCTGCGGACGGGATCCTGCGGAAGACGGGTGCGGAGTGGTCATGCAGCCAGCCTAGGAGCTGGTGCACGCGCGGGGGAGGCCCGGTAGCGTTGCGCCCGTGACCTCATCCCCCGCGACCGGCTGGCGGCCGTGGGCCGGCGCCGCCCTCGTGATGCTCGCGTGGTGGGTCACGACCTACGGGTTCGGCTCGATTCCGATGCCCGCCCTGCAGCCGGGATGGTTCCCGCACCTGGGGGTCGTGCTCACCAACGGGCTCAGCCTCGCGGTCTCGCTCGCAGTGGCGCTGCTGCTGCGGCGAGCGGGATGGTGGGAGCGACGGCCGATCCGGGATCTTGCCGGCTGGCGCGCCGGCCGCGTCGAGTCGCTCGGCTGGCTGCTGCCGGTGCTGGCGATCCAGCTCTCCTACATCTGGATCGGGAAGACCGGTGTGCCGGGCCTCGCCGGCACCGCGGGGATCATGCTGAGCACGGCCGCGGGAATGCTGGCCGTCGGGATCTCCGAGGAGACCGCGGCGCGCGGGCTCGCGCTCGGCGCGGTGATGCGCCGTCATCCCTGGGCCGGCGTCTTCGCCACGGCGCTCGTGTTCGGGCTCTGGCATGTCGGCAACGGCCTGTTCTTCGGCAAGACCTGGGATGAGACCTGGTGGCAGGTGCTCAGCGCGACGACGTTCGGCGTGTGCTTCGCGGGGGCGAGGCTGCTGATCGGATCCGTCTGGGCGCTCGCGTTCCTGCACGGGCTCGGAGACTGGACGCAGTTCCTCTCCCCTGGTGCCGCGCCGGTCTGGTACCAGATCGCGGTCATGGCGTTCGAGCTGGTCTGGGGGATCGTGCTCACCGCGGTCGCGATCCGCCGCGGTTAGCATGGCCACGATGAACGCTCCTGTTCCCGGGGTCGCCGAGCGCCTGTCCCGGATGATCCAGCTGCCCACCGTGTCCGCCGAGCTGGACGAGCGCGGATCCGCGCCCTTCGAGGACTTCGTGGCGCTCATCGCCGAGCTCTACCCCCTGGTGCACGCCGAACTGACCCTCGAACGCCACACCGACTTCGGACTGCTGTTCCGGTGGGAGGGGCGCCGACAGGCGGCGGACGGACCGCTCCTGCTCATGGCGCACTACGACGTCGTTCCCGTCGACGAGTCCGACGCCTGGACGCATCCGCCGTTCGCGGGCGTGATCGAGAACGGATCCGTCTACGGCCGGGGCGCGCTGGACGACAAGGGCCCGCTCATCGTGATCCTCGAGGCGGTCGAGAAGCTGCTCGCCGAGGGGTTCACACCCGCCAGAGACGTCTACCTCTCCTTCGGCGGCAACGAGGAGACGTTCGGATCCGCCGCGATCGCGATCGCGGATGTGCTGAAGGAACGCGGCATCGTGCCCTGGCTCGTCGTCGACGAGGGCGGGGCGGTGGTCGATGCGCCTCTGCCGTTCGTGCCGGGGCGGGCGGCCATGATCGGCGTCGGCGAGAAGGGCGTCATGACGGTGAAGCTCACGGCACGCGGCGAGGGCGGCCACGCCTCGGCCCCGCCGCCGCTCACGGCGGTGCGCCGCATCGCGCGCGCCGTCGAGCGGCTCGGCCCCGGCACGTTCCGTCCGCGCACTCCGCGCGCGATCTCGCGCATGCTGACTCAGCTGTCCGGCGGCGCCTCCGGACCCGCGCGCCTGCTGCTGCGCACGCTCGGCGCGCTCCCGCCCGTGTCGGCGCGGGTGTTCGCGGCGCTCGGCGGCGAGGCGGCGGCGCTCGTGCGCACGACCGTCGCCCCCACGATGCAGTCCGGCGGCACCGCCGCGAACGTCCTGCCGTCACAGGCCTCGGCCACCGTGAACCTGCGGATCGCCCTCGGCGAGACGGTGCAGAGCGCGACCGCCCGTGTGCGCCGGCGCATCGCGGATCCGCTCGTGAGCGTCGAGGTGCTCGAGGGGAGCGACCCGTCGCCCGAGTCGCCCACGGACACGGCGCCGTTCGCGCTCCTCGCGGAGGCGCTCGCGGTCTCGCACCCGGGGATCCCCGCCGTGCCGTATGTGACGATGCAGGCGACCGACTCCCGGCACTTCCACCGTTTCGCGCCGGCGGTCTTCCGGTTCGCGCCGCTCGAGATGTCGAACGCGCAGCGCTCGACGATCCACGGCGTGGACGAGAGCGTCGAGATCGCGGCGCTCGAGCGCGGGGAGCGGTTCCACCGCGCGCTCATCGAGCGGCTACAGTGAGCTGACCCGCTGCGATCGCCGAGCATCTCGACGCGGTCGCACCACGTCCCGCCGACACCCGGGACCGTATGAAGGAGCCGCGATGACGCGCACCGCCACCCTCGGCACCCTGGTCGCCGTCGTCGGATTCCTGGCCTTCGTCGAGTTCACCAGCGGTGTGCTGCAGGGCTACTACACGCCGATGCTGAGCGACATCGCGCGGCACCTGGGCATCCACGACGCCGACGTGAACTGGTTCGAGGGCGCCCAGCTCATGCTGTCCGCCCTGGTGGTGCCGGCCTTCGCGAAGCTCGGCGACATGGTCGGCCGCAAGCGCATGCTGCTGATCTCGACCGCGATCACGGCCGTGGCCGCCTTCGTGCTGCCGTTCACCGACACCTTCGGCGTCTTCCTCGTGGCCTGGGCGATGATGGGCTTCTACGTCGTCTGGCTGCCGCTGGAGATCGCGCTGATCTGGTCGCGCGCCCGGCGCATCGAGGGCAGCTCTGCGATCACCGCGAAGGCGGCCGGCATCCTGGTCGCCGCGCTCGAAGGCGGCGCGATCATCGGCGCTCTCGTCGGCGGGGCGCTCATCGACGTGCTGCCGCTCACGGCGGTGCTGCTCGTGCCCGCTGTGCTCATCGCGGCGTGCTTCTTCGTGATCCTGTTCGGCGTGAAGGAGTCGCCGGAGAAGACCGGCGGAGTCTTCGACACGACTGGGCTCGTGCTGATCTCGCTGTCGCTGATCGGCCTGACCGGCGGGCTCAGCCTGCTGCGCCTGCCGGGCGGCGTCGCGAACCCGCTGTCCTGGATCGTGATCGTCCTCGGCGTGCTCCTCATCGTGCCGTTCGCGCTGTGGGAGCTGCGCCAGCAGGATCCGCTCATCGACGTGCGGATGTTCCGCAGCCCTGCGCTCGGCCCGGTGTTCCTGACGGCCGGCCTGTTCGGCGTGAGCGTGCTCGGTGCGCAGGCGCCGCTGTCGACCTTCGCCCGCACAGATCCGGCGGTCTACGGCTACGGCCTCGGCACCAGCGGGTTCGCGACCTCGCTGATCATCGGCGTCTACCTCGTCGCGATGATCGCGGGCGCCCTCGGCTATCCGCAGATCGCACGGTTCGCGACGCCCCGGATCACGCTCATCGGCGCCTCGGTGCTCGTGGGGATCGGGTTCCTGCTGTTCCTTCCCTTCCACGCCGCCTACGGGCAGGTCATCACGAACATGGTGATCGTCGGGATCGGATCCGGCGCCCTCGTCGCCGCGCTCCCGGCGGCGGCGGCCTCGGCGGCGCCGCACACTCAGACCGGCGTCGCAACGGGCCTCACGAACTCGGTGAAGACCGTCGGCGGCGCGATCGCCTCGTGCGTGTTCGGGATCGCGCTCATGCACGCGGTCGCCGGATCCGCCACGGCCGAGGGCACGGCCGGATCCTTCTCGGGCTACGTGACGGTCTGGGTCGTCTGCGGGGCGACCGCGCTCGCCGCGGCCGTCCTGCTCCTCTTCGTGCCGAAGCAGGCGTTCACCGATCGCGCCGGCCACGCCGCCGCCACGGAGCCCGCGATCGGCTGACGCCCGCCCCCGGGTCAGGAGCTTCTCAGCGCTCCGCGCGCGACAGCTTCGACGGCCACCACACGGCGCGGCCCACGTCGTGCACGAGCGCGGGCACGAGCAGCGAGCGCACCACGAAGGTGTCCAGCAGCACGCCGAACGCCACGATGAAGGCCAGCTGCGCGAGGAACAGGATCGGGATCACCGCGAGCGCCGCGAACGTCGTCGCGAGCACCAGACCGGCCGAGGTGATGACGCCCCCGGTGATCGCGAGCCCTCGGCGCACGCCCTCGCGCGTGCCGTGGATCCGGCTCTCCTCGCGCACGCGCGTCATGAGGAAGATGTTGTAGTCGATCCCGAGCGCGACGAGGAAGACGAAGCCGTACAGCGGCACCGCCGGATCCGCCCCGGGGAAGCGGAGGATCCCGTTGAAGACGAGTGCGGAGACGCCCATCGCGGTGCCGAACGACAGCACGGTCGTCACGATCAGCAGCACGGGCGCGACGATCGCGCGCAGCAGCATCATCAGGATCAGCATGATCACGACGAGGATCACCGGGATGATCAGGGCGCGGTCGTGGAGGGAGGCGTCGTTCGTGTCGATCGCGGTCGCGGTGACTCCGCCCACCACCGCGCCGGTTCCCTCGAGCGACGTGCGGAGGCGGCGCACCGTGTCCTCCGCAGTCGTCGAGTCCGCAGCCGCGGTGAGTGTTCCCTGCAGCATCACGTCGCCTTCGACCACGGTCGGATCGGGGGCAGGGGTCCCGGGACGCCCGACCGGCTGGACGCCGTCCTTCGTCACGGGCGCCGATCCGCTCGGCGAGTCCTTCGCGGTCACCGTGACGCCGTCGATGCCCTTGTCCGCGAGCAGCGCATCGGCCGCCCTCTGCAGGGAGTCCTTCGCGACGACGACCTGGACCGGGCTGCCGGATCCGCCCGGGAAGTGCTCGCCGAGCACCTTCTGCCCGTCGCGCGCCTGCGAGGAGCCGAGCACGAGGTCGGACTGCGGCACACCGGAGGCGTCGAGCTGCAGCACCCCGGCCGTGCCGAGGGCGAGCACCAGGGTCGTCGCGATCCAGATCACCCGGGAGCGGCGCCGGATCAACTCGGCGAGGCGCGCCCACACGCCGCTCGAGGGCATGCCCCCCTCGGCCGCGACGATCTCGGGCGCGTACACGGGGCGGCGCGGCCAGAACGCCGCACGCCCGAAGGCCATGAGGAGGGCAGGGAGCAGGGTGAGCGCGGACAGCATCGCGAACGCGATCCCGATCGCCGCGACCGGGCCCAGTGCGCTGTTCGACTTCAGGTCGCTGAGCAGCAGGCAGAGGAGCCCCGCGATCACGGTGCCGCCCGAGGCGAGGATCGGCTCGAACGAGCCCTTCCACGCCGCGAGCACGGCCTTCGCGCGATCGTTCTCGACGCGCAGCGCCTCGCGGAAGCGCGAGACGAAGAGCAGCGCGTAGTCGGTCGCGGCGCCGATCACGAGGATGAACAGGATGCCCTGGGTCTGCCCGCTGAGCAGCAGCACGCCCCACTTCGCGAGCCACCACACCAGCAGCAGCGCGGTGCACAGCGCGAACAGGCTGGTCATGAGCACGACGACCGGCAGCAGCAGCGAGCGGTAGACGAGCACGAGGATCACGAACACGGCCGCCAGGGCTACCCCGAGCAGGATCCCGTCGATGCCCGCGAAGCCCGCCACGAGGTCGGCGCTGAAGCCGGCTGGCCCGGTGATGTAGATGTGCACGCCGTCCGGCGCGGCTTTCTCGAGCGAAGTCCTGATCTCCGGCACGACGTCGCCGAGGTCGGCGCCGGAGCGGATCGGCACGAACGCCTGCACGGCCTTGCCGTCGTCGGAGGGCAGCGCGGGGGAGACGTCCTCGCCGACCCCCTCGATGTCCGTCGTGGCCGCGACCGCGTCGGAGAGCGCGGTGCGCTGCGCGTCCGTGAGCGTCTTGTCGGAAGCCGCGACGATGATCGCGGGGATCTCGTCGGATCCGGCGAAGCGGGTCTGCAGCTCCTGCACGCGGGCGGAGTCCGAGGAGGAGGGGAGGTATGCCGTGCGGTCGTTCGAGGAGACCTCGTCGACCTTGCCGAACAGCGGGCCGCCGAGCGACGCCGCGACCAGCCAGCCGAGGATGATCAGCGCCGGCAGGAGGATCCGCAGGAGGCGGCGGGGTCGGTGCGGGCGTGCGAGGTGCTGCGGGGCGGTCATCGGCTTCCTTCCGTCTCCGGCAGGATAGATCGAATTAGCTAGCTTGGCAAGTAATCATCCTGGCGTGAAAAGATCCCCGGTGTAGCATGACGGCATGGTGGAACGGCGCGATGAGGCGGACGAGCACGAGCTCGTGTCGCGCACCGGGGCGCCGACCCGCGACGGCGTCGAAGCGGGCGCGGTCTACGACATCGAGGCGAGCGATCCGGACGGCGTGCTGCTCGACCGCGCCGGCGTCGATGCGGGCGCGATCCGGCAGATCGGCGAGCTGATGGCCTCCCTCGGCGAGCTGCGCGACGCCGAGCAGCGCCTCGCGGAGGCGTCCCGCCGGTACATGAAGCTCAACGAGACCGACATGCGCGCGCTGCACTACCTCATCGTGTGCGCGAACCGCGGGGCAGTCGCGACGCCGGGCGGGATCGCGCAGCACCTCGGCATCTCGACGGCGTCGACCACCAAGCTGCTCGACCGGCTCGAGCGCGGGGGGCATGTCACCCGCGCCGCGCACCCCTCGGACCGGCGGGCGCTCGCGATCACCATCACGCCGGAGACGCAGCGGGCGGCGATGGAGACCGTGGGCCGTCAGCAGGCGCGTCGGTTCCACTCCGCCGCGCGGCTGACCGAGGGCGAGCGAGAGGTCGTCATCCGATTCCTGCGCGACATGACCGGCGAACTCGGACTCGACGGGGTCGCCTGGGCGGAAAGCGACACGGGAAGCGCTGAGCCCGGAACAACGCCGGGCCCAGCGCCCCGAGACCGGTCAGGCCTGGCTCTGCCCTAGTTCTGAACCACGGGGGCCCGGTCAGGCCCGGTTCCGCCCGGCGGGCCCCTGCGTGCAGATCAGGCGTTGCCCTCTCCACCGGAGAACATCCAGTCGACGCCGAACCGATCGGTGAGCATGCCGAACTGACCGCCCCACGGCGCGGGACCGTAGTCCTGGCTGACAGTGGCGCCGTCGGCGAGTTTGTCCCACGCGGCGTGGATCTCGGCCTCGTCGGAGCCGCTCAGCGACACCGAGACGCCCTGCGGGGTCTTGTACTCCATGTATCCGGGGGTGTCAGAGGCCATCAGCACCAGACCACCGGGAGTGGTCAGCTGAGCGTGCATGACGAGCGCCTGCTCGGCCTCATCCTGCAGCATGCCCGGCATGTCGCCGAAGGTCATCACCTGCAGATCGCCACCGAGGGCCTGCTGATAGAACTCCATCGCGGCGCGGGCGTCGCCGCGGAACGAGATGTACGGATTGAGATTGGTCATGGGCGTCCTCCGTGCTCGGATCGACGGCACCGGTCCGGCGCCGCACTCAGTCTGAGGCCGGCCTCCGACATCGGCAACGGTGTGTCGCGGATCAGCCAGGACCGACCGCGGCTTCCTCGCTTCTGCGAGGTCGCCGCGGCCGGCATCAGGCGCCCTTCACGTTGACGAGCTGTCGCAGCGTGTGCCGGACCCGCACCAGATCGGCGGCGTCGGCCATGACGCGGTCGATCGGCTTGTACGCCTGCGGGATCTCATCGATGAAGGCATCGGTGTCACGGAACTCGATGCCCGACATCGCGGCCCGCAACTGCTCGTGGGTGAAGATGCTCCGCGCCTTCGACCGCGAGTACTCCCGTCCCGCGCCGTGCGGCGAGGAGTTCAGCGACAGCCGATTGCCGAGGCCTTCGACCACGTAGGATGCGGTGCCCATCGAGCCGGGGATGAGTCCTGGCCTGCCGGGATCCGCCTGGATCGCCCCCTTCCGCGAGACCCACACCCTCTTCCCGAAGTGCTCCTCCGATTCTGTGAAGTTGTGATGGCAGTTGATCCGCTCCTGCTCATCCACGGCGATGCCGAGGAAGTCCGACACCTGCCTGGCGACCCGATCCATCATCTCCTCCCGGTTCAGCAGGGCGAAGTGCTGCGCCCACCGCAGCTCCCGGATGTACCGGGTGAACTCCGGCGTGCCCTCGACCAGGTAGGCGAGATCGGAGTCGGGAAGGTCGATCCACCACTGCTTCGCCAGTCTCTGGGCGACGCCGATGTGGTGCATCGCGATCCGGTTGCCGATCCCCCGGGATCCGGAGTGCAGGAACAGCCACACCCGGTCGAGCTCGTCGACCGACACCTCGATGAAGTGGTTGCCCGAGCCCAGCGAGCCGAGCTGCAGCCGCCAGTTGCCGGCGTACGCCGCGGGGTCGAAGCCCGCCTTCTCCGCAAGGTTCTCCAGCTCGGTGATCCGAGGCTCGGCCGTGGCCACGATCCTGCGGTTCTGGTGCCCTGCGGACAGCGGAACGGCGCGTTCGATCGCCTGCCGCAACGGGGCGAGGTCGCGGGACGCGAGCTCATCCACGGTGTACTGGGTGCGGACGGCGATCATGCCGCAGCCGATGTCGACGCCGACGGCCGCGGGGATGATCGCGCCGAGCGTCGGGATCACCGAGCCGACCGTCGCCCCCTTGCCCAGGTGGGCATCCGGCATGAGCGCCAGGTGCGGGTGGATGAATGGCATGCGGGCGGTGGTGCGCGCCTGATCGAGCGTCTTCTCGTCGATCAGGGACGCCCACGACAGCAGCCGTGCGGAGAGCCTCTCCATGGGTCCTTTCCTTCGTGTGTGTTCTCAGCCACAGGTCACGGGAAGGTCATGAAAAATGCCCCGGACCTGACGGTGCGGGGCATGCGGACAGCGGATGCTGTCACACGGCGCGCGCCGGAGGGTACGACTCGTCGCGGTCATTGCGCTTCGTCTGGAAGGCAAGGACCGTGGCGATGGTGGAGGTCCGCAGCGCGGTCATTCCGTCGTCTCCTCGGCTGGCGCTGTGCCGGTCGGCACAGCTTTGCCACCGTAGAGCAGGGAGAGCGGGTGCGTCAAGGGCGGGATCCGGTCGCGCAGGATCAGCCCGCTGACGCGTCCCGCGGCGGGTTGTGCACGATCTCGATCCGGATGCCGTTGTCGTCCTCGACGAACGAGGCGTAGTAGCGATCGCTGAAGCGCGGGTATTCCTTCGGCGGGCGCACGGCCGTCCAGCCGGCGTCGACGGCGATGTCGTGCACGCGGTCGACCTCGGAGCGCGTGTCGACGGCGAACGCGAGGTGCTGCCAGCCGACGCGGCCGTGCTCGTGCGGGCCGTCCGCATTGTCGCGTGCGGGGTAGAGCAGGATCTCGGGCAACCCGTCCTGCCGCCAGTAGGCGAGATCGGGAGCGTCGTGCCTGCGGGTGTACCCGAGTGCGCTCAGCACCGGATCGAACTGCGCGGAGGCGCCGGGCACGTGGTCGACGCTGATGCCGAGGTGATCGAGAGTGGCCATGCCCCCAGCATCGCGGATGCCGCGGCCATAGCGCGAGGTTCGAGCGCGAGGTTCGGTGCGGGGTTCTCGCCGAGTGCACGGGTTGTTGCCGAGCGCGCGGGTTGTCGGCGCGTGGATCCCGTGCGCTCGTCAGGATGCCGTGCGCTCGGCGAAGCGTGAAGCGAAGCGCGCAATGAGGTGTGGGCGGTCCTCAGCTCTTGACGGATTCGCGCGGCGGGTTGTACATGAACTCGATCCGGATGCCGTTGTCGTCCTCGACGAACGAGGCGTAGTAGCGATCCGAGAAGCGCGTGAAGACCTTCGGATCCCGCACGGTTGTCCAGCCGGCGTCGACGGCGATCGCGTGCAGACGCTCCACCTCAGCGCGCGAGTCGACGGCGAAGGCGAGATGCTGCCAGCCGATCTGCCCGTATCGGTGCGGTTCGCCGCCCGGCTCCGGCGCGCGGTAGAGGATCAGCTCGGTGTCGTTCTCGCGCCACCAGGCGATCCCGCCCTCCATCTCGCCGTCCTCGGGCGTGCAGCCCAGCGCCGTGAGCACCGGGTTCCACTGGGCGAAGGCACGGTCGAGGTCTTCGACCGTGAGGCCGAGGTGATCGAAAAGGGGCATGCGGCCAGTCTGCCCGACGGCGGCGTGCGGTCAGTCCCGGGGGTCAGTCCCGGTCGAGGCCGAAGGTGCGCTTGACGAGCGCCTGCACATCCCGGTCGAGGCCGTCCATGCGAGTGTTCATGACGTCGAAGCGGCCGTTCACCTCGGATCGGAGCCCGCCGATCTCCGCGCGCAGGACGCGGATGAAGAGCGTCGAGACGATGGTCATCATTCCGAGCATGAGCGCGGTGAACGCCCCGATCATCGTCCAGATCTGCGCGTCGTTCATGAATCCCACGTCCTCATCGTCGCATCGTTCGTCCGAGCATGCCAGAGGCGCAGGGCGCCGTGGTCGCCGACCACGTGATCTGTGAAGAACGGATCCCGCCGCGTGGATGTGCGGATCGATCCGCCGGCGACGCGCCATCCGACCGCCCAACGAGCACTGCGACAGACTGAGACCATGACCGCCGTGACCCTCATCCGCTCAGCGCAGCTGTCCGATGTCGCGCAGTACGCCTATGCGGCCACCGCGCCGAAGGACGCGCGGCTGATCTTCCTCGCCGGCGCCTGCCCGCTGAACCGCGATGGCTCGACGGCGGCGGTCGGCGACTACGCCGGCCAGGCCGCCGCCTGCATCGAGACCCTCAAGACGGCCCTCGCGGCTGCCGGAGCGACGCTGACCGACGTGATCAGCACGCGCGTGCTCGTCGCCTCGACTCGGCAGACGGACCTCGTCGACGCATGGGCCGTGGTCCGCGACGCGTTCGGCCCCCACGACGTGCCCAGCACGCTCATGGGCGTCACGGTGCTGGGCTACGACGACCAACTGGTCGAGATCGAGGCCGTCGCCGCGGTCCTGGACGAGGACTGATCCGGAGCGCGGCGACCTCGGTCGAGAGCCCCAGGGTGGGGCCGCCACCCGTCAGTGCGGCGCGTGGTACTCGGCCTCGCCGCGCTTCCAGTAGCCCTTCACGATGGCCTGCGCGGTGTCGACGCCCCAGCGCTCGAGCAGGGCGCGGCCCGGCTTCACGATCGACGACTCCGCCGCGACGAAGACGAACGGGGCCTTGCCAGGACGATCCGCTTCCCCGAGCGCGCCCAGGAACGCGGCGAGGGCGGATCCCGCCGGCGCGTCGCCGCGATGGATCCACTCGACCGGCACCGGTGCGTCGAGAGCCAGCTCGTGCTCCGCGCCGCGCACCTCGATCGCGATGCGGGCGGGGACGCCGGAGGGAATGCGGGCGGCGAAGCGCCGGATCGCCGGGATCGCGGTCTCGTCGCCGGCGAGGAGCCAGCCGTCGGGCTCGCCCTCCAGCACCAGGGACCCGCGCGGACCCCCGACGCCGACGACGGATCCGAGCGGCGCGGCCGTGGCCCACGGGGCGGCGACGCCCTCGTCCCCGTGCACGGCGAACTCGACGTCGAGCCAGTCCTCGCCCCACGCGAGGGGCGTGTACTCGCGGCTCGGCGCGGCGCGCAGCTCCTCGACCGAGTCGGTCGGCGCGTCCACGAAGAAGAGCCGCATGTGGTCGTCCGCGCCGAGGGAATCGAAGCCGGCGAGGTCGGATCCGGTGAGGCGCACGCGGACGAAATCAGGCGCGATCCACTCGCGCGCGGCGAGGGTCAGCGTGCGGAAGCGCAGCTCGAGCGGGCGTCGCGCCAGGGCGAAGCCGGATTTCGCGTTGTTCATAAGGTAAGGCTAACCTGTGTAAGACCTCAGGTTGAAGTTAGGTAAACCTAACCTTTCCGATCGGGGTCGCGCACACAGCACATCCCGCAGAACAGGAGCATCTCCATGTCCGTGCCTCGGATCCTCACCGCCACCGCGCTCGGCCTCGCCGCCGTCGTCGCCCTCGCCGGCTGCGCCTCCGGCCCCGCCGCGGCCCCCACGGAAAGCGCGAAGGCCAGCACCGTGACCGTCGAGGACAACAACGGCGAGCACACGATCTCCACGCCTCCGGCCTCGGTCGTCGCCACCGACAACCGCACGTTCCAGACGCTCGCGGACTGGGGCATCCCGGTCAAGGCCGCCGCCGTGTCGCTCATGCCGGAGACGGTCTCCTACGTCAAGGACAAGAGCATCATCGACCTCGGCACCCACATGGAGCCGGACCTCGAGTCCGTCGTCGCCGTGGCGCCGGATCTCATCGTGAACGGCCAGCGCTTCACCCAGCACCACGACAAGCTCGCCGCGCTCGTCCCCGATGCGACCATCCTCGAACTCGACCCGCGCGACGGACAGCCCTTCGACGCCGAGCTGAAGCGCCAGGTCACCGTGCTCGGCGAGGTCTTCGGCAAGGAGAAGGAGGCGAAGAAGCTCGTCGACGACTTCGACAAGGCGGTGGACCGCGCCAAGAAGGCCTACGACGGATCCGGTGTGATGGCCGTCACCACGTCCGGCGGCAAGATCGGCTACCTCGCGCCGAAGGTCGGCCGCACGCTCGGCCCGGTGTTCGACATCCTCGACCTCAAGCCCGCGCTGTCGGTCGAGGGCGCCGACGACAACCACAAGGGCGATGACATCTCGGTCGAGGCGATCGCCGCGTCGAACCCGTCCTGGATCCTCGTGATGGACCGCGACGCGGTGTTCGCGAAGGACGACGCCTCCTATGTGCAGGCCGCGGACATCCTGGAGAAGAACCAGGCGCTGGCCTCCGTCACCGCGATCCAGCAGAAGCACGTCGTCTACATGCCCACCGACACCTACCTCAACGAGGGCATCCAGACGTACACGACGTTCCTGAACTCCTTCGCCGACGCTCTCGAGAAGAGCGCGAAGAAGAGCTGACGCCTCGTCGCATCAGGCCATGACCGCTCCGTTCACCCGCCCCGCCCCGGGCAGCAGTTCCGCTGCTGCCCGGGGCAGGGCGCGACTCTTCGACCCCGCCCTGCTCGTCGGCATCCTCCTCGTCGGCGGGCTCCTCGCGCTGTCGCTCTTCGTCGGCGTCTACGACGTGACCGGATCCGCCGACGGCGCCGAGATGTTCGCGATCACGCGCATCCCGCGCACGACCGCGCTCGTGCTCGCCGGGGCGTCGATGGCGATGGCGGGCCTGGTCATGCAGATGCTGACCCAGAACCGCTTCGTCGAGCCGACCACCACCGGGACGACGGAGTGGGCGGGGCTGGGACTCCTGGCCGTGTCGGTGCTGGTGCCGCACCCGAGCATCCCGCTGCGGATGCTCGGGGCGGTGCTCTGCGCCTTCGTCGGCACGCTCGTGTTTTTCGCGTTCCTGCGACGCGTGTCCCTGCGGTCCTCCTTGATCGTGCCGATCGTGGGGATCATGCTGGGTGCGGTCGTCGGATCCATCTCGACCTACCTCGCCCTCGCGACCAACACGCTGCAGACGCTCGGCGTGTGGTTCGCCGGCAGCTTCACCTCGGTGCTGCGCGGGCAGTACGAGCTGCTCTGGATCGTCGCGATCGTCGGGGTGATCGTCTTCATCGTCGCCGATCGCTTCACGATCGCAGGGCTCGGCGAGGAGATCGCGACGAACGCGGGCCTGAACCACGGCAGGGTCGTCCTGCTCGGCACCGTGCTCATCGCCGCCGCCACCGGAGTTGTCACGGTCGTCGTCGGCAACCTGCCGTTCGTCGGGCTGATCGTGCCGAACCTGGTGTCGATGATCCGCGGCGACGATCTGCGCAGCAACCTGCCCTGGGTGTGCCTGCTCGGGGTGGGGCTCGTCACGGTGTGCGACCTCATCGGACGCACCATCATCATGCCGTTCGAGGTGCCCGTGTCTCTCGTGCTGGGCCTCGTCGGGGCCGCGGTGTTCATCGTGCTGATCCTGAGGCAGCGTTCTCGTGGCTGAGGTGCTGAGCCCGGCGCAGGCGCCCGCGACGCCGGTGGCCGAGCGCACGTCCGGTGCGTTCCCGACCGCCCGTGCGCGGCGGCGGTACGTCCTCGTGATCGCCGTGCTGACCGTGCTCGCGGCGGCAGCGCTGATCGGCCTGCTGGTGCACGGCAATCCCGTGCCGTTCGGCACGGACGGCTTCTGGCGGATCGTGCAGCTGCGCGTGACGAGCGTGCTGGTGATCCTCGTGGTCGCGATCGCGCAGGCCACCGCGACCGTCGCCTTCCAGACCGCGGCGAACAACCGGATCGTGACCCCGTCGATCATGGGGTTCGAGTCGCTCTACACGGCGATCCAGACCACAGCCGTGTTCCTGCTCGGGGCCGCCGGGGTCACTGCGCTGCAGGGCGTGCCGCAGTTCGCGCTGCAGATCGTGCTGATGACCGGATTCGCCGTCCTGCTCTACGGCTGGCTGCTGTCCGGCCGGCGCGGCAGCATGCACGTGATGCTGCTGATCGGGATCGTGATCGGCGGCGGGCTCGGCGCCGTGTCCACATTCATGCAGCGGCTGCTCACCCCGAGCGAGTTCGACGTGCTCGCCGCCCGGCTGTTCGGCAGCGTCGCGAACGCGGATGCCTCCTATCTGCCGCTCGCGATCCCGCTGTGCCTGGCCGGATCGGCGCTCCTCTTCCTGCGCTCACGCCGCCTGAACGTGCTGGCGCTCGGGCCCGACGCGGCGAACGCACTCGGCGTCGACCATCGGCGCGAGCAGCTGCGCGTGCTGCTGCTCGTGGCCGTGCTGATGGCGACCTCCACTGCGCTGGTGGGGCCGATGACGTTCCTCGGCTTCCTCGTCGCGACCCTCGCCTATCAGCTGGCCGACACGCACGACCATCGGCTCGTGCTGCCCGTCGCCGTGCTCACCGCGATCGCGGTGCTGGGCGGGGCTTACTTCGTGATGAAGCACCTCTTCTCGGCGCAGGGCGCCGTCTCCATCATCATCGAGCTGGTCGGCGGATCCGTCTTCCTGCTCGTCCTGCTCAGGAAGGGACGCCTATGAGCGCCACCGACAGATCCGCGAGACTCCAACTCCGCGACGAGACTGCGGTTCGTGCGCGCAGTCTCGTCGCCCAGATGAAGTCTCGCGGTCAAGGAGAGGGGGAAGGGGCGACCGGGGGCGGG